>DATJXW010000082.1:0-11771 GCA_035499895.1 Polyangiaceae bacterium | reverse complement strand
CCAAAATCAAAAACTCGAACAAGCGCCGATCGTCGCGCACCGGCACGCCCCACTCCTTGTCGTGGTAGCCGACGTACGTCGGATCGCTCCCGGCCCAACCGCAACGGATCTTCTCGCCGCTCATGCTTCCTCCAACGCGCGTTGACGCTCCGCTCCGCGCGCTTTCTTCGGCGTCACGCGCCGCGCGGAGCGCTCGAGCACTTCCTTCAGATACGGCCCCGTGATGCTCTTCGGATTCTTCGCGAGCGCTTCGGGCGTGCCCGTCGCCATCACGCGGCCGCCCGCGACGCCGCCCGCCGGACCGAGATCGATCACGTGATCGGCGGATTTGATCACGTCGAGGTGGTGCTCGATGACGATGACGCTGTTGCCCGCGTCGACCAAGCGATGGAGCACCTCGAGCAAGCGCTTCACGTCTTCGAAATGCAGGCCCGTGGTCGGCTCGTCGAGCACGTAGAGCGTGCGTCCGGTCTGCCGGCGTGAGAGCTCGCGCGCAAGCTTGATGCGCTGCGCCTCGCCGCCGCTCAACGTCGGCGCCGATTGCCCGAGCTTCACGTAACCGAGCCCGACTTCCGACAGCGTGCGCAGGATGCGCGAGAGCAACGGATGCGCTTCGAACAGCGCCAAACAGCCGTCGATGTCGGTCTCGAGCACGTCGGCGATGCTCTTGCCGCGGTAGCGCACGCCGAGCGTCTCCGCGTCGTAGCGACGGCCCTGACACACCTCGCACGTCACGTACACGTCGCTCAAAAAGTGCATCTCGACGCGCACGACGCCGTCGCCCTCGCACGCTTCGCAGCGGCCGCCCGCCATGTTGAAGCTGAAGCGCCCCGCGTCCCACCCGCGTCGCTTCGCGTCGGGCAGCTCGGCGAAGAGCGCGCGAATCTCGTCGAACGCTTTGGTGTACGTGCCGGGGTTCGAGCGCGGCGTGCGCCCGATCGGCTGCTGGTCGATCGAAATCACCTTGTCGATGTGTTCGAGGCCCAAAATGGCTTCGTGCGCGCCCACGGGCTCGCTCGCGTCGTGCAAGTGGCGCGCGAGCGCCGGCAGCAAAATGCCGTTCACGAGCGAGCTCTTGCCGGCGCCGCTCGGGCCCGCGACGGCGCAGAGCACGCCGAGCGGAAACGACACCGTGAGGTTTTTGAGGTTGTGCTCCTTCGCGCCCTTGACGACGAGTGCTGCGGGCGAGGTCCGGCGCTGCGCGGGCACTTCGATGCGGCGCTTGCCGCTCAGGTACTCGGCGGTGAGCCCGGCGGCCACGCGGAGCTCGCGCGGCGTGCCCGCGAACACGACCTTGCCGCCCTGGTGTCCGGCGCCGGGCCCGAAGTCGACGACGTGGTCCGCGGCTCGAATCGTGTCCTCGTCGTGCTCGACGACGAGCACCGAGTTCCCGAGGTCGCGCAGGTGCTTCAGCATCGCGATGAGGCGCTGATTGTCGCGGGCGTGCAGGCCGATGCTCGGCTCGTCGAGCACGTAAATCACGCCGGAAAGCTCGCTGCCGAGCTGGCTCGCCAGACGAATGCGCTGCGCCTCGCCGCCGGAGAGCGTCGGCCCCGAGCGCTCGAGCGTGAGGTAGTCGAGCCCCACGTTGAGCAAGAACTGAAGCCGGCTCCGCACCTCGCGCAGCGGCCCCTCGGCGATCGCGGCGCTCGTCCCGCCGAGCTCGAGCGCTCCGAACCACGCGCTCGCGTCGGCGATCGACGCCGACATCACGTCCGCGAGCCCCTTGCCGCCCACGCGCACGAACAGGCTTTCTTTGCGCAAGCGCTTGCCGCCGCAGGCCGCGCACGGGAGCTCGCGCATGAACTTCCGGTACTGGTCGCGCATGCGCTCCGACCCCGTCTCGTGATAGCGCCGCATCAAGGTGGGAATCACGCCCTTGAAGCGCATGCCCCAGCTGCCGTGGTTCTCGCTGCCTTCCTTGCCCCACGTGAGCTGGATCTTCTTGCCTTCGATGCCGAAGAGCACCTGATCGCGCAGCTTTTTCGGGATTTTCCCGAACGGCATGTCGAGGTCGACGCCCGTCGCCTTCGCGACCCCTTCGACCATTCGGTAGGTCCAGCCGTCGCCGCGCTCGACGGCGGTCCCCCACGGCGCAATCGCGCCCTGACGAATCGACAGCGAACGATCGGGCACCACGAGCTCGGGATCGATCTCGATGCGCGTGCCGAGTCCGTTGCACGCGCTGCACATGCCGAGCGGCGAGTTGAACGAGAAGCTCTGCGGGCTGAGCTCGGCGTACGTCACGCCGCAGCACGCGCGCATCGTCGAGAAGGCGAGCGGCTTACGTCCCTCGACGTCGATCAAGAGCTCGCCCTTCCCTTCCTTGAGTCCGAGCTCCACCGCTTCGGCGATGCGCGAGCGCGACTCCGCGTCCACCGCGAGGCGATCGACGACGAGCTCGACCGTGTGCTTCTTCTTTTTGTCGAGCACGGGGAGCTGGTCGAGGCGCGTCACCGTCCCGTCGAGGCGCACCCGCGCGAAGCCGCGCTCGGCGAGATCCGCGAAAATCTCCCGGAATTCGCCCTTTCGATGCGTGACGAGCGGCGCGCACAAGAGGAGCTTCGCCCCCTTCGGCAACGCGAGCACCTCCGCGATGATCTCGTCCGTGCTGCGACCCTGCACCGCTTCGCCGCACTCCACGCAGTGCTGGCGCCCCGCGCGGGCCCAGAGCACGCGCAAGTAGTCGTGGATCTCCGTGATGGTGCCGACGGTCGAACGCGGGTTCGACGAAGCGCTCTTCTGTTCGATCGCGATGGTCGGCGAGAGCCCCCGCAAGCGCTCGACCGCCGGACGATCGAGCCGGCCGAGAAACTGACGCGCGTACGCGGACAGCGACTCGACGTAGCGGCGCTGCCCTTCCGCGTAGAGCGTGTCGAACGCGAGGCTCGACTTGCCGGAGCCGCTCGGCCCCGTGAACACGACCAGCTGCTGCTTCGGCAGCACCAGGTGGTCGATCGCCAAGTTGTGCTCGCGCGCGCCGCTGATTTCGATCGTCTCTCCGGCGTGCGGCGCGCCCGCGTGCCGCTCCCCGTTCGTCTTCGCTGCGCGAGGCATGGCCCGCCCGCCCATAGCACCGCGACTATCTGAACACAAGTTCAGTATTCGGCGAGCGATGCCATGAGCGCGGCGAGGTACGCGGCTGCGCGCGCATCGCCTTCACGGGGCGCCCAGGGCGCGAACTCCTTGTCCGTCTTCGGGTCCCACGGTCCGGGTTTGACCTCGAGACACACGGCTTCGGGTGTCGCCGGCGCGAGCGTGTGCCAGAGCCCGGCGCCGATATCGACGCCGTGAATGCCGCCACGCCCGAGCACGAGCCGCTCGAGCACCCGACCGCCGTCGTCGAACACGAAACAAGCGAGCTCGCCGCGGAGTGCCGCGAAGTTTTCGGGCTTTCCTGGCGTGATGTGCCGGTGCGGTGCGACGTAGGTTCCGCGCACGAACGCGTTCAGGAAACGATGAAAGCCGTCCGCCTCGGTCGCGTGAAGGTTGTGATTGGCGCGGAGCCGCGGCGAGCGGCGAGCCTTCACGAGCGTCGCCTCGATGAGGACGTCGTCGACGATCTGAATTCCCGTGGTCGTCACGAGGCGATTATCGCATCGAGCAGATACTGAACGGAAATACAGAATCAGGTCGCGTGCCGTTACCTTGCGTGGGCGCGCTTCAAACGCTACTTTCCGCGCCCCCATGGCTCGCGTCACCGTCGAAGACTGCCTCGAAAAAGAAGAGAACCGCTTTGCACTCGTCGTGCTCGCGGCCTCTCGCACTCGCTCCCTCATGAAGGGCGCGCCGCAGCTCGTCAACGCCAAGAACAAGGCGCCGGTGATCAGCTTGCGCGAGATCGCGGCCGGTCGCGTGCGGTATCACCGCCCCTCGGTCGAGGTCGTCGAAGAGTACATCGAAGAGCTCGCCAAGCAGAATCCGTGACGCGAAAGCCCGAGGTTCCGTTTCCCGGTTCCATCGAGGAGCTCGGAACGGCCGGCGACGCGGGCGCGCTCGCGCACTATTCGGACCCCGCGTACTACACGAAGACGTACGGCAACCGCCGTCACGACGTCGACTATTACGTGCGTCTCGCGCGGCGCTCGAAGGGTCCGGTGCTCGAATACGGGGTCGGCAACGGGCGCGTCGCGCTCGGCGTCGCCCGCGCGGGCGTCGAGGTTTTCGGCGTCGATCTGTCGCGCACGATGCTCGACGACCTCCGCAAAAATCTCGAGACCGCGCCGCCGAAGGTCCGCGAGCGCGTGCACCTCACGCACGGCGACATGCGCGACGTGCGCCTGAAGCGGCGCTTCCCGCTCGTCATCGCGCCGTTCAACGCCGTCCTCCACCTCTACGAGCGCGAGGACTTCGAGGCGCTCTTCGCGCGCGTGCGCGAGCACCTCGAAGCCGACGGCCGCTTCGTGTTCGACTTCTCCGTGCCGCAGCCGGACGACCTGAGTCGCGATCCGGAACGCTGGTTCGGCGCCCCGCGCATCCGCCACCCGACGACCGGCGAGCTCGTGCGCTACGACGAGCGCTTCGACTACGACCAGTTCCGCCAGCTCCTGCTCGTGACCACGCGCTTCTCGCCCGAGCGCGGCAAGCCCTGGACGATCCCGCTCACGCACCGCCAGATCTTCCCCCGCGAGATGGAAGCGTTGCTGCACTACAACGGCTTCACCGACATCGAGTTCACCGCCGACTTCGGCGACCACCCCGCCGACCGGCACACCGATTCCGCCGTGGTTTCTTGCCGTCCCGCGTGACCTCGCGCGCCGAGGATTGAAACTCGCACGGGGCTGATTACGTTCTTTTCGAGGACATGGCCGACTTTTACAAGGAGCTCGGTGTCGAGCGCACGGCGACCGCCGACGAGATCAAAAAGGCGTATCGCAAGCTCGCGGCCGAGCTCCACCCCGACAAGAACCCGGGGAACAAGAAGGCCGAAGCGCGCTTCAAGGCGGTGAATCGCGCGAACCAAGCGCTGAGCGACCCCGACAAGCGCAAGCTCTACGACGAGTTCGGGGAGGACGCGCTCCGCGAGGGGTTCGACGCCGACGCGGCGCGTGCCTACCGCGCGGCGACGCGGGGCGGCCGCGTGCGCCAGCCGGGCCCCGGCGTGAACATCGAGGATCTGTTCGGCGTGCCCGGCGGCGGGGGCGGCATCGGCGACATGTTCGGCGACCTCTTCGGCGGGCGCCCTCGACGCGGCGGTCCGAGCAAGGGCTCGGACATCGCGAGCGAGGTGAACGTCGATTTCGTCTCGGCGATCCGGGGCTCGGAGCTCAGGCTCCGCATGCAGGACGGGGGCGAAGAAGTGAAGGTGCGCATCCCGCCCGGCGCGGGTGACGGCGATCGCGTGCGCGTCGCGGGTCATGGAGCTCCGGGCGCTTTCGGCGGCCCGCCCGGCGACTTGATCCTCACGATTCGCGTCGGCGAGCACCCGTATTTCGAGCGCTCCGGCCTCGACCTCTACTTGAATCTGCCGATCACCGCGGGCGAGGCGTATCACGGCGCCAAGGTGCGCATCCCGACGCCGGAGGGCTCCGTGACGCTCACCGTGCCGAAGCACGCGCAGAGCGGTCAGGTCGCGCGCCTGAAGAGCAAGGGCGTGAAGCGGCAGAATCAGCAGGGCGACCTCTACGTGCGCTTCGACGTGAAGCTGCCGGAGAAGGAGTCGGCGGCGGTCGAAAAAGCCGTCGAGGCGCTGAGCTCGGCGATGGACGGCGACGTGCGTGCCGGCCTCGCCTTCTAGCCGGAATTTGGCCCACGCCGCGCGGCGCCCGTAGCCTCGCCGGATGCGGGCACGTGCGGCCGCGACGAAACTCCTCGAGGCGACGAACGTCCGCCGCGCGGCGGTCGACCTCGTGAGCGATCGCCGGCACTACGAGGAGATCATCGTGCGGGCGCTCGGCAACGCGCGCATCTCCGTCTGGATCTCCACGGCCAATCTGAAGGACGTGCACATCGAGGCGCCGATCGGCACGCGCGCCCGCGCCCAGGGCCGCTACTACTCCATCGTCGAGCGTTTCACGGAGCTCGTCCGCGCGGGCGTGGAGCTTCGAATCTTGCACGGCGCGCCGCCGTCCCGGCGATTTCGCGCGTCGCTCGCGCAGGCGCGTGAGCTCGTACCGCCGCGCTTCGAGCTGCGGCACTGCCCGCGCGTGCATTTGAAGATGATCGCGGTCGACGGCGCGTTTCTCTATCTCGGCAGCGCGAACTTCACCGGCGCGGGGCTCGGCGCCAAAGACGACGGGCGCCGCAACTTCGAGCTCGGCGTGACGACCGACGACGACGTGCTGCTCGACGCGAGTCAGCAGCGCTTCGACCGCATCTTCTCCGGCAAAGAGTGCGGCGCGTGCAAGCTCCGCGGCTTGTGCCCGAAGCCGCTCGACTCGCGCTGACGGCGTGCGGCGAGCGCGTCGCCGCGCGCGAAGCTATTCGGCGTCGGGGCGGACGCTCGCGCTCATGCGGACGCGCGGCGGGCGCTCGGATTGCAGCACGGGCGCGCTGACCGAACGGAGCGCGCCGTCGTCGTCGTAACGCTCGAGCTCGGCGATCACGCGGCGAATCATCGCCTGCTTCTCGTGGAACGGCTGGAAGCTCGACTTGAAGCCCGCGAGGATCATCGCCTTGATGTCGTCGAACGGCACGCCCATCTCGCGATGCACGAGGTGGAGCTCCTTGGAGACGCTCGTGTCGGTGATGAGCCGGTTGTCGGTGTTGATCGTCACGCGCAAGCCGAGGTCGAAGTAGAGCTTGAGCGGGTGGGACGCGAGGGTTTTCACCGCGCCGGTCTGAACGTTGCTGGACGGGCAGCACTCGAGCGGGATCCGGTGATCGATCACGTAATGCAGGAGATCGCCGTGTTCGCGCAGCCGGCAGCCGTGGCCGATGCGGTGCGCGCCGCAGACGTGAATGGCCTGCGCGATGGATTCGGGACCGTACGCCTCGCCCGCGTGGATGGTGCAATTGATGTTGTTGTCCCGCACGAGCTGGAACGCCTGGCGATGATGCTTCGCAGGGAAGTCGGCCTCGGCGCCCGCGAGGTCGAAGCCCACGACGCCGCCGCCCTTGTACGCGACGGCGAGCTCCGCCATCTGGTACGAAGACTCCGGCGAGATGTTGCGGATGCCGCAAACGATGACGTTCGCCTTGATGCCGAAGGTCTCGCGCGCGCGGCGCAGGCCGTCGAGCACCGCTTCGACGACGCGCGTGAGCTTCAGACCGCGGCGGGTGTGCAGCATCGGCGCGTAGCGCACCTCCATGTAACGGACGTTCTCGCGGTGCGCGTCTTCCGCGAGCTCGAACGCGATGCGCTCGAGCGCGGCTTCGGATTGCATGACCCGCAGCGTGATGTCGAAGCCGCGCAGGTATTCGACGAGGGAGCCGAACTGCGCGCCGCAGCCGATGGCCGCGGTGAGGCCCGCCACGTCGGTCGCGGGGAGCTCGATGCCGTCCGCACGCGCAATGTCGAGAATCGTCTCGATGCGGAGCGAACCGTCCAAATGGACGTGTAAATCGGTCTTCGGAAGCGCTCGAAACGTCTCGAACGGGACCGTGTTTTCTGAGACTGGCATATTGGAGTGTACCACTCCTCGGCACGGTCGCCGCCCGCCTCCCTGCCTGCACGCGGTATGCTGCGTTACTGATGAACATCATGCGCCGATCCGTGCTCACCGGTCTCACGTTCGCCGCCACCACGTCCCTCGTGTTCGCTTTCGCGTGCGGCAGTGACGATTCGTCGTCGTCCAAGGGCGCCGCCGGTGCAGCCGGCGTGCGGACCAACAATGCCGGCCGCGCGGGCACTGGCAATTCGTTCATGCAGGGCGGTGCAGGGAGAACGACGCAAGGCGGCACGCAGGGGACGGGCGGCACCCGCAACCCGCAGGGCGGCACGCAAACCGGAACCGGCGGCGGCGGCGGTAGCGTCGACTGCGGCGACAGTCCGAAGAACGGCGACTCGTGTCCCGCGCCGGGCAGCTGTCAGGGGACGAACGGCTGCGAGTGCTTGATGAGCTCGCTCATCGTCGTCAATTGCACGGGCGGCGGGCAGAGCACCGGCGGCACGGACGCGAGCGGCGGCTCGAGCGGGCGCGACAGCAGCGGCGGGACCGCGGAAGCCGGTCGGTCCAACGAGGGCGGCCGCTTCGGCGAAGGTGGACGTCCGAGCCAAGGCGGGCGCTCCAACGAGGGCGGCCGCTCCGAAGGCGGACGTTCGGGCGGTGAAAGCGCTGGGCGGGGCGGTAGCGCGGGAAGCGGCGTCGCCGGCACGACGAGCGCCGCAGGCGGTAGCGCGGGTACGGGCACGGGCGGGACGGGCGGCACGGGCGCCGAGGGCGGCGAGCCGAACGGCGGCGCGGGCGCGGTCTCGACCGTCAATTGCAACAACACGCCGGTCGACGGCAACTCGTGCACGGGCGGACCCGGTGTGTGTCAGGTCGGCGATTGCGTGTGCGGCAGCGACGCGAAGATCGGCTGCCCCGGCGCCGGGCCAGTCGATTGCGACGTGACGCCCGTGGACGGCAACACGTGCACCGGCGGACCCGGCAAGTGCCAGACGGGCGACTGCGTGTGCGGCAAGAACGGCCTCATCGCTTGCCCGAAGTGACGCTGCGCCGCCGGCCGAACCCGACGCTCGCGGCCGCGGCGGCGAGCACGATCGCCGTGTAAATTGAGCCCGGAATGCCGTGGTTCGCGCCCGCGGCCGCTTGCTCGAACGCTTCGCGCAGAGCCGGCGCCTCCTCCGCGCCGACGATCATCTTCGCGCCGACGAACGTCGTCGGCAGTCCCTGAAGCAACCCGAGGCGCTTGAGGAGCTCCTCGCTCTTGCCGGCGTCGCGGTCGGTCTCGGGCGCGTTCATGCACGCTTCGAGCGCTTTCGGATCGAGGCCGACGGACGCGCCCGCTTTGAGCAGCCCCGCCGTCGACAAGTCTTCCGTCTCGAAGAGCGCGTTCGCGAGCTGTTCGCCGCGGCCGCGCGCCACGCCGCAGAGGTGCGCGCGGGCCGCGCCGCGCGCGAGCGGGTGCATCGCGAGCGGCAGATCGAGGCGCACGAAGTGAACGCGCGAGCCGTACTCGTCGATCACCTTCTTGAGTTCCGGCTGGTACATGCGGCAAAAAGGGCACTGAAAATCGACGAATTCGACGACGTTGATCTTGCCGGGCTCGTAGTAAGCGGCGATCTCGCGCGGCACGTCGGGCAGCGGTTGAACCGCGGGCCACACGAGCGGCGCCGTCACGGCGAGCACCCCGAGCGCAATCCAGGCGCCGTCGCGCAGCGGCTCGCTCCGCGCGTCGGAGGGGCTCGGCTCGGACTCGGCCGTGCTCGCGTCGTCGCCCTTGCGTAGAACGAACGCCAGACCCGCGGCCGCCGCGACGAGCGCCGCCGTGTCGACGGTGACGCAGAGCACGCAGAACGCGCCGACCTTGAGCCACTGCAGCAGGAGCAGAGCCGTCGCGACGGCGCCGCCGGCGATCGCGAGCGGCGCGGCCGTGTACCGCCGGGTGCCCGGCAAGAGCGAGAGCGTGAGCACCGCCGTGAAACACACGAGCCCGAGCGCCGGCAGCGGCACGTTGAGCGGACCGAGATGACTCCAGGCGCTCTGGTGGACGGTGCCGCACCCGCTGGTGGCGCCGCAGAAGGTCGGGACCGGGCTCAGGTAGTCGATCGTGAGCGCGGAGCTGCCGAGCAACGCGACGAGGACCGCGGCCCGAAGCACGAGCAGGGCGTGGACTCTGGCCACATCAGAACGTTTAATGTAAAGGCCCCGCCATGGCAAAAGGCCGAACGAGCGCCGCGGGGCGGGACAGCTTCGAGGGCGTGCTCGCGGTGAACCCGAGGGGGTTCGGCTTCGTCTCCGCGGCGGGCAAGGACGACGTGTACGTACCGCCCGACGCCATCGGCGGCGCGCTCCACGGCGACCGCGTGCGGGTGACGGTCACGAACGTCTCGGCGCGAGGCAGCGAGGGGCGCATCGACGAGGTGCTCGGTCGGCGCAACCCGCGCGTCGCCGGCGTGCTGCGCAAGCGCGGCAAGAGCGCGTGGCTCGAGCCGGACGATTCGCGCATCCGCGGTCCCATCGTGCTCGCCGGCGCGCCGAAGGGCGCCGTCGACGGCGCGGCCGCGGTCGCGACCATCACGCGCTTCCCCGAGTTCGGCGACGAGAATCCGGAGGGCGAGCTCCTCGACGTGCTCGGGGCGCCCGGCGATCCGAACGTCGAGGTGAAAAAGATTCTGATCCGCGAGTCGATCGAAGAGCAGCACCCCGACGCCGCCGTGCGCGAAGCCGAGGCCATGGCGGCCCGGCTGCGGCGCGCGAGCGGCGAAAAACGCCGCGATTTGCGCGACGTGCCGCTCCCCACCATCGACCCCGAGGACGCGCGCGACCACGACGACGCGGTTTGGGTCGAGAAGCTCGGCGACGGCTATCGCGCGTACGTCGCGATCGCGGACGTGAGCGAGTACGTGCAGCCCGGGAGCGCCCTCGACGACGAAGCCCTCGGTCGTGGTTGCACGATCTATCTTCCGGATCGCGCGATTCCGATGTTGCCGGCCGCGCTCGCCGCCGACCTCTGCTCGCTCTTGCCCGAGCAGGAGCGCCTCACGCTGTGCGTGATCGTGGATTTGGATCGCGACGGCGGCGTGACGGACTTCGAGATCGTCGAAGGGCTCATGCGTTCGCACGCGATGCTCACGTACGGCGGCGTCGCGAAGACGCTCGGCTTCACCGAGCAGGGGCCGACGAGCACGCAGGCCGAAGCCATGAAAAAGGGCCTGCGCGTGCTCGACGAGCTCGCGCGCAAGCTCCGCAAGCGGCGCATGCTGCGCGGTGCGCTCGATCTCGATCTGCCCGAGGCGCGCGTCGTGCTCGACCCGAAAACGGGGGCGCCCGTCGACGTGGTGCGGCGCGCGCAGGATCCGGGCGTGAAGCGCGCCTACTCGATGATCGAGGAGCTCATGCTGCTCGCGAACGAAACCGTCGCGCGCTTCCTCGGTCAAAAGAAGAGCCCGGGCGTGTACCGCGTGCACGGCAAGCCCGACGAGCAGAAGCTCGAACGGCTCGGCCTCGTCGCGAAGAAGCTCGGCGTGGAGGTCGACCTCGACTCGCTTTCCGACCCGCTCGGCGTCGCGCGTTTTCTCGCGCGCATCCAGAAGCACCCGCGCAAAAACGTGCTCGAGATGCTGCTTTTGCGCTCGCTCAAGCAAGCCGTCTACGACACGGGCAACATCGGGCACTTCGGGCTCGCGTCGGAAGCGTACGTGCACTTCACCTCGCCGATTCGGCGCTACCCCGACGTGGAGGTGCACCGCGCCGTGAAACACCTCGTCCGCGGCGGGAAACCCGACGCCTCGCCCGCCGCGCTCGAAGCGCTCGCCAGCGCCGCCACACGCGCGAGCACGCGCGAGCGCGCCGCGATGGAAGTCGAGCGTGAAGTCGTCGATCTTTACCGCACGCTCCTGATGCGCGACCGCGTCGGCGAGACGCACGAAGGCACGGTGACGGCGCTCGTCGGCAGCGGCGTTTACGTCTCGCTCGACGCGCCGTTCGTCGACGTGCTCGTGCGCTTCGAGGTGCTCGGCCCCGATCGCTACGAGACGAGCAGCGACGAAATCAGCCTCGTCGGCTCGCGTTCGGGCGACACCATTTCGCTCGGCGATCGCATGGTCGTCACGATCGACGACGTCGCCGTGCTGCGCCGCACCGTCTACGCGCGCCGCGTCGTGCCGGAGGCCGTCCTGAACCAATTCGGCGACGAGCGACCGCCGAGCGAGCGGCAGCGCGAGC
>DATJXW010000081.1:0-11699 GCA_035499895.1 Polyangiaceae bacterium | reverse complement strand
GCTACTGCACGCCGGGGCAGCTCATGAGCGCCGCCGGCCTGCTCGCCGAAAACCGCGCACGCACGCCCGACGCAATCCGAGAGCACATGAGCGGAAACCTCTGTCGCTGCGGCGCGTACGCGAACATCGTGCGAGCGATCGCGAGCGTCCAGAAAAGCGAAATTCCTACGTGAGGGCGTTCGAATACGTCGAGGCGCGCGGCATCGAGGACGCCGTGACGCGCGGGGGCGAGCCGACGAGCCGCTTCATCGCCGGCGGCACGAACCTCGTGGACCTCCTGCGCCTCGAGGTGGAGCGACCGAGCAAGGTCGTCGACCTCAATCACGTGCTCTCCTCGGACATCCACTGGGACGAGCGCGGGCTCACGCTCGGCGCGCTCGCGCGGAACAGCGACGTGGCTTTCAGCGCAGTGGTGCAGCGGGAGTTCCCGCTGCTCGCGGAGGCAATTCTGGCCGGGGCGTCGCCGCAGGTGCGAAACCTCGCGAGCACGGGCGGCAACTTGCTCCAGCGCACGCGCTGCAGCTACTTCCGGGACGCGGGCGTTCCGGCGTGCAACAAGCGCAAACCGGGTAGCGGCTGCGCGGCACTCGGGGGTTACTCGCGCATGCACGCCGTACTCGGGGTGAGCGAGCACTGCATTGCGGCGCACCCTTCGGACATGGCCGTCGCGTTGCTCGCCCTCGACGCGGTCGTCACGACGCGACGCGCCGAGGGCGCTCGGCAGATCCCCCTCGGCGAGCTCCACACGTTGCCCGGCGCGAGCCCCGACGTGGAAACCGTGCTCTCGCCGGGCGAGCTCATCACCGAAGTCTTCGTGCCCGCCTCGCCGCGGGCGCGCCGTTCGACCTATCTCAAGGTGCGCGACCGCGAGTCGTTCGCCTTCGCGCTCGCGTCCGCGGCCGTGGCTCTCGAGCTCGACGGCGGCACGATCCGTTCGGCGCGCATCGCCCTCGGTGGCGTCGGCGTGAAGCCGTGGCGGGCGGTGGACGCCGAAGCGGCCCTCACGGGCGCGAGCCCCACGC
This sequence comes from Polyangiaceae bacterium, assembly GCA_035499895.1. Classification (GTDB taxonomy): domain Bacteria; phylum Myxococcota_A; class Polyangia; order Polyangiales; family Polyangiaceae; genus PMG-095. Next base: position 10,677 of record DATJXW010000081.1, on the reverse strand, counting down.
CCGAAACCTACGCCGCCGCTGCGAAACGAGCGCTGAACGGCGCCAAGACGACGCCGGACAACGCGTTCAAGGTCGCGCTCGGTGAGCGCGTCGTCGCGAGGGCGCTCGAGCTCGCCGGAGCGCGCTCGTGAGCGTCGTCGGCCGCGGCGTCGATCGCGTCGATGCGCGCGCCAAAGTGCGTGGTGAAGCGCAGTACGTCGGCGACGTACCGGTGGCGGGCCTCGTCTACGGCTTCGTCGTCACGAGCACGATCGCGAAGGGCCGTGTCGCGCACATCGACACGAGCCGAGCCGAACGCGCGCCCGGCGTGCTCGCCGTGCTCACGCCGTGGAACGCGCCGCGCTTGCCACGCGCCAACCAGAAGAACCAACCGGTCGACAAGATCATCCAGGTATTGCAAGACCCGGACGTGAGTTACGCCGATCAGCCGATCGCGGTCGTCGTGGCCGATACGTCGGAGCGCGCGCGCGAGGCGGGAGAGTCCCTCGGCGTGAGCTATACGCCGGAGCCGGTGCGGGCGTCGCTCGCGACCGACGCCGCCCGCGGGCACGCGCCTCGGAGCGCGGGCCCGCAAGCGAAACCCGACTCCGCGCGCGGCGACGTGACGGCGGGGCTCGCCGGCGCCGCGGTTCGCGTCGACCGGACGTACACGACGACCAACCAGCATCACCATCCGATGGAAATGCACGGCGTGACGGCCGTTTGGCAGGGCCAGGACGCGCTCACCGTGTACGACACGTCGCAAGGCATTTTCGGCTGTCGTTCGCGCCTCGCGACCATCTTCGAGCTTCTCGTCGAACGAGTGCGGGTGATATCGCACTTCGTGGGCGGCGGGTTCGGCTGCAAGGGCTCGTTGTGGTCGCACGTGGCGCTCGCCGCGCTCGCCGCGCGCGTGGTGGCACGGCCGGTTCGCATCGTGCTCACGCGGCAACAGATGTGCTCGCTCGTCGGGTATCGGCCGCGCACCATCCAGCAGCTCTCGCTCGGCGCAGCCAAGGACGGCACGCTCGTGGCGGTGCGCCACGACGTGATCTCGGAGACGTCGCGCTTCGACGAATTCTCCGAACCGTCCGCGCTCGTGACGCGCATGCTGTACGCCTGTCCCAACCTGGCGACCACCCACCGCGTGGTCCCGCTCGACGTGCCGACGCCGACCTTCACGCGCGCGCCCGGCGAGGCCACCGGCAATTTCGCGCTCGAGGTGGCGCTGGACGAGCTCGCCCACGAGCTCGGAGTGGATCCGCTCGCGCTTCGTCTCAAAAACTACGCCGAGCGCGATTTCGAGGAAAAGAAGCCCTGGTCGAGCAAATCCTTGCGCGAATGTTACCGGCGCGGGGCCGAGGCCTTCGGTTGGAGCGCGCGCAACCCGGCGCCGGCGTCGAGGCGCGACGGCCGCTTACTCGTGGGCTTCGGCATGGCCACGGCGGTTTACCCCGCGCGCCAGAGCGCCGCTTCCGCGCGGGCGAAGCTCCTGCGTGACGGCAGCATCGTGATCCAAGCGGGCAGCCAGGACATCGGCACCGGCACCTACACGATCCTCGGTCAAATCGCGGCCGACGTGCTCGGGGTACCGTTCGAGCGCGTCAGTGTCGAGCTCGGCGACACGACGCTGCCGGAAACGCCGGTGTCGGGCGGTTCCCAAACCGCGTCGAGCACGGGCTCGGCGGTGAAGCGCGCCGCGGAGGCCCTGAAGCGAAAGCTCGACCTGCTCACCCCGGCCGAACGCGCCGAGGGTCCGGAGCTCGTCGCCGACCTCAGGACCGAAGAGAAGGCCGATCGCGAACGCTACTCGACGTACGGTTTCGGGGCGCAATTCGTCGAGGTCAAAGTCGACCCCGAGCTCGGCCACGTTCGCGTGACGCGCGCGGTCGCCGCTTTTGCCGCCGGCAAGATCCTGAACGTGAAGACGGCCCACAGCCAATTCATGGGCGGCATGGTCTGGGGCCTCGGGCTCGCGCTCCGCGAGCACACCGTGCGCGACGAGCGGAGCGGCCGCGTCGTGACGCGCGACCTCGCCGACTATCACGTGCCCGTGAACGCCGACGTGCCGGAGTTCGAGATCATCATGGTCGAGGAGGAGGACCCGCACGTGAACGAGATCGGCGCCAAAGGCATCGGTGAGATCGGCATCACCGGCATGCCGGCGGCCATCGCCAACGCCGTCTTCAACGCCACCGGCAAGCGCGTGCGCGACCTCCCGATCACGCTCGACAAGGTCATCGCATGAGCGAAATCGCGGCGGTATGCCGGGCGTGGCTCGCCGCCGCGCGCGCGTCGGAGCCGACGTGGCTCGCGACGGTCGCGCGCGTGGACGGCTCGTCCTACCGGCGTCCGGGAGCGCGCCTGCTCTTTTCGCGCGACACGGTGCTCGCGGGCGCGCTCAGCGCCGGCTGTCTCGAGCGCGAGCTCGTGCGCATGGGTCCCTGGCTCGCGCGCAACGGACCCGTCGCCAAAATCGTCGATTCACGCTCCGACGAGGACGACGGACCGCGCGAAGGCACCGGCTGCCACGGCAAGCTCGAAATCATGCTCGAGCCGCTCACCGCCGTCGCCGACGCGGCCCTGGCCGTCCTCGGACGCGAGCTCGAGGCCGAGCGCCGGGTCGCGCTCGCCACCGTGATCGACGACAAGCTCGCGCCGGTACCGCTCGGCGCGCGCGTCGTTCGCACCGAGCACGCGCTCGTGAGCCAAGTGCGCGACGATTCGCTCACTCGCGTGCTCTCGGGCGCCCTCGACGCGGCGCTCGGCGAAGCGCGCGCCGGCGCCTCGTACGTGCAGGCGGGCTCGAGCACGGTCCTCGTCGAGGTCCTCGAGCCCGCGCCGCGTCTCTTCGTCTTCGGAACCGGCGCCGACGTCGTGCCCGTGGTCGGCGCCGCCGCGTTGCTCGGCTGGAACGTGACCGTTTGCGGCAAGCCGGGGCAGCTCGGCGCCCGCGAGCGCTTCATGAAGCTCGGCCACCTCTCCGAGCAACCCCTCGCGGACAACGTGGCCGCCCTCGACGGTTGCGCGCGGCCTCTCGCGGTCGTCATGTCGCACGACTACGCGGCGGATCGCAGCGCGCTCGCCGCGCTTCTCGGCACCGACGTTCCGTACATCGGCGTGCTCGGTCCTGCGCGCCGCACCGAGCGCATGCTCGCCGAAATCGGAGCCGAGCGCGGCGGCATCGCGCCCGCCCGCCGCGCCTGCGTGTTCGGCCCGGCGGGCCTCGCGCTCGGAGCCGAAACGTCGGCCGAGATCGCGCTCAGTATCGTCGCCGAGGCGCAGGCGGCGCTCGCGGGGGCGACGCGCGACTCGCTACGCGAGCGCAGCGGGACCATTCACGAGCCCGTGGCGCTCGTCTTGCAAGGAGAAGCCTCATGAACCTCGCCTGCGCCGTGCTCGCCGCCGGTGGCTCGGCTCGCCTCGGCATGCCGAAACAGCTGCTCCCTTTCGACGGCTCGAACACGCTCGTCCACTGGGCGGCGGAATGCGCGTGCAAGTCGAGCGCCTCCCGCGTCGCCGTCGTGGTCGGCGCGCGCTCGGAGGACATCGCCGCGAGCGTCGCGAACCTGCCCGTCGAGATCCTGAACGGCAGCGGGTGGCGCGAGGGCATGGCGGCGTCGATTCGCACCGCCGCGCTCTGGGCCGTCGATCGGGGTGCCGACGCGCTGATGCTCTCGGTGTGTGATCAGCCGTTCCTCACGAGCCGGCACTTGAACGCGCTCTGGTTCGCGAGCGAGCACGGCAAGCGACTCGCCGGTTCGTACTACGGCGGAAAAACGTGCGTGCCGGCCGTGTTCCCGGCTCGCTACTTCGGCGCCTTGCTCGCGCTGCGCGGGGAAGAAGGCGGCTCGAGCATCCTGCGGCGAGACGCGAACGTCGCCCGAGTCGCGTGGCCCGAAGGCGCCTTCGACATCGATACGCCCGCGGACGCTCTCGTGCCCCTCTGACGGAAGAACACGAGGGGACGAAGGAAAAGCGTCCATCACGGACGGGAACCGGCTATCTTCTCGTCCAATGACGATGGGGTGCTCGCGCATGAACAACGCATGCCTTTGCGTTCTCGGTCTGGTTCTCGGCCTCTCGCCCGCCGCTTGTGGAAACAGCGGCGACGACGATTCGAAAAGCTCCTCCGGGACCGCAGGCTCGGGCGGCTCGGGCGCGTCGGGCGGCGCGAGCGGCTCGGGCGGCGCGAGCGCGTCCGGCGGCTCGGGCGCGTCGGATAGCTCCGGTGGGTCGGGTGAGTCCGGGGCGACGGGTGGCTCGGGCGCCGCGGGCGACTCGGGTGCCGCGGGCTCCGGCGGTTCGGGCGGCTCCGGCGGTTCGGGCGGCTCGCATGCCAAGGGCGGCTCGGGCGGAGGCGGCACGGGCGGCAAAGGAGGCTCGTCGTCCGCAGGCAAATCGGGGACGGGCGGCTCGGCGACGGCGGGGAGCGGGGGCGGTGGGCCTGCGCCGTCGTCGGCGTGGGTCAACGTCACCGGCAACCTCGCGAACATGCCGTCCGAGTGCGGCAACTTGACGATGCTCTCCGCGACGCCCGATTCCGACACCGTGATCGCCGGCGTCGCCCACGTCGGCGTGTTCGCGACGAACGACGGGGGCATGCACTGGGATCCACTCGGGAGCGGCGCGGGTTCGGCCACGATCATCAACCGGCCGAGCTCCATCGTGTACGACCCGGACCACGCGGGGACGTTTTGGGAGAGCGGCATCTACAACGGCGGCGGCGTGTACGAGACGACCGACGACGGCCAGACCTTCGAGCAGCTCGGCATGATCAGCCACAACGATCTCGTGAGCGTCGACTTCAGCGACCCCGATCGCAAAACGTTGCTCGTCGGCGGCCACGAGCAGAAGCAGACGCTCTATCTCTCGACCGACGGCGGCCAGAGCTTCACGCAGATTGGCATGAATTTACCGAGTGATTCCCACTTCTCGAGCGATCCGCTCGTGATCGACGCGCAGACCTTCCTCCTCGGCGCCTGCGGCTACGGCGACGGAGCGTGCGGCGTCTACCGCAGTGAGGACGCGGGCGCCACGTGGACGCGCGCGAGCGAGCTCGCGGTCACGGCGCGTCCGCTCTGGGCCTCCGACGACTCGATCTACTGGTCGCTCATCTACAACGGCGGCATCGCGCGCAGCACGGACCACGGCAAGACCTGGATGCAGATGTCGCAGAACGTCGTCACGGCGTACCCGGTCGAACTGCCCGACGGCAGGATCCTCACGCTCGACACCGACCACGTCATCGTGTCGGCGGACCACGGCGCGACGTGGACGAACGTCGGCGATACGTTGCCGTTCATGGCGAGCGGCGTCGTCTATTCGGTGCCGCAAAAGACGCTCTACATCTGGCACTGGGACTGCGGGAGCGTCGTCTTGCCCGACGCCATCGCGAGCGCCGGCTACGACTACACGCAAAACTGAGCTTCCCCGCCGTCTCGTCAATCAGCGCACGCTCGGTCCCGGAGCGTTCACGGTAGAAGGCCGGCGGAAGGGGCTCGCCTGGCCGAGCTGGGACACGGAAGGGCCGCGGGCGCGCTCGTAGGGCGCGAGCTCCACCGCACTGTGCGTCTTCGCGGACTCGAGGACCGCTTCGATCACGCGCACGTCGCACCACGCTTCCTCGACGGAAGGCTCCGGTTCGCGATCGTAAAGGATGCAGTCGGAGAAATACGCGAGCTCGGGCGCGAATTGGTCGGCCTTCTTGAACACGGTGCGCCGGGTGCGGCCGCCGACCGTGAGGTGGTGCACGCGCTCCGTCGAGTAATCGTAAGCCGGCTCGACGCGGAGATCGCCCTCGGTGCCGGCGATGCGATAACTCGAGACGCGCGCGGTGCTGTTGCCGACGGAGAACATGGCCAGACACTCGTGTGGAAATTCGAGGACGGCGACCGTGCTGTCGTCCGTGCCGAGCCGGTTGACGCTCGCGGAGACGACCCGCAAAGGCTCCGCCCCGAAGAGAGAGCGCGCCGCGTTGACGCAGTAGACTCCGAGGTCCGCCATCGCGCCGCCGCCGAGCTCGGGATCGTGGCGGATGTCGTCGGGTCGCACGACCTGCGTGAAGAACGAGCTGAACAGCCGCAGCGCCCCGAGCTGCCCCGAGCGCGCGATCTCGAGCGCCTCGAGCGTCGCGGCCTCGAAGTGCAGCCGGTAGGCGACCATGAGCTTCACGTCGCGCTCGGCGCACGCGTCCGCCATCGCGCGGCAGTCGGCGGCCGTCGGCGCGAGCGGTTTCTCACAGAGCACGTGCACGCCGCAGGCGGCCGCGCGCAGCACGAACTCCTTGTGCAACGCGTTCGGCGTCGCGACGTACACGGCGTCGACGCGCCCTTCCTCGAGCACGGTCTCGAAATCGGCGTAGTCGCCGACGAGCTCGAGCCCGTAGCGCTCCCGGAGCGCCCTTCGCTTTTCGGCGTCTCCCGAGACGACGGCGACGAGCTCCGAGTTTTGTGCGTGCGCGAATGCCGGCAAAACCGCGACCTGCGCGATGTTGCCAGCACCCACGACCGCGTAGCGAATCGAACGCGCTTGAGTCATCGGTGACGGAGGTGCATGGCGCGAGCCAGCACCGAGACGCTCATCCGAGCTCTCCGTAGGCCGCGGCTTCGGGCGCCGCGGCGCGCGAGCGCGAGCCGGTCCCCTGGGCGCCCCACGACGCCGGCTCGTAATCCTTGAGCCAGGAGCTCAGCAAATTACTTGCCTGCTCGGAGCTCAAGCCGAGCCTCTGGCCGAGGTAACGGGTGAAGTCGAACGGCAGATCGTCCATGGCAGTGGTTCCGGCATTAGCGAAACCCGTGCCATCGGCTCTTTATGCCGCCCGTGCCACTCGAGGGGCTTCAAATCGGCTCCTCTCCGAGCGGCTCGACGCGCGGGCTCCGAGGCAGCTCGCGACCCGCGCACCATCCTGTCACGCCCAGCTCCCGACGAATTGTCCACATTCGGTCAATGCCGTTTGAAAAACTGCACGTCGCGTTCGTGTTTTTCCGCGGCTTCACGCGTACGAAACGTGCCGAGGTTCCTCCGGCGGCTCGTCTTCGGGTCGGTCTTCTTCGAGTAGAGCCGGTAGCCGCCCGTGATTTTTCTGATCATGGTCGCCCTCACGCAAAATCTTCGCCAGGCATAACGTCGTCAGCGTGGGGGTTCAGGCTTTGCATGGGTTCGTGACGGCGAGCCGCCGCGCGGCATCGACGGCGAAGCCCGTCGTGCGGACCCGTCAGGAGGTCCCCATGGATGTCCAAAAGATCATGACCACGAACGTTTCCTGCGTGCGCAGCGGTGACACGCTGAGCACCGCCGCACGGGTGATGTGGGATTGCGACTGCGGCGCCGTCCCCGTCGTCGATCCGACGAACGACGAGGTGGTCGGCATCGTGACCGACCGCGACATCTGCATCGCGGGCTGGAGCCGCAATTTGCCGCCGAGCGCCATCAGCGTGAGCGAAGCCATGGCGAGCGAGGTCGTGACGTGCCTCGCCACGGACAGCGTCGCCTCGGTGGAGAGCTTGATGCGCGCAAAGCAGGTGCGCCGAGTGCCCGTGGTCGACCGCCACCGCCGCCTCGTCGGCATCGTGTCGCTCGGCGATATCGCGGTCGCGGCCGAGCGCGACGCGGCGGTCGATACGGCGCCGTCGCACGACGTGGCGGCCCTGCTCGCCCGCGTCTCGACGCCGCGGCACGCTCCCGCCGGCGTGACTCACTGAGTCATCGCCGGAAGCTCAGGGGCTGCAGCTCTGCGGCAGACCCGAGTACACCTGGCCGAGCGCCGTCGGCGAGCCGTCCGCGGCGACGAGCTTCGCGTTCGGAATCGGGTCCGCGCTGAACCACGAATAGCGAAAGACGTGTGGATTCGCCTCGAGGTACGGCACCGCCGCGCGCATGTACGCCTCTTGATCGGCGGCGGAAGCCTTGTCGTCGCACGAGAACTCGGTGAGCCAAATCGGCTTGTCGAATTGCTCGAAGCCTTCGAGGCTGCCCCCGGGCTCGAGGTAGTCTTTGAGCGACGGCAGGTCGCAGTTGTACCAATGCACGGCGACGTAATCGACTTCACAGTCGGCGCACGCGGCGAAAAAGTCCTTGAGGTATTGGTAGGGATCGGTGCCGTTGCAGTCCGACGCCGGACCGCAGAAGTTCATGGCCGGCGACACGATGGGCACGTGCGCGGCTCGTGCGTTCGCTTGGACGGTCGGCCACAGGGCGGCGGCCGCTTGGGGCGTCAGGTTCGATTGCGAGTGAAAGTTCGGCTCGTTGAACGTCAGCAGGTATTTCGCTCCCGCCGGGACGGCCGTGGCGGCGTCGGATTGACCCCACACCATGGGGACGAATTCGACGCTGCCCGCACCCTTCATCGACCAGTCGTACCACCACGCGACGTTCGGCGAGAACGCGGGACCGGGCGCGGTGTTCGCGGCAATGCCGCGTTTGCACGCCGTCGTTTCGCTGCCGCCGCCGGCGCCGGCGTCGTCGCTCCGGCCCGCGTCACCACCGATCGCCGAGCCGCCGCCACCGCGTCCGCCCGCGCCATGCCCGGCTTGCGCCGCGTTACCACCGCCCGGGCTGCCCGCCGTCGCGGCACCTCCACTGCCGCCCGCGCCGCCCGCCGTCGCCGCACCTCCGCCGCCAACCGCGCTGCCCGCCGTCGCCGCGCCTCCACCGCCGGCGTCGGCGGGCGGATGTCCGCCGCCGTCACTCTTGCTCGAGCACGCGAGCGCGAGCACGAATGCGAGTCCGAAAACGGAGCCTGCGCGAGCCGAGCGCACGCCTCATCCTAAACCGGAGAGCGCTTGGATCGCTCGCGAATCCGTCTTCGTTTTTTTGGAGAAGCGCGTCTCAGTCGCACACGCGGTCCGAACACTTTTCCCCCGGTGGTGCGCAAATGCCGCAGCTCGGATTACAGCAAACGAGCCCGACGTTGCAGGTTTGCATGCCGCACGACTGACTCTCGGGATAGGTGATTTCGTCCGAGCAGCGCCGCGTCGCGTCGCAGCTCTCACCCGGCCGCACGCACACGCCGCAGCTCGCGTTGCAGCAGTACTCACCGACGTTGCAGGTGTTCGGGCCGCAAAAGACGCTCGACGGCACCACGGGCATGCCACAAATGAATTGCGAGCACAGCTCGCCCGGGTTCGCGCAGATGCCGCAGCTCGGGTTACAGCACACCTTGCCGGAGCCGCAGGTGGTCGCGCCGCACGTGACGACCGCGGGCGCTGCGGCAGCGGACGGCGCGGCGGAGGCCGTGGGAGCCGCGGAGCTCGTCGCGCTCGCGCTCGGAGCGGCGGCGGGCGCACGCGCCGATTCACTCACGTCGACGGTCGGCTCGACGTGGAGCACGATCGGCTGCGGCAACGGCGGCTGCTGAGAGTCCTCTTCATCGTCGACCGTCGGAGGGACGACGGTCGTGGCCGTCGGCGCCGGACGTGACGTGGCGACGCTCGCCGGCCGCAGCGCTGACGTCGCCGCGACGGGGAAGGGCGCGGTGCTGTGCGGCGGCTCGGGTCCGGCGCCGTCGTCCGCGGACCACGGTTGCCAAGAACGGTAGTGATGCGCCGTCGCGAGTGCCACTCCGGCACTCGCGAGACAGAGTGCCCCGACGCCGATGGCGGGCGGCCACCAGCGCCTTCCTCGCGGCCTTCCGAGCGATGTCGTCGCCATGCGAGCGGCGAATTGCAAGGCGCGGACCACTGGCACCTTTCTTGCGATTTGTCCGGCATGCCCATCGGATCTGCCTTCGTCCTCGCCAGCACCGTCGCGCTCGCGGGCGCGCAGAACTTGCCGCCGTCCAACGCCGATACCGCGGATGCTGCGGGACCGTTCTCCGACCGCGTGCGCGACGCTTGGACGCTCTCGCTCGAGGGTGTCACGCGCGCGCCGCTCGAAGCCGGCTTTCAAGCTGGCGTCGAGATGCCGTTCGGGTTGCGGCTCTTCGGCGGCTACGCGTGGGTGCCGTCCGAGTACATCGACTTTTTGGCAACGCTCGCCGCGGGCCGCGATGCCGCCCAAGCCGTGCTGCAAGATTCGCATTACGGAGGCAACAGCGCCCGCGTCGGCGCCGGCCTCCGGCCGTTCCACGATTTCGGCCTCTACTTCGACGCGAGCTACGCGCACGTGCGGCTGGACGCGACGCAGCCGATCCCGAGCTTCTCGGTGCCGGGCTACGATTTTCCGGGCGGCACGTATCGTTTGCACACGGGCCTCGACATGTGGTCGCTCGAGCTCGGCTATGAAGCGGAAATGGAGCGGCGAGTCGTGCTCGCGATCGCGCTCGGCGCGAGCGGCGCGTTCGGCTCCTCCACGAAAATCGTCCCGCTGGGCGGCGCACCGAACGAATCGACGGCTCTCTGGGAAGCGAGCGGCGACATCGACCACGTGTTTCGGACGAATGTCTTGCCGACGCTGACCCTGCGGCTCGGCTTCGATTTGATCTGATCCGATTCGCGGCCGCTCGTCTCGCGAGCTCAGCCGCCGAGCGTGCGGACCAAGAGCGCGAGCACGGCCGCGAGGCAAACCACGGACAGCACTCCCGCCCAAACTCCGGCTTTGAAGATGTCGCCGATCACGGCACAACCCGTGATCGAAACGGCGAGCGGTAAGAGCGCGAGAGGTGAAAAAGAAGTGTGTCGAAGGTGAGTGCGCATGGTGGCCTCCGAGAATGCCCCCGGGAAATGCACGGCATATGCCATTGGCGATTCGAGCCTGCGC
>DATJXW010000080.1:0-22851 GCA_035499895.1 Polyangiaceae bacterium | reverse complement strand
GCGGGCACCGGCGGCACGTCGGGGGACGGCACGGGCGGGTCGACGGGCACGGGCGGCAACGCGGGGTCCGTCACCGCGGGCTTTCCGTCCACGGGCGGCACGAGCGGCAACTCCGGCGCCGGCGAAGCCGGAGCCGAGACGGGCGGCTCGTCGGCTACCGGCGGCTTCACGAGCTCCGGCGGCGTCACCGGCAACGGCGGCCAAGCCGCTGAAGCCGGCGAAGCCGGCGCAGGCGGCACCGGTCCCGCCGCCTGCGACCCTGAAAGCCCCACTGCCGGCTGCGTGCTCACCACCGGCTTCTCCGCCATCTACGTCGCTCCGCCCTCCGCAGGCGGTGACGACCAAAACAACGGCACCCAAAGCGCTCCCGTCGCCTCCATCACTCACGCTCTCGAGCTCCCCGGCGCCAACGTCGTCCCCATCTTCGTCTGCGCCGGCACCTACCAAGAGCACGTCGAGATCACCGTCACCGGCATCTCCCTCCACGGCGCTTACACCTGCCAAAGCGCCACCTGGACCTACGATCCCACCTCCACCTCACGCCTTGCACCCACGACCAAAGACGAAGCCCTTCGCGTCAAAAGCGTCGACCGCCTCTCCGTCACCGACATGGAGCTCGCCTCCGCAAACGCATCCGACCCCGGCGCGAGCAGCGTCGCCGTCTTCGTCTCCGACTCAAAGGCCGTCACGTTCGTCAGAGATCACATCGTCGCCGGCGATGGGGTTAAGGGGGCGAATGGGGTGCTGGAGGCGTATACGTACCCCGCTACGGACGACCTCAAAGGGAACCCTGCAAAGGGTGCCGCGCCTGGAGCAGCTCGCAGTGACTGTCCGATCTGCCCGGGAGGCGACGCCAATACGAGCGGCGGAGTCGGCGGCTTGGCGCAGCAGTCCGGGACGCCCGGCGAACCGCAACAGTTTGGTGGGGGAACAGCCGGCCAAGTCGATGGTACGGAGTGCTCGAATGGCGGGCGGGGCGGCGATGCGCCCGGAGCGGATCAAGGCGACGGGGCAAGTGTGCCGGGTGTACTTGGTTCCGATGGCTGGACGCCAAGCGACGGGCAAGTGGGTGCTGACGGCGTGCCGGGTCAAGGCGGTGGCGGGGGTGGCGGAGCGCCAACCAGCGGCGCCGGCGCGGGTGGCGGAGGAGCGTGCGGTGGATGTGGTGGGAGCGGTGGCCCTGCGGGCTCCGGCGGCGGGAGCAGCATCGCCATACTCGCTTTCGGATCAAACCTATCCCTTCAAGACTGTGCGGTCGAAACAGGGAACGCCGGCGACGGCGGGACAGGGAAAGCGGGCCAACAAGGTCAAGACGGGGGCATCGGGGGAGATCGAACGGGGTCAGCGTGCCTTGGCGGTAACGGCGGCAAAGGCGGCGACGGCGGCGCAGGCGGCGGCGGCGCAGGCGGCATCTCGGTCGGCGTCGTCTCCGACATGACGAGCAAGGTCACCTCCGACGACGCAACGACGTACACGGTGGGCACGCCGGGCATGGGAGGCCACGGTGCCGGTACCGACGACAACGGCGTCAACGGTGTCGCTCAAGAGCAGCTCTCGCTGAGCGGTGCCTAGGGCGCGACGTAAGCGCCGAGCAAAGCAGGCTGCTGAGAAGAGAGCGGGCCGCACGACAACGGTATGGACATTGCCGTCGTCGAGCTGACGAAGTGGATCAAATACTGCGTACGGTTCGCACGTATCGAACGATTGACGAAGTCATCCCGCACGCCATTCGTCGCATCGATGGACGCATGTCCCTGAACGCTGTTCGAGACGTTCAAGGTGCCGAGGTTTTCGAGCACCGGGACGTCCCAGGTCAAGTCTGCCGGGCTGACGCTCACGCGATAGACGCCGAGCGAGGTCAAATAGGCCGACGTTGTCGTAAAGGGAGTCTGCAACGTTGCCGATACCCAATCGACGACCTGGCTCGATTGCAGAATGTCGTCGAAAGAGAAGGTCAAGAGGATGGCGTCACTTGCCGTGATTTGCCCTCCTGATCCGGTACAAGCTGCATCGAGCCCGTTCGGATCCGTAGCCGTGTGGTGAATGACGGTCAGGTCCGACGGGGCAATCGTCGTCGTGTAGACGTGCCCCGTATCGAACGACACTCGGCGGTCGTCTCGCAGGTGGTTTCCGGCGAGGTCCCGAGCGAACGTCGTGATCGAGAACGAGTACGTGAGAACGGTCGCGGCGCCCACTTCCTGATATTCGAACGCTCCCGGCGAGTGAACGGTCATCACGGTCCCGCCCTCGCTCCATTCGAAGGTGGTGTGACTCGGCAAGCACGCGTCGCACTCGAAGGACGCTTCCGTCTCGGGCTGATCCATCGCTTCGCTGAACGTCACGACGATATCCGTGTCGATGCGCACGGCATGCGCACCGTCGGCGGGAGAGATGCTGACGACTACTGGAGGCGTCGTGTCGGGCGGCTCCGGCTCGCCGCCCGCCCCGGACCCGGCCCCACCGGGCACTCCCGCTTCCCCACCCTCGCTGGGAGTGCCGCCCGCCGATTCCGGCAGCGAACCATCACCGCCCTGCCCTGCTTCTCCGGCAGCGCCGGCGCTCGGCGTGCCCGCGGATGCACCCGCGACACCCTCGATGTCGCCGCCGGAGCCGCCGGTCGCGAACCCGGCGCCCCCGCCGCTCCCCGCGTATCCGCCAGGGCTCGGTACATACGTGCCGGCGCACGTTCGGGACGCTTTGCATCCGTCGAATCCGCCCGAACAGCCGCCGCTCGCCGCGACGAGCGACCCCATGCCGACAATGAACGCCAGCCTTCGCGGCGGCCCCGAGCGCTTCCTCATCAACCCGGTACTCATGGGGCAAAGTAGGTGACGCTGAGCCCGACGCTCTGGCATTGGATGTCCGACTCCTGCGCCGAATCATCGAGGTTCGAACCGTTCGCCCAGCGAAGAACGTATTGAGTGCGGCCGGCGCGCGCGTCGGTATTTTTCAAGTCGTCGTCGACCGCGCTCGATACGTCCAAGGAATCGGGTGTCGCGTCCATGAGGCCGTGAGTGCCCCCGGTCAGCGTTCCGATGTCGTTCAGCAGCTCGGTACTCCAGGTCGCCAGGGCGGGATCCACTGCAACATGAAATACCGAAATAGCCGCAGGATAAGAACCCGGAGTCGTCTCGGCCAATGCGGCGGAGACGAGATCACCTGCTTCAGGCATCGACTGCAGATCACCAAGGCTGAACGTCAAGAGCGCTCCGAGCGCGTCGTTGTCCGCGGTGTCACCAACGGCAATGAGGCTGGTCGTCGCGTCGGTGCACTCCGACTTCGTCGTGCCATTTTGCACGAGCTCCCGAACGTCAACGGGCGTCAGCGTTTGCGTGTAGCGCGCGAGCGTCGTGAAAGAAAATGTTCGCTCTTGGATCAGGTGATTGCCCGCGAGGTCACGCGCGAGCGTCGTGATCCAGTACGAATATTCGCGCGGCGCCGGGTCGGACGCGGATTGATAGTCGAGCCCCATGATCGGATGGACGGTGAGGACGCGGCCCGAGCGACCCCAGGAGAGGTCGATATCGCCCGGGCGCAAATCGTCGCTTTGGAAGGCGTGCGCCGTCTCCGACTCGTCCATCGGTTCACTGAACGTGATGACGATGTCCGTGTTCGCGCGCACGGCCGTGGCGCCGTCCACCGGAGTGACGCTCACGATGACGGGCGGCGTCGTATCAGGGGCGCCCGCTCCGCCACCTTCACCACCCTCTCCCGCGACGTCGCTGCTGGCGCTGCTTCCGCCGCCGCCCGAGTTCGCCCCGTCCTCTGCTCCGCCGTCCGCTTCGCCCGAAGCTCCTCCGACCTCATCGCTACCGGCGAGGCCCGCCATTTCGGCGGCGCCGCCGCTCGAAATCCCACCGAAGCCGCTCATGCCGGCCGAAGGTGCGCCCCCGCCCGCCGACACGCCGGCCATTCCCCCGAGTCCGCTCCCGCCCGCTTTCGCTTCAGCGCAACCATGGGAGGACGAGCAGGTTCCGAACTCCGGCGTGCAGGCGGTGATTGGCAGAGCCGCGACGGCCGTGAAGCCGAGCAGGAACCGCGCGCGTATGAGCCTCGACCGCCTCAAGTTGAACCCCGCGATAAGACCCGCTCACCCCTACCAGATATCCGGTCAGGGTGGGAGCTCGAGTCCTAGCAGCGGCTCGTAGTCGTCTTCGGCGAGAATGGCGCCCACCACGGCGACGCCCGCCGCCCCCGCCGCCACCGCGCGCCGCGCGTTGCCGGCGTTCACGCCGCCCAGCGCGTAGACCGAGCTCGCGCCGGCCGTGTCGGACCGCAACCGAGCCGCCAAGCGGGCAATGCCCGCCTCGCCGAGCGCTGCCCGCCCCTTTCGTTGCGCGAAGATCGGTGAAAGGACCCAGCCGTCCACCCGAGTGTCCAGCGTGCACTCCGGATCATGACACGCACGTGTCACGAAGACGTCCGCACCGACGGCGCGTCGCGCGTCTTCGGCGCCGAGGCTCGCCTCGCCGAGGTGCACCGCGTCCGCGTCGAGGAGCCTCGCGAGATCGCAGCGGTCGTTGACCTGAAACCATTGCCGTTCACGCGTGCACAACGCGCGGAGCTTGCGACCGAATGCGAGCCGCTCGCGCGCGGAGAGCTCCCGATCGCGCAGCTGGAACATGACCGTGAAGGGTCGCGCCAGACGCGCCAAGCGCTCGAAGCGTTGCAATGTCGCCTCCTCGGTCGCCATCGAGCGATCCGTCAGCGCGATCAGTCGCGGCGGCTGCTCACGCACGTTCACGACGCACCGCCCGTCGCCGTTCGCACGCCGCCCGTCGCCGTTCGCACGCCGTTCGCGCGCCGTTCGCGCGCCGTCCGTCGCCGTTCGCGCGCCGCGCATCGCGTCACCCCGTCGTGATCTTCCCCACGGCGCGCTCGTACCATTCGATCGTGCGCCGGGCGCCCTCCTCGATGCCGACGTGCGGCGCATAGCCGAAGAGCCGGCGCGCCTTGTCGATGTCCGCGTGCGTCTTTTCGACGTCGGCCTCCGGTTTCGGCGCTTCCTTCCACGGCACTTTGCGCCCGGTGATGCGCTCGAACTCGGCGATGAACTCACTCACGAGCACCGGCTCCCCGCGTCCGAGGTTCACGATTTCGTAGCCCAAATCGGCTTCGGTCGCGGCAACGATACCCGCCACCGTGTCGCTCACGAAGGTCCAGTCGCGGGTCATGCGGCCTCCGTCGTAAAGCGTGATCGGCACGCCGGTGCGAATCGCGTCGACCAGTTTGTAGGTGAGCATGTCGGGACGGCCGCGGGGGCCGTAAACGGTGAAAAAGCGTAAGGCCGTGAACCGCGTGCCGTGCAGGTGATGATAGGCGTGGCCGAGGAGCTCGGCGGCGCGTTTGCTCGCGGGGTACGGCGCGAGCGGGCGATCGGCGGGGTCGTCTTCGCGGAACGGCAAGCGCGTCGTCGAGCCGTAAGCCGACGAGGTCGACGCGAACACGAAGCGCGATCCGCCGTGCGCGCGAGCCGCTTCGAGCAGCGTGAGCGTGCCGCCGAGGTTCACGTCGTAGTACGTGACCGGATCGTCCGCCGAGGCCCGCACGCCGGCCATCGCCGCGAGGTGCACGACGACGTCGAAACGGTGTTCCGCGAAGAGCCGCTCGACGAGCGGCTTGTCACGCAGGTCCCCCTCGACCAGCCGAAAATCGGCGTCCGGCGCCTCCACGGCGATCTCGTCCACGTTCGCGCGCTTCCGGCGTGGGTCGTAGTAAGCATTGAAGTTGTCGATACCGACGACGCGGTCGCCGCGAGCGGCGAGCGCCACGGCGGCATGGCTGCCGATGAACCCTGCGGCGCCGGTGAGAAGAACTGTGCGCGGCACCCCGAAACCCTAGTCGTTCGGGCGCGCGGGAGCCATCGAATGCCGCTCGCCGAGCAAGCGCTCGACCTCGATGCCGCTCGACTCGATGAACTCCTTCAAGAGCTCGGCGCCGCGCGCCACGAGCTCGCGCGGCCGGCCGGCGGCCACGACGCGACCGCTCGAGAGCAGCACGATTTGATCGGCGATGCGCAGCGCCCCGGCCATGTCGTGGGAAATCACGATGCTCGTCACGCCGAAGCGATCGCGGGTCTCGACGATGAGATCGTCGACTTTGCGGCTCGTGATGGGGTCGAGGCCGCTCGTCGGTTCGTCGTAGAGGACGGCCTCGGGCTCGAGCATCAGAGCGCGCGCGAGGCCGACGCGCTTGCGCATGCCGCCCGAGAGCTCGCTCGGAAAGCGCTCCTCGACGTTCACGAGCCCGAGCACGCCGAGCTTTTCGAGGACGCGCGAGCGGATCTCCTTCTCGCTCAGTTTGGTGTGCTCGCGCAGCGGAAAGGCGACGTTGTCGAGGACGTTCATCGAGTCGAGCAGCGCGGAATACTGGAAGACCATGCCGAAACGGCGGCGCACCTTGGTGAGCTCGCGCTCTGAGAGGCGCGCGAGGTCGAGGTCGTTCACGAGGATGCTGCCGCTCGTCGGGCGGTCGAGACCGATGAGGATCTTGAGCAGCGTCGTTTTGCCCGCGCCGGAGCCGCCGATGATCACGGTGATTTCGCCCCGGTGGATCGTCATGTCGACGTCCGCGAGCGCTTGGAAGCTGCCGAAGCGCTTGTTCAGGTGCTGGACCACGATGTGCGGCTCGGCAGGCACGTTGTGGCGGAAGCCTACTCAGGGCGCGCGAAGCCGTCGAACCGCGGCCCCACGCGGCCCACGGGCCGGCGCCACGCTGCTCTCGCTTGACGCCGCCCGGCGAAGTCGAAAGCTTCCGGCCATGACCCACGAACACTTGGCGGCTCTGGTCGCCGCGGGCGAAGCCACGAAGAACGCGGAGGGCTTCATGGCGCTTCCGGAAGGACGTTCGCTCACGCTCTACGTCGCGTCCGGCACCTCGACGTTGACCATCACGCGCGTGAACGCGCTCCGGCACGACGGCGCGCTCCTCCAGGCGCGCACCACCAAGGGCGAGCACTTCATTCTCGCGCTCGAGGACGCCTTCGCGGGGAGCCTCGACGCGCCCGCCAACGTGACGAAGAAGGCCGGCTTTCTGTGAGCACGGGTGCCGAAACCGACGACTCGCTGATCGTCGGGACGCACTCGTTCCGCTCGCGCCTCTTCGTCGGCACGGGAAAATACGCGAGCGTCGAGGAGACGCGCGCGGCGCTCGAAGCGTCCGGCGCCGAGGTCGTGACGGTCGCCCTCCGGCGCGTGAACCTCGCCGATCGCAGCGAGGGTTCGCTCGGCAAGCTCTTGCTCGGCGGCCGTTACACGATTTTGCCGAACACCGCCGGCTGTTACACCGCGGACGAAGCGTTGCGAACGCTGAGGCTCGCGCGTGAGCTCGGCGTCGCGTCGCTCGTGAAGCTCGAGGTCATCGGCGATCCGAAGACGCTCTATCCCGACAACGAGCAGACGCTCGCCGCGGCGAAAGAGCTCGTGAAGGAGGGGTTCACGGTGCTCCCGTACTGCATCGACGACCCCGTCGTCTGCAAGAAGCTCGAAGACGCCGGCTGCGCGGCGGTGATGCCGCTCGCCGCGCCGATCGGCTCCGGGCTCGGCATCCGCAATCCCTACAATTTGCGCATCATCCTCGAGCACGCGAAAGTGCCGGTCATCGTGGACGCCGGCGTGGGCACGGCGAGCGACGCGGCGATCGCGATGGAGCTCGGCTGCCACGGCGTGCTCTTGAACACCGCCATCGCGCAAGCGCGGCACCCGGTGCAGATGGCGCACGCGATGCGCGAGGCGATCAGCGCCGGCCGGCGCGCGTACTTGGCCGGTCGCATGCCGCGCCGCCTGTACGCGAGCGCGTCGAGTCCCGAGAGCGGGCTCATCGAATGACGGCGGACGAGGCGCGAGCGGCGCTGCCGTCGCTCACGCCGTATCAGCGGCGCTTGTTCGCCTTTCTGGGCGTTGCTTCGTTTTTCGAGGGCTACGACTTCTTCGCCCTGACGCAGGTTTTGCCCAGCATTCGCGCGTCCTTCGCGCTCGATCGCGCGGCCGCCGGCAATCTGGTGAGCGTCATCAACCTCGGCACGCTGCTCGCCTACCTGCTCGTGAGCCGCGCCGACCGCTGGGGTCGCCGCCGCGTGCTCTCCGTCACGATTCTCGGCTACGCGCTCTTCACGTTCCTCTCGGGGCTCGCCCCGAACGTCTGGCTCTTCGGCGGGCTCCAGCTCGCGGCGCGCATCTTCCTCATCGGGGAGTGGGCGACGAGCATGGTCATCGCCGCCGAGGAGTTTCCCGCCGGACGGCGCGGCATGGTGCTCGGAGTCATCAGCGCGGCCTCGAGTCTCGGAGCGGTGATTTGCGCGGGGGTCGTCCCCATCGTGGTGAAGCTCGGCACTTGGCGCCTGGTGTATTGGGTGGGCGTGGTGCCGCTCCTGCTCATGGCGTGGGCACGCCGTGATCTCAAGGAGACGGAGCGCTTCGAGGCGACCGAGCGCGAACCGGCACGGCCGCTCCTCGCCATTTTCGGCACGCCGCACCGCCGCCGCGTGCTCGAGCTCGCGACGATTTGGTTCTTCACCTACGTCTGCACGCAAAACGCCGTCACGTTCTGGAAAGATTACGCCATCAACGAGCTTCACCTGTCGGAGGGCACGGCGGGGTTGGTCGTGACGCTCGGGGCGGTCGTGTCGATGCCGCTCGTCTTCTTCGCCGGCAAGCTCTTCGACGTGATCGGCCGCAAGGCGGGCGCCGTCGTCGTGTACGCGACGGTGATTGCCGGCGTAGTCGGCGTCTACTTCTTGAAGAGCACGGCGCTCCTCGTCCTCGCGATGATTCTCGCGATGTTCGGACTCTCGGCCGTGCTCACGCTGCTCAACACCGTCACGACCGAGCTCTTCCCGACCGAGCTCCGCGGCGACGCTTTCGTTTGGTCGAATAACCTGCTCGGGCGCATCGGCTACGTCGTTTCGCCCATCGTGATCGGCGAGCTCGCGGTCGATCGCGGCTGGGGGCCGGTGCTGCGGGCAAGCGTCGTCTTCCCGGCATTGGCCCTGGTCCTCGTGCTCGTTTGGTTGCCCGAGACGCGCGGGCGCGAGCTCGAGCAAACCGCCGCCGTGAACGGCGCGGGTGGACGACGTGGCTGAACCCGCACCGGCCGGCGAGCGCACGCTGCCCGCGCCCCCGCTCCGCGGTGGTTTCGTCGCGAACGTCGTGCCGGCGCTCGTCTGGGCGATCGCGATTTTCATCGGCGGCAGCAGCGGCGTGCCGCAACCGAAGATCGACGTGGGCTTGCCGACGGACAAGGTGAACCACCTCGTCGCCTTCTGCGGGATGCAACTCCTCGCCTACCGCGCCCTCCGTTACGCGCTGCCCGACCGCACGCGCCCGCCGCTCCGCTGGCTCGCCGCGCTCGCGGCGACGCTCGTCGGCGTCTTGCTCGAGCTCTATCAGCTCGGCCTCCCCGACCGTTCGGCGGAGGTTGCCGACGTCGTCGCCGACGGCATCGGCGCGACGGTCGGCGCCGTGGCGCTCACGCTGCTTTCTCGGACGTGGCCGCGCCCCCACGCGCGTGGCGCGCGAGACACGTGATCATCGCCGAAACCCCAATCAATTCGCCTAGCTGACGTTGGCGCGCGCCTTGCTGTGCTCCGGCTTCGACTCGCGCCACTCGGCCGAGTGAAAGGCCCGCATGACCCTCGCTTACGAACCCAAGCTCGTCGCCGTCAGTGCTCTTGCCCTGGCGTGCTTCTCCGTCGGTTTCTCCGTGACGCTGGCCGCGTATCTCGGCGCCGCAGGCCCGGCGCACGCCGCCGTCACGCACGCGGATGTCGCGCGTCTCGCGCCCGCCGGCGCCGACGACGCCACGCGCGGGTGTCGCCGCGTCTCGGACTAGACTAGCGCACGGTGTGGGCCGCTTCGTCGAGACGCACGAAGCGAAAACCCATCTTGCGCAGGAGCTCGACCGCCGCGCTCAGCGCCGAGAGCTTCGCGTTGCGCGTGAGGCGCGCGTCGGGTTGGTGCGGCGCGAGCTCGTCGAGCTCGTCGTCGGCGCCCAAGAAATCGAAACCGTGGAGCTCGAGATTGACGAACGGCTCGAGCATCAAGGTGCGCGTCATGAGCCGCGCGCCGTCCGGCCCCGCGAGCACGAGCGACGTTCCGATGTACGGCAGGCGCGTCCCCGGCGTCACCTGGATCGGCAGCTCCGGCAGGCCGTGACCCTTTTTCCAATACGGGGCGCCGAGCCGGTACGGCCGCGTCGGCGCGCGCAACACCGAGCTCGAGCCGCGCACCGATTGCGACGACCGGCCGCGGAGCTTCAACGCGAGGAGCTTCGCGGCCTTGGCTGCGTAGTACGCCGGGCTCGGAAAGACCGACGAATCGTAGGCGACGCCGAGCGACGCGAGCACGCGCACGAGCTCGTCGTTCACGAGGTAACCCGGCGCGCGAAAACCGCTCGGCCGCACGCCGGTCGCGCGCACGAGCGCGTCGATGCCCCCCGCGACTTCACGCGCCATCTCGGCGCTGTCGCGGCGGGTCAAATCGTAGTGGTGCGAGTAGCTGTGGTTTCCGAGCTCGTGGCCGTGCCCGGCGAGCGCGCGGGCCGTCTCGGCGTTTTCGGCGCGTTCGAGGTCGCGACCGACGACGAAAAACGTGAGCGGGATGCCGAGACTCTGGGCCCAATCGGCGGCGCGCGGCACGCCGCGGTCGTAGACCACGTGTGCCGCGCGTTCGGCCGGCGTGAGGCCGTGAATGGCGTAGTAGTGATGAATCTCGTCGAGGTCGATCGAGACCGCGGCGAGCCTCATCCCCCGGCCATCTTCGCCACTTCGCTCGCGAAGTCGGGCGCGGTCGGCTTGTCGATGCCTTCACCGCGTTCGAAGCGCACGAAGCGAGACAGCGTCACGTCGGCGCCGACCTCTTTCGCGAGCTCGGCCCGAAGCTGCTCCACCGTCTTCTCGGACTCGATCACGCTCGACTGCTCGAGCAGGCACACTTCCTTGAGCCACTTGGCGATCTTGCCCTCGATGATCTTCGGGCGCGCCTTCTCGGGCTTACCCTCTTCGGCGAGCTGCGCGTCGAAGATCGCGGCCTGCTTCGTCTTCGCGTCGGCCGGCACTTCGGACGCCGACACGTAGAGCGGCGCCATCGCGGCGACCTGCATCGCCGAGTCGTCGACGAACTTCTCGAAGCTCGGCTTGCCGGCCGCCGCTTGATTGCCCGTCCGCGCGCCCAGGATCACGCCGACCTTGCCGCCGAGATGCACGTACGCGTGCACCTTGCCGGGACCGTCGACCGTGACGCGCTCCCAGCGACGCACCGTGATGTTCTCGCCGAGCTTGCCGACGAGCGCGGCGCGCGTCTCCTCCACCGTCGCGCTCGTGCCCGGGAACTTCTCCGACCCGAGATCGGCGCCCGTCTTCGCGCCGAGCGCCGCCTGCGTCACCTTGTTGGCGAAATCGACGAACTCGGCGTTCCGGGCGGCGAAATCCGTCTGGATGTTCACCTCGACGAGGACGCCCGTTTTTCCGTCTTGCGAGACGAGCGCCGTCACGACGCCCTCCGTCGCGATCGCGCCGGCGCGCTTGGCGCTCTTCGCGAGGCCCTTCTTCAGGATGACCTCGACGGCCTTCTCCATGTCGCCCGCGGCCTCGACGAGGGCGCTCCGACAATCGTTGAGCCCCGCCTGCGTGCGGTCGCGGAGCTCCTTCACCTGCTGCATGCTGACTTGTTCGGCCATGACTCAGCTCTCCGCCTCGGGCGCGCGCGGTCCGCGCGGCGCGTAAATCACCTGTGTTTCCATGCCGGCACGGCCGCCGCCACCGCCGCCCTCGCGCTCGCCGCCCTGCTGGTGTTCGCGCCGGCGCGCGAGCCCGTACACGCACGCGTCCGCGACGGCGCCCGTCACGAGGCGCACCGAGCGAATCGCGTCGTCGTTGCCCGGGATGATGTAATCGACGAGATCCGGATCGCAGTTCGTGTCCGTGATCGCGACGATCGGAATGCGGAGCTTGCGCGCTTCGCTCACGGCGATCGCTTCCTGCGCCGGATCGATCACGAAGACGGCCTGCGGCAGCTGGCCCATGCCCTTCAGGCCGCCGATGTACTTCTCCAGGCGCGCGCGCTCCTTCTCGAGCTGCACGACCTCTTTCTTCGGCAGCTGCTGGTGCGTGCCGTCCTCGCGCATGCGCTCGAGGGTGCGGAGCCGATCGAGGCCGCCCTTGATGGTGCGGAAATTCGTGAGCGTGCCGCCGAGCCAGCGGTTCGTGACGAAGAACATGCCGGCGCGCCGCGCCTCCTCCTGCACGATCTCCTGCGCCTGGCGCTTGGTGCCGACGAAGAGCACCGAGCCGCCGCGCGCGACCGTGTCGGACAGGAAGTCGAACGCGCGCTTGAAGAGCCGCGCCGTCTGGTCGAGATCGACGATGTGGATGCCGCTGCGCGCGCCGTAGATGAACGGCCGCATCTTCGGGTTCCAGCGCTTGGTCTGGTGACCGAAGTGAACGCCCGCTTCGAAGAGCTCGCGGACGCCGAGCGGTTGGGATGGATCCCGCGGTACCTTGCGCCCTTCAGCGTGGGAGGGCTCGAACGAGGGATCGGATGCCGCCTGAGAGGCGGTGGTCTGAACGTCTGCCATGAAGCGCTGCTCCTTTCGGTTGTTCCTCCGCCCCGCCGTGGGCAAGCCGGCCGCCGAAGCTGCCAGCACCGAACCCAACGGACGCGCACCGGGGCGTGTGGTGTACCCGCGGGAAATCCGCGGGGGCGGGATTACTACGCTACAAGCCCGAGCTCGGCAAGCCGTCCGGCACGCGCGGCGCGAGCGCGCTCGGTTTCGCCGTTTTTTTGGTTTTTTTGGGGGGCGCGCCGGACGGAGCCGCGCTCACCGGCGACGGGGCTGGGCTAGAAGTCGAGGCGGGCTCGGCCCCTGACGACGCCGTGATCGGCGAGGCAGCTCGGACCGGAACCGGCTCGGCCATGGCCTGAGACGCGGCGTTCGGCGCGGCCGCGACGCGCTTCTCGGCGACGGGCGCCACGGCGACCTCCGGGCCGGCCGCGTTGTGCGCCACCGCGTACACGAAGCTCGCAACCCCGGCGACGAGCGCCACGGCGAACCCGGCGAGCACGCGCTTGCGTCGTGCCCCCGTCGAGACGGCGAGCGGCAGCTGCGAAAGCGGCACCGGATCGAGCGTGCGCGAGCCGTCGGTCGGCGTGAGCGGGACGCGCGTGTGCGTCTCGACGTCGCCCGGGTTCGGCCCGTCCACGACCGAGAGGATCTCGGTGCGCGTCGTGGGCGCGGCGCCCTCGTAGTCGCGCAGGGTCGCGTCGGGCACGGTCGAGGGGTCGCCGCCGCTCGCCGAGCGCGCGCCGCGCGCTCCGGGCGGGTCGATCAGCGTGTCGTTCGGGCCGCGCGAGCGCTCGATTCGCGCGAGCGTTTTCGCGTCTTCCGTCGTGCCCTCGTGGAGGCCCCACGCCTTGCGCGCCGCGACGCCGTCGGCGTGCGTCGTGACCGGCGCCTCGGGACCCGCGCCGAGTCGCACGGTTTGCGCGTGCCCGCCCGCTTCACGCGTCCCGCGCCGATACGGCGCCGCCAGCGTGCGGAGCGCCGCGGCCGCGTCACGCGCGGTCGGCGGACGGGCGCCGGGATTCTTCGCGAGCAGCGTCCCCAAAAACTCCTCGAGATCGCGCGTCACGCTGCCGACGCGCGTCGACAGGCGCGGCGGCGGGTGACTCAGGTGCGCGAGCAGCATCTCGTTCGCGTCGCGTGCGTCGTCGAACGGCCCGCGCCCCACCATCATCTCGTAGAGCACGAGCCCCACGGCGTAGAGATCGGAGCGGCCGTCGAGCTTCTCCCCGCTCGCTTGCTCGGGCGACATGTAGCGCGGCGTGCCGACCGCGACGCCGCGCGCCGTGATGCCGCCCGTGTCGGCCACTTTGGCCACGCCGAAATCGAGGATTTTCGGGTATTTTCCGTGCGCGAGGAAGATGTTCTGCGGTTTCACGTCGCGATGCACGACGCCGATCTCGTGGGCGGCCGCGAGGCCGTCGAGCACCGCCGCCGCGATCTCGAGCGCCTCCCCAATCGGGAGATAGCCGGTGCGCTTGATGCGCGCGCCGAGCGTCTCGCCGTCGAGGCGCTCCATCACGAAGTAAGGGACGTTCGTGGTCGTCACGCCCGCGTCCGTGACGTTGACGATGCTCGGGTGCTCGAGCCGTCCGAGCGCGCGCTGCTCGTTGCGCAGGCGGGCCACCAAATCTTCGCGCCGCGAGAGATCGCTCAAGAGCGCTTTGAGCACGAAGCGCTTGCCGAGCTCGGTGTGCTCGACCTCGTACACCGTGCCCATGCCGCCCGCGCCGAGCAGCCCGAGTACCCGGTAACGAGTACCCGCGATGAGCTCGCCCGCTTTGAATTCGCCGTGTCTCAAACGCACCGCCCCCGCAGGCGCCCTCCTCGGAGCGGAGCGCTGCGGCTTGCGCAGGATATAGACGGACGTGATGGCCGTCGAGGTGCTCGCCGGCGGAGCTTCATCGGCGGTGTTTGCGGCCCGAGCGCGCGAAGAGGGAACCCCTGTCACACGCTCGCATCGGTCGCGAGCACACGCGAGTTGCGTGCTCGGCGCGCGATCACCGCGTAAATCCCGCTGACTGAACGGATGTGATGCGCCCGCCGCGACATCCAGCTTCCATCGGCGAGGGCCGCGGTGCTAGAGCCTCCCGCATGGCGATCACCCGGGAAACGGTGCTCCACGTCGCGAAGCTCGCGCGGCTCGAGCTCGAGGGCGACGAGGTCGAGCGCATGCAGCGCGACTTGGCGAAAATCCTGGGACATGTCGAGCAGCTGGCCGCGATCCCGACGGAAGGCATCCCGGCGACGGCGCACATCGCCGCCGATCGCGCGCCGCTCCGGCCGGACACGCTCGTTCCGAGCCTCGATCACGACCGCGCGCTCGCCGAAGCCCCGCGCCGCGGCGGCGGCTCGTTCGCGGTTCCCGGATTCGTGGACGAATGATGGCCTCCCCTCTCGATTTGCCCATCGCCGAGCTCAGCGCGGCGGTGAAGAAGGGTGACGTTTCGGCGACGGAGCTCGCGCGCGGCGCGCTCGAGCGCATCCGCGAAAAGAGCGCGCTGAACGCGTTTCTCCACGTGAGCGAGGCCTCGGTGCTCGCGGCCGCGGCCGCGGTCGACAAGCAGCGCGCCCAGGGCGAGTCGCTCGGCGCGCTCGCGGGCGTGCCCATCGCGATCAAGGACGCGCTCTGCACGCTCGACGCGCCGACGACGTGCGGCTCGCGCGTCCTCACCCGGCGCGGCCCCGACGGGCGCCCGGGCGGCGCCGAGGCGGGCTGGCGCCCGCCGTACGACGCGACTGCGGTCACGCGCCTGCGCACGGCCGGCGCCCTCCTCGTCGGCAAGACGAACATGGACGAGTTCGCGATGGGCTCGTCCGGAGAAAACTCCGCGTTCGGCCCCGCGAAAAATCCGGTCGATCCGACGCGCACGCCCGGCGGTTCGTCGAGCGGGAGCGCGGTCGCGGTGGCGGGCGGCATGGCGTCGGCGTCGCTCGGCAGCGATACCGGCGGTTCGATTCGCCAGCCCGCGGCCCTCTGCGGCATCGTCGGCATCAAGCCGAGTTACGGGCGCGTGTCGCGCTACGGGCTCGTCGCGTTCGCCTCGAGTCTCGACCAGATCGGCCCCTTCGCGCGCGACGTGCGGAGCGCGGCGCACGTGCTCGCCGCCATTTCGGGCCCCGACGCGCGCGACTCCACGGCGGCGTCGCTCGCGGTCGGCGACTACGCCGCGGCGTGCGAACGCGACGTGCGGCCGCTTCGCATCGGCGTGCCCGAAGAGTACTTCGCCGCGGGGCTCGACCCCGAGGTGGCCGAGCGCGTCCGCGCCGCGATCACGGCGCTCGAGCACGAGGGTTGCGCCGTACGCCCGGTCAAGCTGCCGCACACCGACTCGGGGGTCGCGACGTATTACATCGTCGCCACGGCCGAAGCGTCGAGTAACCTCGCCCGCTTCGACGGCGTGCGCTTCGGCCTGCGCATCGAGCCCGAACGCGCAAACCTCGTGCAGATGTACGGAGCAACGCGCGACGCCGGCTTCGGCGCCGAGGTGAAGCGCCGCATCCTGCTCGGCACTTACGTGCTGAGCGCCGGCTACTACGACGCGTACTACAAGAAAGCGCAGCAGGTGCGCACGCTCATCCGCCGCGACTTCGACGCGGCGTTCGAGAACGTCGACGTGATCGCGACGCCCACGAGCCCGACGCCGGCGTTCCGGCTCGGCGAAAAGGTGGACGACCCGCTCGCGATGTACCTCGGAGACATCTACACGCTGCCGGCGAGTCTCGCGGGCATCGCGGGCATGAGCGTGCCGTGCGGCAACACCCGAGCGCGCGCCGATCGCCCCGCCCTGCCCGTCGGACTCCAGCTCCTCGCTCCCGCTTTCGGCGAAGAGAAGCTCCTCACCGTGGCTGCCGCGGTCGAACGGCTCACTCCTCCGTGAGTGACCGGGCGCCGTGGCTGATTGAACGGCTTTCGCCGGCGAACGCTCCCGAGCTCGCGCGCCTCTTCGAGCGCGCCGGGTCGAGCTGCTTCTGCTCGTATTGGCACTTCACCGGCGACAAGAACGAGTGGCAGGCGCGCCTCGCATTCGAGCCGGACAAGAATCGCGCGGAGCTCCTCGAACGAGCCGCCCTGCCGCTCGCCGGCCTCGTCGCGCGGAACGACGACGGCGCGGTCGTCGGATGGATGAAGCT
Source organism: Polyangiaceae bacterium (assembly GCA_035499895.1). Lineage (GTDB taxonomy): Bacteria > Myxococcota_A > Polyangia > Polyangiales > Polyangiaceae > PMG-095. The sequence continues at coordinate 6,162 of DATJXW010000080.1, read as the reverse complement.
CGAGCCCGCGACGAATCTCGGCAAAATCTACGCGCAGCGCCCCTACCGCGCGCTACCCGGACTCGTGCCGTCGCGCGACGGCGTGTGGACGGTCGGCTGCTTCCTCGTCGATCCCGAGTTTCGCCGGCGCGGCGTCGCGCGGCTCTTGCTCAAAGCCGGCATCGCCGCGGCCGAGGTCGCGGGGGCGCGCTCGGTCGAAGCGTTCCCGCGCCGGGCCGAAGGCGTCCGTGACGAAGAGCTCCTCGCCGGTCCGTTCGCGCTCTTCGCGAGCGAGGGCTTTCGGCTCGTCCACGAGCAGATCCAATACCCGGTCCTGCGGCGAGATTTGTGAGTAGACCCGGAAGCACGGTCGTCGTCGACGGGACGATGGTCTACGCTGAGGGTCGCTTCCGGAATGTCGCCCGCCCTTCGCCTACGCCGGCTCGACGCGCTCCATGCGCTCGCAGGTAGGCTCGCGGCGGAGTCGGCGGGCGGCGTGCTCGGCGACTGCCTCGACCTCCTGCTCGACGCGACGCCCGCGCGTTGCGCGCTCGCGTTCACCTCGGACGGCGCGGTCGAACCTGCGGCCGAACGGCGACTTTCGCGCCGGCCCGAGCTCGACCCGAGCCGGCTCCGGCGCGGCGCGCGCGCCCTGGCGGAGCGCGCCGCCACGTCGCGGCGCGTGGTGCAGGTGAACGACGTGCGGCGCGAGGTCGAGACGGTGGAGGACGCCACGGAAATCGCGGCGCTCGGGGTGCGCGCCGTGCTCGCGCACCCGGTGATGCACCGGCGCACCGTGCTCGCGACGCTCGTGCTCATGTTCGACGACGCGGCGATGCTCGACGAAGAGACGGTGCGCTACATCACGACCGTGTGCGCCGTCGCGGCGCTCGGCCTCGAACGCGACCGTCACGCCGAGGAAGCCCAGACCGATCGCAACCGGCTCGTCGCGGGCGGCGCGAACGCGGGCGTCGGCCTCGTGACGGCGACCGTCGCGCACGAGCTCAAGAGCCCCGCGGGCGCGCTCGCCATGCAGCACGACGAGCTCGCGCGCGTGGTCGAACAGCTCGGCATTTTGGCCGGCTCGAGCGACACCGCGCTCGGGGGCAGCGTCGCCGAGCTCGCGGAGCTCACCGGCGACATGGCCGTCGCCATCGCGCGCATCGGCGAGACGATCGAAAAGCTCACCTCCGTCGGCAAGCGCGAGCGCCCGCTCGCGCGGCTCGACGTGAGCGCGGTCGCGCGCGAGGCCATGGTCGTCGCCCGGCCGCACCTCGAACGGCTCGGCGTGACCCTGAACGAACGCTACGACGAGGACTGCTTCACGCTCGGCCGCTCGGACACGCTCGGACAGGTCGTCTTGAACCTCGCGTTCAACGCGGCCGACGCGTGCTCCGGCGGCTCGCGACCGCAAGTCTGGATCCGCACGGCCGTCGACGGCCCGCACGTCTTGCTCATCGTGCAAGACAACGGCCCCGGCGTGCCGCCCGACGCCGTCGAAAACATCTTCACCCCGTTTTTCACGACCAAAACGCGCGGAACGACGGCCGGGCTCGGCCTCAAAATCTGCAGCGACGTGGTCGCGGATCACGGGGGCCACATCGAGGTGCACGAGCGCGCGGGCGGCGGCGCGGCGTTCCACGTGCTCTTGCCGCGCGTCGACAGCGACGGCCAGGCCTCGCTCAGCGAGACGCCGCTGCCGCCCTCGGTGAGTCGCCCGGGCGAGCGCCGCATCCTCGTCATCGACGACGATCCGGTGATGTCGCGCACGCTCCGCCGCGGCCTGAAGCCGCACGACGTCCGCACCTCCTCGAGCGCTTCCGAAGCCGAAATCCTCCTGCTCGATCCGTCGTACACGCCCGATCTCGTCGTGTGCGACGTGTTTTTGCCCGGCGCGAACGGCCACGTGCTCCACGAGCGTGTGCGCGCCGAACGCCCTCACGTCGCCGATCGCTTCGTGTTCGTCACGGGCGGCGCGCTCGGCCGCGCGGAAGCCGACTACATCAAGCTTTCCGGCCGCCCCACGCTGCTCAAGCCCGTCGACGTGAAATCGCTCCTCGCCCTGCTCGGCCCCGCGGCCACGCACGACTCGACGCCGCCGACCTCCGTGAAAACGCTCACCGAAGCCGGCACCTCCGAACGGCCGACGCTCGCGCCGCCCGAGCCCACCGGCGGCACGCTCCCCTCGGCCGACTCCGAGCCCGACACCCAGCCGAAGCCGTAAAGGCGGGCGGCTCGTCGATTTTGGGTGTTCCCGACCGCTGGTCGGACGCTCGACTCGGACCTCGACGGGTCGGCCCCTGCACGAGACCATCTCGCGCCCGTCCGGCAAGGCGGGCCGCGTTCAGCGCTCGTCTTTGGTGCGCGCGAGCGGCAAGTAATCCTCGACGCGCTGCGCGGGCAGCGTGCCGCTCCGCGACGGCAGCGCGCCGACCGCGGAGAGCCACGAGACGAGCTCGGCCGCGCCGGCGGGGACGCCCATGCGCTCGGTCGCATTCTGGATGGCGAGCGCGAAGGCCGCGGCGCTCGCGTAGCGGTTGCCGCGCTCGCGGGCGAGCGCGGTGCGCGCGATGTCGAGCACCTCTTGCGGGATGCCGTGGCCGTACTTGTCGAGGTTCGAGATGTCCGCGTCGTGGATTTTCGTCAGGATCTCGAACTCGTTTTTGCCCGAAAAAAGCGGACGCGCGAGCAACATCTCCGCGAGCACGATGCCGAGCGCGAACACGTCGCTCCGCACGTCGATGGTGCCGCCCATCGCTTGCTCGGGCGACATGTACCCGACCTTGCCCTTGAGCTCGCCCGGGTGCGTGCGGCGATCGACGAACGCGGAGAGCAAGATGCCGAAGTCGCCGAGCTTCACCTCGCCGGTGCGGCCGATGAGCACGTTGCCCGGCGAGACGTCGCGATGCACGATGCCGAGCGAGCGCCCCTCCTCGTCGCAGGCGCTGTGCGCGAAGTCGAGCGCGCGCAAGACTTCGTGCGCGATGAAGAGCGCGACCGGCACGGGGAAGCGACGGCGCGCGCTCGCGACCAAGCGCAAGAGCCGCGCGAGCGAGAGCCCGTCGACGTACTCGAGCGCCATGAACACTTCGCCGTCGCTCTCGCCGAAGTCGATCACCTGCACGATGTTCGGGTGCGAAAGGCTCGCGCAAATCCGCGCCTCGTCGCAGAACATCGCGACGAAGCGCGCGTCGCGCGCGAGCTCCGGCAGAATGCGCTTGACTGCGAACTTCTTGTTGAAGCCGCGCGGGCCCGGTCGCGTCGCGACGAACACCTCCGCCATGCCTCCCAGGCCGAGCCGATCCCCGAGCACGTAGGGGCCGAGGCGATGCTGACCGGGCGGATCCATCTCTTACCCCGAGTCTAGCCGACTCGCTCGATCCCCGCCTCCTCGAACGTCATGCAACGACGCGAAATGGTGAGGCACTGTGGTAGGGTCGGCCTTTCGGAGCCTGAAAGTGAGCGACGAGCGCACCTTGGAACACTCGCCCGCACCGGCATCGTCTCCGTTGTCGGCATCGTCTCCGCTGTCGGCGCCGTCGCCGCGGCGACGCGTGGTCGCCGTCACCGGAGCGACCTCGTTCATCGGCACGAACCTCATCGGCGTGCTGGAAGAAGATCCCGGCGTGCACAAGCTGCTCGCGCTCGACACGCAGCCGCCACCGACGGCGATCGCGAAAACGCGCGTTTACGAGCTGAATCTCACGAGCGCCGCCGCCGAAGAGCGGCTCGCCGAAGTGTTCGCCGCCGAAGCGGTGGACACGGTCGTCCATCTCGCATTTTTGCCTTCGCCGACCCACGCGAGCGGTTATTCCCACGAACTCGAAAGCGTCGGGACCATGCACGTGCTCAACGCTTGCCGGCGCACGCGCGTGAAAAAGCTCGTGATGTGGAGCCAAACATTGCTCTACGGCGCGCACCCGACGAACCCGAATTTCCTTTCCGAGAAGCACCCGCTCAGGGCGCGCCGCACCGAGCCGTTCTTGGCTGACAAGATCGAAGCCGAGAACGAAGCGCTCCGCTTCGGCAAGCCGGGCCAGGGACGCACCGTCACGATTTTGCGCACCGCGCCGATCGTGGGGCCTACGGTCGACAACTTCGTCACGCGCTTCTTGAGCCATCGGCTCGTGCCGACGGTGCTCGGCTTCGATCCGCTGTGGCAGTTTTTGCACGAGGCGGACGCGATCGCGGCGTTTCGGCTCGCGATCATGCGTGACGCGCCGGGCGTCTTCAACGTCACGCCCGAGGGCGTTTTGCCGCTCGGGACCGCGATCCGTCTCGCGGGGCGCCAGGCGCTGCCGCTGCCGCGGCCGTTCGCGGGCTCGCTCGCCGGCGCTCTCTGGGTCGCGCAGGTCGCCGAGGCGCCGCCTTCGTTCTTCGACTACCTGCAGTACGTCTGCGTCGCCGACGGCAGCCTCGCGCAGAAGGTTCTCGGGTTTCGTCCGCTCTACACGAGTCGTGAAGCGTTGATAGATTTCGCGAACGCGCAGCACCTGCGTGAGGTGAAGCTTTTGTCGGAGACGCCGGCGTGAAGAAAGACAAGCCGAAACGCGCTCGCGCCGTTTCGAAGCCCGCCCGCCCGAAAACCCGCGCCGCCGCGCTCGACTCGAGCCAGCGCTCGGCCTCGACGCGCGCGAGCCAAAAACCCGCGGGCCGCAAGCGACGGAAACCCGATTCGAGCGTGCCGCAAAACGATCTCGAGCGGCACGCCGTGCCCGCCGAACACGCGGTCGCGCAAGAGGACGCCGGGCCGTCGAGCGAATCGCCGGTGAGCCTGCGGCTCGAAGACGACGAGACGCTCGTCGAAGAAGCGCCCGAGCTCGGCCTCGGCTCGCGCATGGTGCCGCCGCACATCGGCTGGTCCGATCCGCTCGAGTCGATGCCGCCCGCGGCTCGCCCGCGCGGCGACGTCGCCGAGCAGATCCGCGCGCTCGAGGCGCGCCTCGACGGCCTCATCCGCACCGGCGCGCTGCCGAAGCCGGCGGACGCGCCGGACGGGCCGCCCGCGAGCGAAGCGTTGCGGCTCGTCCCGCCGGAACGCGAGCTCCCGACGGCGCCCGCGGACGATCTCGCGGCGAGCCCGTACTTCGTGAAGCGCTGGGGACGACAAGGGTTGCGGAGCCGCTCCGAGGAGGTCGACGACTTCGGCCTCGACCCCGTGTACGAGAGCCGCTTCCGGCCGATTGCGGAGTTTCTGTACCGCCACTACTTCCGCATCAAGACGCAGGGCATCTCGCAAATTCCCGCGACGGGCCGCTGCATCATCGTCGCGAATCACTCGGGCACGCTGCCGCTCGACGGGCTGATGCTGCGGACGGCGCTCAGGCTCGAGCACCCGGCGTCCCGCGAGCTGCGCTGGCTCGCCGAGGATTTCCTGTTTTACCTGCCGTTCGCCGGCGTCTTCATGAACCGCGTCGGCGCGGTCCGCGCCTGTCAGGAGAACGCCGAGCGCTTGCTCGGCAAGGACGGCTTGCTCGCGGCGTTTCCCGAGGGCGTGCAGGGCATTCGCAAGCTCTTCAGCGAGCGCTACCAGCTGCAGCGCTTCGGGCGCGGCGGCTACATCAGGCTCGCGCTCCGCATGCAGGCGCCCATCGTCCCGTGCGCGATCATCGGCGCGGAAGAGACGAACCCGCTCCTTTACCGACTCGAGTCCGTCGCTTCGCTCGTCGGCCTGCCGTACATCCCCGTCACGCCGACGTTCCCGTTGCTCGGGCCGCTCGGGCTCGTTCCGGCGCCGAGCCGCTGGACGATACGCTTCGGCGAGCCGGTGTCGCTCGACGGTTACGGGCCGCAGGCCGCCGAAGACCACGTGCTCGTCGGACGCCTGTCGGAGCGCGTGCGCGGAGCGATCCAGGCGATGCTCGACAACGGCGTGCGGGACCGGAAGAGCGTCTGGTTCGGGTGATCGACGGGGTTTACGTCGTCGACAAGCCGGGCGGGCTCACGAGCCACGACGTCGTCGGCAAGCTCAGAAAGCTGCTCGGGACGCGCGCCGTCGGGCACGCCGGGACGCTCGATCCGATGGCGACGGGCGTCTTGCTCTTGCTCGCGGGCGAAGCGACCAAGCTTTCACCGTACCTCACGCTCGAAACCAAGTCGTACCGCGCCGAGGTGCGCTTCGGGCTCGCGACGGACAGCCTCGACATCGACGGCCGCGTGGAGCGCGAGGTGGCGGTGCCGCCG
>DATJXW010000079.1:0-12403 GCA_035499895.1 Polyangiaceae bacterium | reverse complement strand
CTGCGCGAGGTCGACCTCGCGCTCGACGTGCACTCGGAGTTGCCGCGCGTGACGCTCAGCCGCGAGCAGCTCGTCCAGGTGCTCCTGAACCTCGTCCTCAACGCCGCGGACGCGGCGGGACCAGGCGGTCACATCCGCATCGAAGCGCTCCGCTCGAAGGACGGCGTCGAGCTCAGCGTCAGCGACGACGGCCCCGGCGTCGCCGAAATCGTGCGTGATCGTCTGTTCGAGCCGTTCGTCACCACGAAGGAGACGGGCAAGGGCACCGGGCTCGGTCTCGCGGTCTGCCGCGGCCTCGTCGAGGCGGCGGGCGGCACGATCGAGCTCGATACCTCGCGCCCCCGCGGCGCGCGCTTCGTGGTTGCGCTGCCGGACGCGCGCGTCGAAGCGCCCCCGAGCGGCGGCGGGGCCGGAGCAGAAAAAGAATAGGCCCCTTGGCCAAGCGACCGCTGTATATTGAGCGTGACCCTCGAGCAGGGCGACGCGCGCTGACATGCGAATTGGTATCGACTTCGGAACCACGCGCACCGTCGTCGCAGCGGCGGTCGATGGCAGATACCCGGTCGCCGTGTTCGAAACGCCACGCGGGTTCGCCGAGTTCATTCCCGGCCTAGCGGTGCGCGGCCGCGGCGAGCTCGCGCTCGGTTGGGACGCGGCGGCGGGCATCAGCGCTGACAGCCAGACCATCATCCGTTCGATCAAGCGCGAAGCGGGGGCGCGTTTGCCCGACGAGCGGCTGCGCGATCTCGGCATCGATCGCACCGCGCTCGAGCTCACGACCGAGTATCTCAGGTTCCTGCGGCGGATGCTGGTCGAGCGCTCGAACCTCGAACTCGACGAGCTCGAGCCGCTCGAGGCGATGGTCGCCGTGCCCGCGAACGCCTCGACGAGCCAGCGCTACCTCACCGTCGAAGCCTTCAAGCGCGCCGGCTTTCAGGTGCTCGGACTCATCAACGAGCCCACGGCCGCGGCGATCGAGTACGCGCACAATCACCTGTCGACGCTCGGCAAGCGTTCTCCCAAGCGTTACGTCGTCGTCTACGATCTCGGCGGCGGGACCTTCGACACGTCGGCGGTGTCGCTCGTCGATCGCCGTTTCGATCTGATCGCGAGCGAGGGGATCGGGCGGCTCGGGGGCGAGGACTTCGACGCGGTCATCTTGGATTTGGCGCTCGACGCCGCGCGCATCGAGCCCTCGTCGCTGACGGCCGTGCGTCGCGCGCACCTGCTCGAGATCTGCCGCGAAACGAAGGAAGCGCTCGGCCCGAACAATCGCAAGCTGACGCTCGACTTCGGCGCGGCGATCGAGGGCATCGACGTGATCACGCTCGAGATGGCCGCCGTCAACGAGGCGTGCATGCCCCTCGTCGCGCGCACGCTCGAGCTCCTCGAGCGCATCCTCGCGGGCGTCGCGGAGCACGGGCACGACCCCACGAACACCCGCGAGCTCGGCGGCGTGTACCTCGTCGGCGGGGGCACGTCGTTTCCGCTCGTCGGCAGGGTGCTGCGCGAGCGCTACAAGCGCAAGGTGTTGATCGCGCCGCAACCGCACGCGGCGACCGCGGTCGGTCTCGCGATTGCCGCCGACCCCGACGCGCAGATTTTCGTGCGCGAAGCCGTCACGCGTCACTTCGGCGTGTGGCGCGAGGGCGAAGCCGGGCGCAACAAGATCTTCGATCCGATCATCAGCAAGGGGCTCCTGCCGGAGGAGGACGGCCTGAGCGTCGAGCGGCGTTATCGGCCGGTGCACGCCGTCGGGCACCTCCGTTTCCTCGAGTGCAGCGAGATCGACGCGACCGGTCAACCGCGCGGCGACATGACCCCGTGGGGCGACATCCTCTTCCCTTACGACGCCTCGCTCGTCGAACGTTCGGACCTCTCGAGCATTCCAATCGATCAGCGCCTCGCCGGCGGCGAGGTCGAGATCGTCGAGCGCTACGGGTACGGGCGCGACGGCGCGATCTGGGTCTCGATCGAGAACGCGACGCGCGGCTATTCGCGGCGTTACGTGCTCGGACAGCCGGGCTCGGTTGCCGCCGCCTGAGCGTGAGTCAGGCTCCACGCCATGACGACGCCCGCGCGCCCGGAGAGCGTCCCCGCCCACGCGACGTTCAACGACGGGGCGGAGCAGTGGGAGCTCGGCGACCGTGACGACGCCGGTCGGCTGCACGGCGCGTTCACGGCGTTTCGCGCGGACGGCACGCTCCTCGCTCGCGCCACGTACCTTCACGGCGAGCTCGACGGCGTTCTTTCACGCTTCAGCGACGGCTCGCTCGGAAGCCAGGCGCTGAGGTCGTGTTGCGTTCCGCCCGGCGCTCGCGAAATCCGCGCGCGTTACCGCGCCGGGCGCTTGCTCGACGAGACCTTCTACGACGACCGCGGCCGCCCGATCTGCGACGACGGCACGCCGTGGCCGGAGCGGCGCGGCGACGTACCCGCCGACGCGCGTTACGACGAGACGAGCTCGCGCTTCATCGCGCGCAGCGAGCGCGACGACGGCACGACGACGCTCCGTTATTACGACCTCGACGGCGTGCGCGTGGACGAGATCGACGCGCGGGGCGGCCAGGCACGCGAGCATCGTCGCTTTTTCCCCGACGGAACGCTGGCCGAACGGACGGGACTCGACGACGACGGTCGCCGGCAAGGCGAATTCTTCGCGCGGTTCTCGCCGCACGCGGGTCGCTACGCGGACGCTCGCATCGTCGAGGTCCATGGTGAGCACGCGCACGCGGAGCCCATCGGTCGGTGGGAATTTCTCGACCAGGCGGGTGAGCTCGTGAAGCGCGTCGAGTTCGGTGCCGTGCTCGACGCGAGCTCGCTGCCGGTCGTCGCCGGACGCGAGCCGGACGGCGTCATCGACGCGGAGGCCCTCTGGCGGCTCGCCGAAGCTCCCGCTCGCCCTCCCCGCGAGAGCGCGGCGCTCGGCGCTCGTGCGCTCGCGAAGAGCGGTGACCGCGAGCGCTACGCACGCTTCATGGCCGCGCGCAGTGCCGCGCTCGCGCCGGAGTCCGCCGCCGCCCGTGCCGAGGAAGTGGCGACGGCGAAGAACGTCACGCAGAGCGCGCTGCTCGGCGCCGTGCTCGCTGGCTCGGCGCCCGCGGTGCTCTTCCGCACCCTCGCGTCCTCGCTCGAAGGCCATGCGCCGGCCGCGCTCGACTACTTCGATGCCTCGGTGCTGTTCGCGCCCGAGCAAGCGCTGGTCGGCATGGGCCGCGCGCTCCTGTGCATCGAACACGGCGACCCGGACGGGGCGCTCGTCGCCGCAAGGCTCGCCGAGCGTGAGTCCGCGCAAGCCGCCGATTCGCTGCGCCAGTTCGAGCGCGTCACGTACGGGGCTTACCCGTTCCGTCCCGCGGTCGACGGCGTGGCGCCCCCGGACGAGGAGCTCGTCGAGGTCGACCTGCAACAACCGTTCGAGGCGATCCTCTCCGTGATCGAGCTCTACGCGACGCGCCTGCTGCTCGTGCGGCGCGAGCTCGCACGCCGAGTGCGGGGGACGCCGCCGTGGCTCCCGCCGGACACGACCGTCCTCTTGCCGAACGGGCCGCGCGAGCTCCAGCGCCGCACCGCTCGCATCGAGGACGAGGGCGAGAACGGCCCCGAAATCACGGAGGTCACGATCGACGAGAGCGTGTCGTTCGAGCGTTCGACCCGCCGTCTGCTCGCGACGGCCCGCGCCGATTGGGCAGCGCTCGGCTGGCTCTGCTGGGCGTGCGGCCTCGACGCGATCGCCCGCCCGGAGCGCGTGGTCGCGCGTCCCGAGTTCGCCGCGGCCGCGCACCAAGCGACCGTGCGCTGCTGGCGCTCTCACGATCGGATGCGCATGTCGGGTCTCGTCGCGCTCGCGCGCCAAATCGAGGGCTTCGAGTGGGAGGGCATGTCCATCGACGCCGTGCCGCCGCACCTCATCGAGGTCGCGGCGGCGGAGTACCTCGAGGTGCGCGCGGTGTTCTTCTGGTTGATGTTCCCGCAGAACGAGTCGCCGTTCCAAAGCGATCTGCGGCGAGCGTGAGCGGGCCGCGGACGGGCCGCGGCGTCAGTGAAAGAATTCCGGCGTGCAGCCGTCGCCGCGACACCCTTCGACCTCGAGGCGCCGCAGGGCTTGCTGGTCCTTGACCCAACAGCCGTCGCCGGCCGAATCGTAGCGATTTTCGTACATGCGGGCGCCGGGCGCGCGATTGGCGAACACGGGCGCCGTCGCCGCTTTGCCGCTCGCGAAATCGATGCGCGCCCGGAAGAGGTAAACGTTGCGCGTGCGCGCGGCGCTCGCATAGGCATCTTGCGGAGCGTCGAAGTAAATTCGGTAGTGGAGCACGCAGTCGGCGCTTTCCACGACGACGCGCGTGAAGGCGTGCCCGTGCACGGTCGCCGTGATCTCGGCGCCCTGTGACCACGCCCAGGCGACCGAGACGACCGAGAGAACGGCAGCGCCGAAACCGAACGCAACTGTGCGACGCATGCGCTCACGCTAAAGCGGGCGCCGGAGCGCGTCCACGGTAACCGCCTCGAGCCCTCGCGCCCGCACGCGTTCGAGGAGCTCGCCGAGAACCGCAAGACTCGCCGGGGTGCGGTCGTCGCGCTCCGCCGCGTCGTGCAGGACCACGATCGCGCCGTTCTCGAGCGCCTTCGACGCGCGCTCGAGCACCCGAGCCGGGGTCGCGCCCCGCCGCCCGTCGAGGCTCCGCGCGCTGAAGCCGACCAGCGTGAGCCCGCGGCGTTCGGCCGCGACGGCCACGGCTCCGCTCACGAAGCCGACCGGCGGCCGAAACAGCGTGGGGGCGTGTCCGAGCGCGCGCTCGACTGCGTTCACGGCGCGGTCGAGATCGCGCTCCACGAAGCGCACGGACCGGAGCGCGTAAAGCCGATCGTGAAGGTAGCCGTGCACGCCGACCGTGTGTCCCGCGTCGGCGATCGCCCGCACGAGCGCCGGGTGCGCCTCCGCTTTCGCTCCGACGACGAAAAACGTGGCGCGAACGCCGTGCTCGGCGAGCAACGCGAGCACGCGCGGCGTCGTCTCGGGATGCGGCCCGTCGTCGAAGGTGAGCGCGAGCTCACGGCGCGCGCCGGGCCCGCGAGTGTAGACGTCGCCGAACGCACCGAGCTCGGGCAGGAGCGTCCCGAGCGTCCCGAGCAGCGCTTGGAGCGCGAGCCCGCCCGCGACGACGCCGAGCGGCGCCGCGCGACCCGCAGCCGCGCCCAGCCCGAAAAGAATTCCGGCAAGGCTCGCGATCCAGAGCGCGAGACGAAGGGGCGGGAGCGTCCGCTGCACGCCGATGTAGTAGCCTCGCTCGCGCTCCGCCGTCAGCCCGCCCGGAGCGTGCGCTGCCGCCGTGCTCTTCAATACGCTCGCTTACGCGGAATTTTTCGCGGTCGTGTTCGTCGTCTCGTGGCTTTTGGCCAGCCGGCGCAAGCTGCGCCTCCTGTTCTTGCTCGGAGCGAGCTACTTCTTCTACGCGAAGTGGAACTGGCGCTTCGTCCCGCTCATCTGGGGCTCTTCGACCGTCGATTGGTGGCTCGGTAACGCGATCGCGCGGGCGCCCGACGCGCGGACGAGGAAACGCCTGCTCGTCGTGACGGCGTGCGTGAACCTCGGGTTGCTCGCCGTCTTCAAATACTTCGACTTCGGCGTCGAATCGGCGCGCGCTCTGCTCGGAGCGCTCGGCTTTCATCCGCCCGAAGTCGCGCTTCGCGTCGCGCTGCCCATCGGCATCAGCTTCTTCACGTTCGAGTCGATGAGTTACGTCATCGACGTGTACCGCGGCGACGTGCCCCCGCAGCGGAGCTACCTCGAGTACCTCACGTTCGTCGCCTTCTTCCCGCACCTCGTCGCCGGACCCATCGTACGGCCGCGCGATCTCTTGCCGCAGCTCGCGAGCCCGGCGCGTTTCGAAGCGGACCGCGCGAGCGAGGCGCTCTTTCTCGTCGCGATCGGTCTCTTGAAAAAGGTCGCGATCGGCGATTACCTCGCGCTCAATCTCGTCGATCGCACCTTCGACGCGCCGCTCCAGCACTCCGCGCTCGAATGCTACGCGGCCGCCGTCGGCTACGCCGTGCAAATCTACTGCGATTTCTCCGGCTACACGGACATCGCGATCGGCTCGGCCGCCCTGCTCGGCGTGCGCTTTCCGACGAACTTCGACGCGCCGTACAAGGCGCACAACCTCGTCGACTTCTGGCGCCGCTGGCACATCTCGCTCTCCACGTGGCTGCGCGACTACCTCTACATCAGTCTCGGCGGCAATCGCGGCGGCCGCGCCCGGACCTACCGGAACCTGATGCTCACGATGCTGCTCGGCGGCCTCTGGCACGGCGCGAATTGGACTTTCGTGGCGTGGGGCGGGCTGCACGGCGCGGGCCTCGCGCTCACGCGCTTCGTGCGCGGCGACCGCAACCCGACGGAGGCCGCGAGCCCGTTCGCGCGCGTGCTCGGGGTCGTGCTCACCTTCCACTTCGTCACCGCCGCGTGGATCCTCTTTCGCTCGGACAGCTTCGCCTCGGCGCGCCTATTTTTCGGTGAGCTCGCGACGCTCACGACGTATCACCCGAACCTCGACGCGCGCCTCGTCGCGGTGCTCGCGCTCGGCCTCGCGAGCCACTACGTGCCCGAACGTTGGTACACGGGCGCGCGCTCGCGGTTCACGACGCTGCCGGCGCCGCTGCAGGGCGTGGCGCTCTTCGCGGCGGCCCTCGGCGTGCGCGCCATGGCGAGCGCCGAGGCGGTCCCGTTCGTCTATTTTCAGTTTTGAACCGGTATTTTTCGCACTCTGACCGCGCCGTGCGGAGTGCTAGCTTTCTCGCCCGGACCATGCCGGAAGAAGGATCCGAGAAGTCAACGTCCGAGGACGGGCACGCCGAAGACGCGCTCCCTGCGGACGCGCCTTCCGAGACGCGCGCGGCCGAAGAACCCGCCGGGAGCGCGAGCGGCGAGCCCACGTCGGCCCCGCGGCGCAAGCGCAAGAAGAAGAAGCGCGCTCCGGAGGCGCCGCCCGAACCGGTCGAGCCCGCTCTCACGCCGGACGGACGCGAGCGACCGATTTTCGTGCTCGGCTTCCCGCACGACCCCGCGCTCGACCGGTTGGTGCGCGCCTTCGAAGTCGGCAACTATGCCTACGTGCGCGAGCAGGCGCCGAAGCTCGCCGAGCAGACGACGAACGAGGACGTGCGCGCCGCGGCGCGTGAGCTCGCGCGGCGCATCGAACCCGATCCGCTCGTCAAAATCCTGCTCGGGCTCTCGATCGCGCTTCTCGTGGCGCTCGCCGTGTGGGCTTACAAGACGCATGGCGCGTAGCGCCGCGCTCGCCTTCACGCTGCTTTTCTCGGGTTGTGCCGCGCCGGCGCAAGGCCCCGCGGCGGCGCGTCCGGCCGAGCTCACGGGCCTCGCGCGTTACCTCCCGCTCGAAGACGGCACCGTCTTCGCCTACGAAACCTCGACCGAGCCGGCGAGCGAGCGCGGGCTCTTGGTGCTCGAGGTGCGCCGCACCACGCCCGGCACGGCCGAGCTCGTCGTGGCCGGTCGCGGGCGCCGCTTGACGCTGACGACCGACGCCGTGGCGCATGCGGGCGGCGGTTTCTTGTTGCGCGAGCCGCTCGCGGTGGGCGCCGAGTGGCACGGCGATTTCGGGCACGTGCGCGTGACGCGCGTCGGGCTGAGCGTGAGCGTCCCCGCCGGCACGTTCGCCGATTGTGTCGAGACCGTGGAGGAGCTCGCGACGCGGGAGGGCGACAAGCGCACGACGACCGCGTTTTGCCCCGGTGTCGGCATCGCGCTCCGCGAGACGTCCGTCGAACAGGGCGACGAGCGGCAGAGCGAGCGCATCGCGCTCAAGAGCTTCGGCAAGAAATTCGACGCCGGCGCCGCGAACCCCGCGCCCAACGCACGTTGAGCGCGAGCGACCGTTACGTGCCGGCGTCCGCGGGCATGAGCTCGACCACGCGCTCGATCGTGCAGACGTTGCGCTGGCTCTCGAGCTTCACGCTGAGCGTGCCGTAGGTCTGAGTGACGATGTCGAGATCGGCGGAGCCGTCCGTCCAGAGTTGGCAATAGAGCCCTTGGATGGTCGCCGGGGGCTCGGTTCCCGCTTCACCGCCGGCGCCCGCTTCACCGCCGGCGCCCGCCGCGCTCGGTGCGGCGTTGCCGAGCGCGAGCTCGTTGCGCGGATATTGCCCGTTGCGGTCGGCGACGAAGCAGAAGAGCGCCTCGGGCGTCTTCGGACTCGCGAGGTCGAGCTCCTCGGGGTCGTCCGAGGCGCGTCCGCCGTAGTGCAGGCGGAGCACCGTGTCCGCGGGCAGCGGCCCGTATTCGGCCGTGATGAGCACGTCGAAGTCCGGTAAGCCCGAGCAATTCTGGGGCTGCGCGTCCGGGCCGCACGAAAGGAGCAAGCACGTGAGGGCGAGCGCGCGAAGCCGCATCGAGACCACGGGATGCTACTCGCGTTGCCGACAAAACACGAACGGCGAGCGCCGAAGCACTCGCCGTTCGCGCGAGCGGACCCGCGTCCGCCCGTTCACGTCAGCCGCGGATCAGAAGTCGCCGCCGCCGCCGTGCGCGTGACCGCCCGGAGCAGGAGCCTTCTCCTCCTTCGGCTTCTCGGCCACCATCGCCTCGGTCGTCAGCATGAGGCTCGCGACGCTCGCCGCGTTCTGCAGCGCGGAGCGCACGACCTTGACCGGGTCGATCACGCCCTCGGCGACGAGATCGCCGTAGGTGTTGGTCGCCGCGTTGAAGCCGAAGGTCGGCGAGCTGCCTTCCTTCACCTTCTGCACGACGATCGAGCCTTCCTCACCCGCGTTCGCGACGATCTGACGGAGGGGCTCCTCGATCGCGCGCTCGATGATGCGGACGCCCGCCTTCTGCTCCTCGGAGACCTTGAGGCTCTCGAGCGCCTTCTGCGCGCGGATGAGCGCCACGCCGCCACCGGCGACGATGCCCTCTTCCACCGCGGCGCGGGTCGCGTGGAGCGCGTCTTCCACGCGCGCCTTCTTCTCCTTCATCTCGACCTCGGTGGCCGCGCCGACCTTGATCACCGCCACGCCGCCGACGAGCTTCGCGAGGCGCTCCTGGAGCTTCTCGCGGTCGTAGTCGCTGGTGGTGTTCTCGATCTGGTTGCGGATCTCCTGCTGCCGGCCCTTGATCTTGTCCTTCTTGCCGGCGCCGTCGACGAGGGTCGTGTTCTCCTTGTCGATCTTCACGCGCTTCGCCTGACCGAGGTCCGTGATCGTGACGTTCTCGAGCTTGAGCCCGAGCTCTTCCGCGATCACCTGGCCGCCGGTGAGGATCGCGATGTCCTTCAGCATCTCCTTGCGGCGATCGCCGAAGCCCGGGGCCTTGACGGCGGCGCACTGGAGCGTGCCGCGCAGCTTGTTCACGACGAGCGTCGCGAGCGCCTCACCGTCGACGTCCTCGGCGATGATGAGGAGGGGCTTCTGCTGGCGCGCGATGGCTTCGAGCACCGGCAGGAGGTCCTTCATGTTGCTGATCTTCTTCTCGCTCAAGAGGATGTACGCGTCCTCGAGCGAGACTTCCATGCGCTCCGGGTCCGTCACGAAGTACGGCGAGAGGTAGCCGCGGTCGAACTGCATGCCTTCGACGACGTCGAGCGTGGTGTCCGCGCTCTTCGCCTCTTCGACCGTGATCACGCCTTCCTTGCCGACCTTCTCCATCGCCTCGGAGAGGAGCTTGCCGACCGTGGTGTCGCCGTTCGCGCTGATCGTGCCGACCTGCGCGATCTCGTTCGCGTCCTTGGTCGACTTCGCCGCCTTCTTCAGCTGCTCGACCAGGACCTCGACGGCCTTGTCGATGCCGCGCTTGATCTCCATCGGGTTGTGCCCCGCCGCGACGAGCTTCGAGCCCTCGCGGAAGATCGCTTGCGCGAGCACGGTCGCCGTGGTCGTGCCGTCGCCGGCGATGTCGCTCGTCTTCGAAGCGACTTCACGCACCATCTGGGCGCCCATGTTCTCGAACTTGTTCTCGAGCTCGATCTCCTTGGCGACGGTCACGCCGTCCTTGGTGACCGTCGGCGAGCCGAAGCTCTTCTCGATGACGACGTTGCGACCGCGCGGGCCGAGGGTGACCTTCACCGCGTCCGCGAGTGCGTTCACGCCGGCGAGGACGAGGTTACGAGCCTTCTCTTGATAAACGATTTCTTTGGCAGCCATTTGCTGAGTGCTCCTTCAAATTCCCTGTTCGAAACTCACCGCTCGATCACGCCGAGGATGTCGTCCTCGCGCAAAATCAGGTGCTCCTCACCGTCGAGCTTGATCTCCGTTCCGCTGTACTTGCCGAACAGGATCCGGTCGCCGGCCTTGATGTCGAGCGGACGGATCTTGCCGTCCTCCTGAACCTTGCCGTTGCCGACGGCGATGACTTCGCCCTCGACCGGCTTCTCCTTCGCGGAGTCCGGGATGATGATCCCGCCCTTGGTCTTCTCTTCTTCCTTCACGCGCTTGACGATCACGCGGTCTTGCAGGGGTCGAATCTTCGCGGCCATTTCAATCCTCGTGGCTGGTTGGTTTGGGTCGTTCGGAGACTTCACGGGCCCCTCGGGAGCCCGCTCCACCCCGCTAAAGTCCCGAAATAACGGGAACTTTAAATCCCTGTCAGCACTCGACTTGCACGAGTGCTAACCGGGGGTGCCGGGAACTTACGCAGGGGCTCCCCGCTGTCAAGGGACGCCCCTGCAAAAAGATCCCCGGGTGTCGGGAAGGAGCGCACGCTCCTTTGGCAGCCGCTCGAGGGGAGTGCCAAGAAAGATCGCATCACCTGAGCATCGGCCCAGGTGTTTCGTTACATTTCGGCAACGAACGGGCCGTAGATTTGCATCAGAGGTGCCCATGAGCGCCGAAGTCGATCTCTCAGCCGATGTGAGTGCCTTCTTTGCCGGCCTCGTAGGCGAAGCCCTCGAAGAGCGACGAGTCGAAGCCACCGACGCCACCCGCGTCTACGTTTCGGGCCTGCTGGCCGATTACGCGAAGCCGGGTGCGTTGACGCGCGGCGCGCTCGAGCGACCCCTGACGCTCCTCCTCGCCGAGGCGAAAGAGAGCGTCGGGCGCGAGCGCTTCGAGCGACTGCGCGCGCTCGGCGACGGCACGCTGTACGTCTGCGGCTTCTTCTCCGAGCACCTCGAGAACCGCGGCGTGGCGCTCCGCTACGTCGAGTCGATCGGCGCGGAAGCGTACGACGGCGCGGCGAGCATGCTGAGGCAGAGCGGCGTCACGCACGTCGAGCGAAGCTCGGCGCCGGACGTCTTCGGCGAGCTCGCCGCGCACTTCGAGGCGTTCGTCGGTCTCATCGAGTGCATCGCCGACCGGCTCGTCGCGAAGAGCGGCACGAGCACGAACGGCGGCGTCGTGAAGCTCTACGAACGCTGGCTCCGCACGGGCTCGAACGAGCTCGCCGCGGCGCTCGGCGCGAAAGGTCTCGTTCCGTTGCGCGGCGGAGGCGGAGTCCACTGACGATGCCGGAGCTCGGGCGTCGCACGCAGGTCGCGCTCGCAGGCATCCAGCGCCGTCTCGAAGACTACTACGGCCTCGAGCGCACCCCCGACGTGGCCGCCTTCGCCGAGGCCGCACCGGAGGGCGAACGCGAGCAGCTCCTCGTGCGTGAATTCGACGACGCGGTCGAGCTCGCGCTCATCGTGCCGAACGACGCGCCGCGCGCGGGCGCGAACGACACCTGGCTCCAGCTCGTCGAAGGCGTGAGTCACGTCGTGTTCGTCGTCGAGCGCGTGCGCACGGGCTTGCCGACGACGCAGCTCGAGCTCGAGCTCCAAGCCGAAGTCGACAAGTTCGTGCTGCTCGGACTCGAGCCGGGGCGCGACCGCGAGAGCGCGCGTCGCTTGCACGAGCACCTCTACGAGAACGGGCGCTTCCTCGACCCGACCGGCACCGAAGCCGGCGAGCGCTACCGGCTCGCCAACGATCTCGCCGCGCGTCTCGGCGCGCGCTTGCTCGGACGCCGCGCCGCCGACGCGCGCTCGCTCTTGCGGCGCTTTTACCGCGCCGGGCAGACCGACAAGATCGCGCTCGCCACCGCGGCCTGAGGTTGGGGGCGCACGAGGTGCGTCCGAGGGCGGTGCTCTCGCACTCCGTCGTGGGCGTCCTCAGAGCTGCGCGCGACGCACGATTTCCGCCACCTCGAGCACTTGCCCGACCGCGAGGCCTTCGCGCGCCACGTCCGCGGGACACTTGCCGAGCCGCGTGAGGGCGGCGAGCGGCTCGAGGTAGAGCCGTTCGTCGCGCCCGCTCGCGTCACGACGAGCGCGGCGCTCGAGCCCGCCGAGCGCGATGTCGACCAGGCGTTCGGCGAGCGGCGCCGCGGGTTCGGAGCCGATCCGCGCCGCGAGCGCGTCCTTCACGAGCGCGGGCCGCGACGCTTCGAGCGTCTCGAGATCGAAACGGCGCG
>DATJXW010000078.1:0-30505 GCA_035499895.1 Polyangiaceae bacterium | reverse complement strand
ATCTTCTTCGGAACCCTCTCGCTGCGCCGCCCGGGCGAGGGTAGCGCGACCACGACGCACCACTGACTTCACCTCGGGACTTCCACTCGTCGCCTGCGGACGGCCCGCTCTCGGGGGCTCCGCTCAAGCGTTTCGACGAGTTCAGTCTTCACGACGTCGAAGCGCTCCGGCTCATCTTGGCCGGCGCGTCCGTCGTCGATTGGCACCGCCTGAATCTGAGCGGGCCCGACCACGCGCGGCGGCTCATCGAGAACCACGATCTGTCGCTCGCGGACCCGAAGGACCTCGCCTTCACCGAGCACATCAAGCGCGAGGCGATCACCTACCTCCGCCGGCATTTCTCGTTCGCGATCCCGAAACCCGTCGAGGAATCGAACGTCGCGGAGCTGCTCGTCATGGCCTCGGGCAAGGGCCATCGCCAGCTCTGCGCCTGCACGATTCTGAAGACCATCCAGATCATCAATCACATGGCGGGCCGCGAGCTCTTGTTCCGGCTGCCCGTGAGCGATCGTGATCTCTTCCACCTCGTGGAGGAGAAGGTCTATCGCGTCGTCGGCACGATGCTGAGCGAGGGCTTTCCGATCACCGAGTTCATCGGCGGCAGGAAGAACCTCGACTCGACGTACACGAAGCTCCTCTCCAAACCCGAGGCGACGGCCGCCGCGCTCTACGACAAGCTGCGCTTTCGCATCGTGACGAAGGCGATGGACGACATTCTGCCGGTGGTGCTCTACCTCACCGATCGGCTGTTTCCCTTCAACTTCGTCGTGCCCAAGCAGAGCACGAACACCATCTTCCACTTCAAGAGCTACTGCGAGCGGCACGACGAGCTCGCGCAGATGGTGCCCGAGTTCCAGGGGACGCTCGACGACGATCTCACGCCGGGCGACAACCGCTTCAGCGCCCCCACCTATCGCGTGATTCAGTTCGTGACCGACGTGCCGGTGCGCGTCCCGCCGCACCTCATGGAACTCGCTCCCGCGGGCTCCGAGCTCTTGGGACCGCTCGTCTACATGCTGTGCGAGTTCCAGGTCCTCGACGCCGAAAGCGAGGCGAAGAACGAGACGGGCGACGCGAGCCACGACGCCTACAAACAGCGGCAGCGCGAGGCCGTTTTTCGGCGCTTGCGTCTCGGCAGCCGGAACGAAAGCTGAGCGACCCGCCCTTTTCGAGGGGTTTTGAGGGTGTTGGGCGACGGCGAACGGTGGTAGAAACCCGCCATGAGGCTGCACGGCCCCCGCGTCCCGCAGATTGCTCACGAGATGATGACGGCGCTCGTCAAGGGCAAAGACATCGAGACGGAGTCGCCGGCCGAAGTCCAGGCCGACATCGAGGCCGTGCTGAACCAATACGTGCGTGACGAGCAAGCCGTGCAGGAGCGCGCCAAGGACTTGATGGCGGCGCGCGGCCTCTCGCAGAACGAGTTTCCACGACTCCGCAAGCTCGTCGCGGACGAGAAGCACATCAAGCTCGGCGACGACGCCATCGATTACCTGCTCGACCAGCTCGTCGAAATGCTGATGCACTCGGCGAACGTCGACGAAGTCTTCTCGGAGGACTACGAGCTCAGGCGCAAGATGCGCGATCCGCTGCGCAAGCAGCTCGCCGAAGAACAAGCGCTCGAGCAGGAGATCCGCGGCCACCTGAAGCACGTGCAGGAGGGCACGGGGCTATGGGAAGTCGAATACCGGCGCATGATGGAGGACATCAAGCGCCGCAAGGGACTCTAGCTCCGCCGCCGATGCGCAGCATGACCGGCTACGGTGCGGGGGACGCGCCACTCGGAAGCGGCGAGCTCCATCTCGAGGTCCGCACGCTGAACCACCGCTTCGTGGACGTGCGCGTGCGCTTGCCGCCGGAAATCGCCGATCAAGCGTCGTTCCTCGAGCAGCTCGTGCGCGACAAGCTCGAGCGGGGGCGCGTCGACGTGAGCGTGCGGCTCGGCGGCGCGGCGCTGCCGCCGGCGCGGTTTTCGATCGAGCGGGCGCGCGCGCTGCATGCCGCGCTCCGCGTGTTGCGCGACGAGCTCGCGCCCGGCACCGAAGTGTCGCTCGCGACGCTCGCGAGCTTCTCGTCGCTGTTTCTCGAGCCGGTCGTCGCCGACGTCGAGGCCGTCAGGGCGGCGCTCACTCGCGCGCTCGGCGCGGCCCTGGCGAATCTCGGCGCGATGCGCGAAGCCGAAGGCGCCGCGCTCGGCCGCGAAATCGGCGCTCGGCTCGACAGCGCGCGCAAGCTCGCGCACTCGATTCGCGAACGTTCCGGCGGTCTCGTCGGGGTGCAGCGCGCGCGGCTCAAAGAGCGGCTCGATCGCCTGCTCGCGGGCAGCGCGCCGCTCGACGCCGCGCGGCTCGAAAACGAGGTCGCGCTGATGGCCGATCGCTCCGACATCAGCGAAGAAATGCTGCGCCTCGACAGCCATTTCGGGCAGTTCGGCGCCCTGCTCGCGAGTCCGGGGCCGATCGGGCGACAGCTCGATTTCCTGCTGCAAGAGATCGCGCGGGAGCTCAACACGACGGGCGCGAAGAGTCAGGACGCGACCCTCGCGCAGCTCGTGGTCCAAACCAAGGTGGAAGTCGAGCGCATGCGGGAGCAGGTGCAGAATGTCGAATGACGATCCGCTGCTCCTCATCATTTCTTCGCCGTCCGGCGCCGGGAAGACCACGCTCGCCAATCGCCTGCTCGAGCGCGTGAGCGGCCTCTCCTTCAGCGTGTCCCACACGACGCGCAAACCGCGCGCTTCGGAGGTGCACGGACGCGAGTATCACTTCGTGGATCGGCCGAGCTTCGAAGAGCTCATCCGCACGAACGCGTTCCTCGAATGGGCGACCGTCCACGGTAACCTCTACGGCACGAGCCGCGCCGAGGTCGAACGCGCTCGCGGCAGCCGCGGCATTCTGTTCGACGTGGATCACCAGGGCGCGCGTCAAATCAAGAGCGTGCGGCCCGACGCCGTCGCCGTGTTCATCTTGCCGCCGAGCATGGCCGTCTTGAAGCAGCGCCTGCACGGCCGCGCGAGCGACGACGCCGAAACCGTCGAACGGCGCTTCAACGTCGCCCGCGAAGAAATCGCTCATTACGGTCTCTTCGATTACGTGCTGATGAACGACGAGCTCGAGCGCGCGACGGAGCAGCTCGTGTCGATCGTCCTCGCCGAGGAATGCCGGCGTGGACGCGCCGCCCGTCTCGCCGAGCGTCTCTTGGCCGAAACACACGGCTTCGGTGGCACCGTGCCCCCTCACGCGAAAGAATAATGATCCCATGCCCGCTTCACCGCTCTTGATCGTAGGTTCGATGGCTTTCGACGACCTGGACTTGCCGAGCGGCGAGTTCAGAAACGTGGTCGGAGGCTCGGCGACGTACGCCGGGCTCGCCGCCAGCCACTTCACGGAAGTGCGCGTGGTGGCCGTCGTCGGCGAGGATTTCCCGCAGTCGACGCTCGACGACCTCGCCAAGCGCGGGGTGAGCTGCGCGGGTGTCGAGCGGAGCCCCGGCAAGACCTTTCGCTGGTGGGGCCGCTACGCGAAGGACCTCGTGAGCCGCACCACGCTCGACACGCAGCTCAACGTGTTCGCCGACTTCAAGCCGAAGCTGCCGCAGAGCTACACGCAGAGTCCGTACGTCTTGCTCGGCAACATCCACCCTGCCCTCCAGCTCGAGGTGCTCGCGCAAATCAAAGAGCCGCGGCTCGTGGCGGCCGACACGATGAACTTCTGGATCTCGGGGGAGCGCGCGCTCCTCGGCGAGGTGCTGAAGAAGCTCGACCTGCTCGTCATCAACGACGAAGAGCTGCGTCAGCTCGCCGAGATCCACAACTTGAAGCGCGCGGCGCGCGCGGTGCTCGCGCTCGGTCCGAAGCGCCTGATCGTGAAGCGCGGCGAGTTCGGCGCGCTCTATTTCGAGGGCGACGAGACGTGCTTCGTGCCCGCGTACCCGCTCGAGGACGAAGTCGACCCGACGGGCGCCGGAGACAGCTTCGCGGGCGCGTTGCTCGGTGCCCTCGCTCAGCGCGGCACCCTCGACCGCGCGGCGATTCGTCAGGCGCTGCACACCGGCGCGACGGTCGCGTCGTTCTGCGTCGAAGCGGTCGGCACGACGCGGCTCACGGCGCTCGACCAAGCCTCCATTCGCCGGCGCATGAGCGAGCTCCGCACGCTCGTTCACCCCGGCGACTGAAGCGCCCCGGGTTGCAGGCGACGCGCGGGCTACGCCGCGAGCGTCGAGGAGTCGGAATCGACGGCCCGCGTCGCGGGCCCCGCGAACTCGCGCCGCGTGTCGCGGATGACCGCGAGGATGCTCGCGTGGTCGGAGAGTCCGGCTTCGACGAGCGCGCGGACGAAGCCGTCCACGTAGCCGTCGGCTTGCCCGAGGCGGGACCCGGGCGCCCCCTCGGCGTGGAGCCGCATCGAATCGCGCAAAAGGTTCTTCAGAACGGCGTGAAGCTCGGCCTGGGACTTGGCACTCTGCATGGCTTACTCCTCGAGAGTCGCCCTTTTCCGTAAGCGCTCGGGCTGATCTGGGCCAAATTTGAGGACCCTTCTGCGCGCCCTGGTTGACCCGCACCGGCGATGTCTTATCTTCAGAGTGTCCACTGGGTGGACCGGCAAACCGCCGGCCGCCACGGCAGGACTCGAAGAGCCATGCGCCTGAACATGTTCAAGTCGAAGATCCACCGCGCGACGGTCACGCATGCCGACGTCGCGTACGAGGGCAGCGTCACCATCGACCGTGACCTGCTGGACGCCGCCGGCATCTTGCCGTTCGAGGCGGTCCACATCTGGAACGCGACCCGCGGCACGCGTCTCGTGACGTACGCGCTCGAAGGCCCGCGAGGGAGCGGCGCCATCTGCGTGAACGGCGCCGCCGCTCACCTGAATACTCCCGGTGATATCGTGATCTTGGCGACGTTCGCTGAGATGACGCCTGAGGAAGCGCGCGCCCACCGCCCCACCGTGGTTCGCGTCGACGCGAAGAACCGCATCGTACGTGCTGGAGAAGGCGACGAAAAACCGGGGCCGATCCTCGATTCGCTCGGCATTCTGAGCTGAGGCTCCGCGGCGCTCACGCCGTACTGGCCCTTTGGCCGTGAAGTCGAGTACACGCGTAGCAGTCGCACGCGATGTCGGACGCCCCTACCCCGGCCGAGCTGGTTTCGGCCCTCAACAAGCACCCGCTCGAAGACGAGCTCGTGAAGCTCGTGAAGCGCGCCGCGGTCGAAGCGGCCGAGCAGCGCAACCAGGCGTTCGCGTCGCGCAAGCCGGCGGCGGGTGAGCATCCGGCGGCGGCCGTCCCCGAGGGACTCACCGCGTCCGACTTCGAAACGCCCTTCGGTAACGTGGCGACGCTCCTTGCCGAGGGCGTCGGCACGCCCACGGAGGCGCTCCTGCTCGGCGCCGCGCTCGCGCTCGCCGCGCGCGACGAGGCGGCGACGGAAGACGACGAGCAAAAGCTCGTGGCGCACATGACGTGGCTTGCCGCGCACACCCCGTGCGACGCGCTGCTTTCGCTCGACGCCGCCGCGGGCAAGCGCGAGAGCGTGTGGCGCGCCGTCGCGCGCATCGCGCTCGACCCGGCGGAGGTCGCGCCCGATTTCGGCCGCACGGAAGCGCTGCTCGCCGCCGCGGCGCTCGGTGCGAGCCTCTCGCCCGAAGCCGCGTCGCCGCGCACGCGCGCCCTCGCGCGCGTCGAGGACCAACAAGCCCGAGCGCTGCTGGCGGTCGGCGGCGTCGCGCGGGAGCCCTTGCTCGGCGAGCTTCTGCCGACACCCTTTCGCCCCTTCACGACCGCCGTGCTGGCGGTGACGCTCGTGCTCGGCGTCTATCAACTCGCGAGGCTCGTCGCACGGCTCGCGTTCGGGTATCGGCGGCCGGCGTCGTTCACCCTGACCGAGCGTGGCCTCGAGCTCACCTACCGCGTGGAAATGCTCGGCAAGGTGCTGAAGGAGCGCACCGAGCTCGTGCCTTTGCCGAATCTCGCGAGCGTGACGCGCGAGGTGCAATTCCCGCGGGCCGGGCTTTACGCCGGGCTCGCCGCGCTCGTCATCGGAACGTACTTCGGGATGGGGCTCTTCGTGGACGCCCTGCGTGTCCCGGGCGGGTCGAGCTCGCTCCTCTCCATGGCGGTCGCGCTCATCGTGGCGGGCCTCGCGATCGATTTTCTCTTGTCGAGCGGCCTCGACGGCATGCGCGGGCGCTGCCGGCTCCTGGTCGAGCCGCGCAAGGGCCGAACGATCTGCGTCGGCGCCATCGACGCCGACCGCGCCGACGTGATGCTCGCGAGCATCACGGCCGTCGCCAGCGGCGCCAGCGGGCCGAGCCTGTTCCCGCCTCCCGCCTGAGGGCCGCGCACGCGCGCTACGGTCCGCCGCCGTCACGCCGCGGCGGGACGAGCCGCCGCTCGACCAACGCTCCCTCGAGCTGCCCGAGGATGCGCTCGAGTTGCTCTTCGGTGAGCGTCGCCGTGCCGTGGAGCTTGTCGCCGTCGGCCGTGATTTCGACGTGTTCGACGAGGCGCACCGCTTTCGTTCCGAGCAGCATCTGCCCGA
This sequence comes from Polyangiaceae bacterium, assembly GCA_035499895.1. Taxonomy (GTDB): domain Bacteria; phylum Myxococcota_A; class Polyangia; order Polyangiales; family Polyangiaceae; genus PMG-095. The sequence continues at coordinate 23,964 of DATJXW010000078.1, read as the reverse complement.
GCAGGCTGAACGACGCCACGGTCGAAAGCGCGTCCTGGATCTGGGCGTTCAGCTCGGCCGCGTGCTTCGAGGCGCTCTCGGCGCTCTCGTCCTGTGCCTCGGCTTCGATCACGGCGCCGCCGTCCTCGTTCGGCGTGACCCAAACCTTCGCCCAGGCGAGGCTCTTCGGCAGCTGCACGCCGAGGGCCCGCGCGGGCCGCCACGGCGTCACCGCGTAGGCCCACACCACCTCCGACCCGGTCGGTCGCGGAACGCGCGGGTGCTTGAGGGAAAGCGCGACGTCGCGCAGGGCCGGCGGCACGACCACGACGACGTTCGGCGACGGCATGACGAGCACGCGCGGCGCGCGGTCGGCGTAGGCGGTCGCCGCGGGAACGCCCGCGTCGAGCCACTCGCCGTGTTCGGGATCGGCGTGCACCAGGGCGTCGAGCGCCTCGTGCATGCGGGAGGCACCGACGTTGTGCTGGATGATCGCCGCGACGTTCGTCGAATCCCGGAGCTCGGGACCGACGACCATGATCCGGTCCACGTCGCGCATCGGATCGAGCTTCGACGGTCCGAAAAAATCGCGCCACTGGTAGACCGAGCCGAGCAGCTGCCCGATGCGCGCAGCGAGCGGATGGTTGCGGATCCTCTCCGGATAGATGACGAGACGCACGTTGGCGTCCTGATCGATGACTTTTTTCACGTCGCCCGTGAGCGCGGCCATCGGGTTCGGCGCCCCGCCGTCCCCGTTCGCGATCCCTCCGTCGGCCACGGCCGCGTCGGGCGGAGCCGCGTCGGGCGGCCCCGCGTCCGGCGGCGCGGCGTCGGGCGCTTCGGCGTCGGGGAGGCCGGCGTCGACGATCGCCGGCTTCGGCTTCGGTTTGGGCTTCGGGGGCGCCTCGGGTTCGACCACGTTCGGCTCGGGCGGCGCCGCCGTCACGGCGGGAGGCGCGGGCGTCCCCGGGTCCTCACCCTCGAGGAGGTCCACGGGGATCGTCGTGAGCGGTTCGAGCGGAACGGGCGGCGGCTTCTTCACCGCGAGAAAGCCCAGAAGGCCGAGCAGCCCCACGAGCGGCGTGAGCGGCGTGTGGAGCAGCACGGAGGCCAGAACGAACCAGCGCAGCCGGCGATCCGTGTCGGCCTGACCGCGCCAATGCGTCACCGGTCCCACGCGCTAGACCATACCCTTCGCGCACGGCCCGAGCGACTTCAGGCCCCGCGGCTGTTCCAGCGCGGCGCGCGCCGTTAGGCCTCGTGCGTGCACCTTTGGCACGTCCCTTGTAGACACAGCCCCCGAGCTTGCCAAGAACTGGCAAAAGCCGCCTCCCTCATGGAAAGACTCCGTCGACCTCCCGTGATCCGATCGCCCCGCCGAAGCTCCCTCCCCGCGCTCGCCCTCCTGGCGGCGGCGACGGCTTGCAGCCACGGGACCGAGCCCGCCGGCGACGATGCCGGCGCGGCGCAGCCGTCGCGCATCGAGGCTCAGCCGGGCGCGCCGAACCTGCCGCCGGAGCTCAAGCGGGCGCCGAGCGCGAATGCGAGCGGCAGCGCGAGTGCGACGCCGTCCTCGAGCTCGGCGCCGCTCGACGACGCGGGCGCGCCGGCCCCGGTGGCCGCCGGCTCGCGGCCGCTCAGCGCATTTCCGCAACAGCCCGATCATCCGGGGCCGTGGTTCGTCGTGACCTCGCCCGCGGCGGGTGTCTACAGCGAGCCGTCCTTCGAGCGCAGCACGAAGATCGGCTGGGTGCGCAGCGGCGGGAAGTTGCCGGTGCGCGAGACGCCCGTGTCGCGCAAAGGGTGCACGCCGGGGTGGTACGAGGTGGTCGGCGGCGGCTTCATCTGCGGCAACTACGGCACGACGAACCTTGCGAGCCCGGACGTGAAGTTCGCGATGACGCCGCCGAACCTCGACGATGTCTTGCCGTACGCGTACGCGCGGAACGCCAAACACGGGACGCCGCTCTATCACTCCGTGCCGTCGCGCGAGCAGATGCTCAAGTACGAGCCGTACCTGCTCGAAAAGAAGGCCGAGCCGCCGCCGAGTCCGGCAGCCGCGGGCGTACCGAACGCAGCCGCCGCGGCCGCAGCCGCCGCCACGCCGAGCCCGGTCGCGCAGGTCTCGATAGCCACGGTCGACGCCGGAGTCCCGCTCGACCCGGGCATGACCGACGCCGGCATCGAAGAGCCCGACAAGCCTTGGTGGCAGCAGGACAAGGACCAGATCAAAGAGCACCTGCACGAGCTCAAGCTCGACAGCTTGTCGGAGGACGCCGACGCGATCCTCGCCAAGCGCATGGTGCAGGGCTTCTTCGTGGCCATCGACCGCACGTTCAAGTGGAACGATCGCACCTGGTACAAAACGACGAAGACGCTGATCGCGCCCGCGGAGCGCTTCTGGCAAACCGGCGCGTCGAAGTTTCAGGGCGTCGAGCTCGACGGCGAGCGCTGGAAGCTCCCCGTCGCTTGGGGCTACGGCGGGCGCAAGCAAGTGTCGACGTACTTGCTCGACGAAGCGAAAAAGCAACTCCGCCCCGCCAAGTCGATCGATCGCCAGGTCGCGATTGAGCTCACCGGGCGCGCGACGGACGTGGGCGGCGCGCACTATCTCGAAACCTCCGAGAACAGCTGGATCAAGGCGAATCAAGTGCGCGTCACGGAGCCGGGCGCGGCGCCGGCCGGACTCGGTCCCGACGAGCGCTGGATCGACGTCGATCTGTCGACGCAGACGCTCGTCGCGTTCGTCGGCACCCGCGCCGTCTATGCGACGCTCATCTCGAGCGGCAAGGAATCGAAGGACAAGGACAAGGATCACCGCACGCCGACCGGCGAGTTTCGCATTCGTGAAAAGCACATCACGACGACGATGGACGGCGACGGCACGGCGGCGGGCGACCTCCCCTACAGCATCGAGGACGTGCCTTACGTCGAGTACTTCTACCGCGCGTACGCTCTTCACGGCGCGTTCTGGCACAGCAATTACGGCGTGCAGATGAGCCACGGCTGCGTGAACCTCTCGCCGCTCGACGCGAAGTGGCTGTTCTTCTTCACGTCGCCCGAGTTTCGCGCCGGGTTTCACGGCATGTGGGCGCGACCCGAAGGGTCGGGCACCCGAGTAATCATCCACGACTGACCGCCGGCTTGACTCGCTGCCCGAGCGAGACCAGAGAAGACGGCTAGATGGACCAATTCTCGGCGCACCTCGACCGCGGCTGGGACCTCGTGCAGCGCGGAGATCCGCGGGGCGCGGAGCTCAGTGCCCGGCGCGCCCTCGAGCTCGACAGTCAGTCGCCCGAGGCGCATAACCTTTTGGGCTACGTCGCGGCGCTGAAGGGCGAGTTCGAGGACGCGATCGACAGCTACCGCCAGGCCATCGCGCTCGACGACACGTACCTCGAGGCGATGCTGAACGCGGCCGAGGTGTACATCCACCCGCTCGGTGATTTCGACGAAGCCATCGCGATGTGCGACCAGGCGCTCGATCTCGCCGAGACGGACGACGAGGTCGTCGACGCGTTGCTCTTGAAATTCGACGCCCTGCTCGGCAAGGGCGAGACCGAAGGCGCCCGCGAAGTGTGCGCGCGCTTTCCGGCGGGACCGTTCGAGAACCCGAGTCACCTTTTTTTGGTGGGCCGGGCGCACTACGAGGTCGGCGACGCGGAGCGCGCCTTCCCGCTCGTGGAAGAAGCGGTCAAGCGCAACAACCGGAACGCCGAGGCTTGGTATTACCTCGGGTTGATTCGCGACGAACGCGGCGACACCGCGGGCGCCACCAACGCCTTCCTGCGCTCGCGCGAGCTCGATCTGGAGGTACCCGCGCCGTCGTGGTCCCTCTCGCGCGAGACGTTCGAGACGACCGCGCGCCGCGCCATCGACGCGCTGCCCGAGTCGCTCAAGGTGTACGTGCGCGAGGGCGAGGTTTACGCGGCCGAAGTGCCCGGCGTCGAGGTGGTCGTGGACGGCGTCGATCCGCGCGCGCTGCTGCTGCTCGACGGCATCAACACCGAGGACAAGTCGCTGCCGCTCACCGCGCGCGTCTTCGTCTACCAGCGCAACGTGGAGCGGCTCGCGGGCTCGGTCGAGCTCGTCGAAGCCGAAATCGGCGCCGCGCTCGAGCGCGAGATCACGGCGACGTTCCTCGATCCCGAGCCGGACCACTCCGTCCCGCCGGGCCACCTGAACTGACGGCTCCCGGGGCGCCGCCGCCCGGCTCGCCCTCAGGCCGCGCGGGCGGCGAGCTCCGTCGCGACGCTCGTGAGGAGCGACCGCGCCGGGCTCATCGCCACGGCTTCGAGCGCGGCCACGGCGCGCGCGGTGTGCTCGCGCGCGCGGCGCCGCACCTCGTCGCAAGCGCCGCTCTGGATCACGCACTCGCTCACGTGCGCCACCGGCTCCTGATCGCCCGCAAAAATGCGACGCAGCGGGCTCATCAGGCTCGGGTCCCGCGTCGCGGCGAGCACGAGCGGCAGCGTGAGCTTGCCTTGTCTGAGATCGGCGAGCAGCGTCTTGCCCGACGCCGCGCCCGTGTAGTCGAGCACGTCGTCCACGAGCTGAAAGGCGTAGCCGAGCTCCTCACCGAACGCCGTCATGGCCGCGACGGACGCGGCGTCGGCGTTCGCAAGCCGCGCGCCCGTGCGCGTCGCCCAGGCGAAGAGCGACGCCGTCTTGTCGCGCAAGATGCGCTCGTACGTCGACTCCGAGACGTCGAGCTCGACGCGACCGCGTAGCTGGATGATCTCGCCCTCGACGAGCCGGCGCAGCGTCACGACGAGCTCCGGCATGATCTCCGGCGCATGCAGCGCAGTGCGTTCGAGCGCGCCGACCAGCAACAAATCCCCGCCGAGCACGCTCACGCCGTTGCCCCAAAGCACGCGCGCCGCGGGCGCGCCGCGGCGCTCCGCGCCGTCGTCGATCACGTCGTCGTGAAGCAGCGTCGCCGAGTGGACGAGCTCCGCGACGACGGCGAGCTCGCGCGCATGCGGCGGGATCCGGCCGAAGCACGCCGAGCTCAAGAGCAGCGCGAGCGGCCTGAGCCGTTTGCCTCCACGCTCGATCAAGTGCCGCGCGGCGTCGGCGCCCGGCGCCGGCCCGTTTTGCCCTGCGCGCGAGAGTTCCGCCTCGACCCACTGGAGGTCGTCCGCGAAGAGCGCCGCGACTTCGGCCAAGCGCTGCTCGGCGAGGACGCCCGGCGCTTCGGACGCCGCCGCACCGCGGAGGGCTCCGACCGCAGCCTCGACTCCGAGCCCGGGAACTTCTGCGACTTTCTGAGCTTTCAAATTCTTGTGAAAGAATTATGGGGGAGCACGGTGGGCGGGTCAACGGATGCGCGCTCGCCACTCCCGGCGTTCGGCCGACACCGGCCGAGCGGCCGAGTTTGACCGCGCGGCGCCTCCCGTGCTGAAAGACCTGGCGATGACCCGACCTGCTCGCTCGCGCGTGAGACGCATCGGCCGGCGCGTCGGGATCGTGCTGTTCGCCCTCTGCGTGAGCGTGCCGACGCTGCTCTGGACCTACCAAATCATGATGGAGATCTTTTTTCGGCCGACCGGACCGGCGCCGGCCACCTGCGACGTGGGCCTCTTGAGCCTGCTTCGAGCCGTGGACCGCGCGCGACTCGCGGCGCGCAAGGAAAACGTGGGCGAACGGCACAGTCTCGAGCGTTTCCGAGCGGCCCTCGACCCGGAGTGGAACTCGCGCCCCGCCCTCGACTCACTCTGCCGTGCCGCCCCCGAGAATGCCCGCCGCCTCCGGGAAGTCGATGCGCTTCGCTATGCGGAGGAGCACGCGGTGCGGTATGAGGCAACCGCCCTCGCCGGCCAACGGCAGCGAGCGCGCGAGCTCGAGCACGAGCTCGAGACTCGATGACTCATGGCCTCTCCCGCCGGCGATCTTCCGACCTTCGACGCTCTACCGTTGTCTTCCGAGGTGCGTCGCGCCGTCGACGACCTCGGCTACGTGCACCCGACTCCGGTGCAGCTCGCCGTCTTCGAGCCGGCGGTGCGCGGCAAGGACTTGGTCGTCCAGGCGCGCACGGGCACCGGCAAGACGGCCGCGTTCGGGCTTCCGCTCGTGGACGGCATCGTCAAGCGCGGCACGAGCGCGGTTCAAGCGCTCGTGCTCTGTCCGACGCGTGAGCTCGCGCTGCAAGTGACGCGCGAGATCGACTCGCTCGCCAAGCACCGCGGCGTCCGCTCGACGGCGGTGTACGGCGGCGCTCCGATGGCGCGCCAGGTCGCCGACATCCGCGGCGGCGCGCAGATCGTGGTCGGCACGCCCGGCCGCGTCCTCGACCATCTGCACCGCGGCACGCTCGACGCCTCCTCGATCCGAGCGTTCGTGCTCGACGAGAGCGACGAGATGCTCTCGATGGGCTTCTTGCCGCAGATCACCGACATTCTCGGGTTTTTGCCCGCGAACCGGCAGACCCTGCTCTTCAGCGCCACCCTGCCGCCCGACATCCGGCGCGTCGCGGAAACGCGGCTGCGCGATCCGCAGTTTCTCACGCTGAGCGGCGATCACATCGGCGCGCTCGAGATCAATCACTTCGTCTACATCGTGCCGAGCGACAAGCTCGGCGCGTTGATCCAGATCATCGAGGTCGAAAATCCCGAGAGCGCAATCGTGTTTTGCAACACGAAGGACGAGACCAAGCGCGTCGCGGCGGCGCTCGAGCAGCAGGGTTACGCCGCCGATTGGTTGAACGCGGATCTCCCGCAGTCCGATCGCGAGAAGGTGATGGCGGCGACGCGCAGCGGCGCGCTGCGTTTTCTCGTGGCGACCGACGTGGCCGCGCGCGGCATCGACATTTCGCAGCTCACCCACGTCATCAACTACGACTTCCCGGAGTCGGCGGAAGCCTACGTGCATCGGACCGGTCGTACCGGACGAGCGGGTCGCACCGGCACGGCGCTCGCGCTCGTGGGGCCGCGCGACGTGGGCAACCTCTATCTCCTGCGCCTCACCTACAAACTTCGCCCCATCGAGCGGCAGCTGCCGAGCGCGCGCGACAAGAAGACGCGCGAGGAGACGGACGTGCTCCGCATGTTCGCGGAGGCGTTTTCGGCGCGCCGCCCGCACGCCGACGACCTCGCGCTCGCGCGCCGGCTCCTCAGTCACGACGAAGCCGAAGCGATCGTCGCCGGTCTCTTGCGCGATCACCTCGGCGCTCGGCCCGACGCCGTGGACGAGGCGACGGCGGCGCGGCGCACGCGGACGCACAAGAGCGTCACCGTGACCGAACCTGAGATCCCCGAAGAAGCCGAGGCGCGGACGGAGCGCGGCACGCCGTCGCGTCACGCGCCGCCCGAGCGACGGCGCGAGCGCGAGCGCGGACGCCACGCGGAGCGTCAGCGTGGCCACGAACGCGAGCGGAACGACGAGCGCGGACCCAAGCCCGCGCGCACGCCGCTCGAGCTCCCCGATTTGCCGAGGGTCGAGTTCTCGGACGCGCCGGGCTTCGGCGCGGAAGACAATGCCGCCGAGCCGGTCGAGCCGGCGCCGGCGCCCGCAGCCGAGCACGAGGTCACGCCCGAAGGTGGCGACACGGGCGCAGCCGTCTCGAACTCCGAGATTTACGTGAGCGTCGGGCGCCGCGACGGCGCGAAGCCGAGCGACTTCGAAACTGCGCTGCGCGACGCGGGCATCGGCCCCGAGAGCACCGAGTACATTCGCGTGCGGCACAAGCACGCATTCGTCAGCGTGCAGCCCGAAAAGCTCGAGCAGGCGATTGCCGCGCTGAACGGCGCGGTCATCGCGGGGCGACGCGCGAACGCCGAACGAGCTCGAAGAGACTAGCACATCGCGCGAGCGTGCGCTCGCATTGCTTCGCGCGCGGACGCGAACGCGTTCACCCACAAAAAAAGGCGCGGCCGAGCCGTTGCGTGAACCGGGGAGAACGGCTAACTGAAGATGAAGCATGCCCCGTAGCGCGGTCGAACGAATGGTCTCGGACGTGAGCTGGGCCATTTCACGCGGCTTGCCGAAGCGGGATCTCCTCGCGATGCTGAAGCGCCTCATCGCGAGCGCCGCGCCGGGTTCGCCCGAGCAGAGCTTCGCGAAGCTCGAGCTCTCCGAGCTCGTCGTCGGGGACGAGCCGTTTCGGGCCGCCCGGCTCGCGCTCGACGTCCTCAAGGAAGAGGGCCCGGAGCCGCGGGCGTTCGGGGTGCTCGGCATCGCGCACAGCTTGCTCGGGAACTTCCGGGCGGCCCGGCGGGCGTACGAACGGGCGGTGGAGCTCGAGCCGGAGCACCCCGCCTACCGTCACAACCTCGGGCACCTGCTCGATATCGCCTTCGACCGGCCGCGCGAAGCGCTGCGCCATCTCGCACTCGCCCGTAGGGTGAGGCCCTCCGAGCCCGCTATTGTTACGTCGGAAGCCCATGCCCTCACCCGCGCCGGCCAGGCGGCCAGAGCGGTGCAGCTGCTCGAGCGCACGCTCGGTTGGTCGCACGCCGAGGCCGAGTCACGCGTCGAGGGTTGGCTCGCCGCCACGCCGAACGCGCGCGACTAGCTGAAATTCACGCATTCCGACGCCGCGGGGCCTTTGCGGATCCGCCCGACGGAACTATCGATTGGGCATGAAGAAGGCCGTCTTGCCCTTGTGGCTCGCGACGCTCGCGCTGAGCCCCCACGTCTCGGCGCAGACGCCGAGCCCCGCGCCCGCACCGAGCACGCCCGGAGCAGCCCCGGGCGAGCCGGCGTTGCCGAACGTCGAAGATCCGATGCTCGCGCCGCCGCCGCCACCCGTTCACGTCGTCACCTCGTGGCGTGAGGCGCTCTCGCTCTTGCGCGCGCGCTCCACGCAGCTGCGCTCGCAGCTCGCGCAGGTCGACGTGGCTCGCGCTCGTTCACGCGAAGCGCTCGCAAACGCACTGCCCCAGCTCGGCACGGCGCTCGGCAGCACGTTCGTTCGCGAGGAGCTGCTCACGCACGACGTAACCGGACCCGTGCTCGAGCCGGGAAATCCGCCCGTGCCCGTCACCGCCACGACCACGTTACCGAGCCCGAACCCCGCGTTGGGTGCCGGTCTCCTCCTGCGCATCCCCGCCTTCTATCCGAAGGTTTGGTACGACAAGAGCACCGCGGACGACAACATCACGACCCAAAAGCTCACGACGAAAGAGGTCGAACGCGAGGTCATCGCGTCCGTCGCCGACACGATCGTGACCACGGTCACCGCGGAGCACCTCGCCGAAAGCACGCGCGTGCAGTTGAAGAGCGCGCTTTCGACGCTCGATCTGACGCGCCGCCGCTCCTCGCTCGGCGCCTCGAGCGCCCTCGACGTGCTGCGCGCCGAAGGCGACGTCCAGACGGCCCGCGCGCAGGTCGTCGCCGCCGACGAGACGATGCTCGAAGCCCGTGAAGCGTTGGGGCTCGCGCTCGGTTCGCCGGAAGGCTGGGGCGTGACCGAAGACATCCACCTCGACGCGCTCACAGCCGACGCGCGCGCGAGCTGCCACGCCGAAACCGACGTGCGCCAGCGTTCCGACGTGCGCGCCGCGGCAGCGGCCCTTCACGTCGCGGAACGCGGCCCCGGCAGCGTCGACTGGGCGTTCTGGCCGACGCTCGATGCCGTCTCGCAGCTCACCTACGCGAACGGCACGCTCTCGAACGGCGAGCACGTCTCGTGGACGATCGGCCTGAGCCTCAACTGGACGCTCTACGACGGCGGCCTCCGCTACGGGCAAAAGGACGAAGCGAAAGCGCTCGCTCGCGTCGCGCAGGAATCGCTCACCGATACGCAGCGCCGCGCCGAGCTCCAGGTGACGCAAGCCTTGCGCGCCGTCACCGTCGCGGAGACGAACCTCACCGTCAGCGCGAAGGCGCGCGATATCGCCGTCGAAACGGCACGGCTCGCTCGCGTGGCCTTCGTGAACGGCAGCGGCACGAGCTTCGATTTGGTCCAAACCGCGGGCACCGCGCGCCAGGCGGAGCTCGACCTCATCGTCAAGCAATTCCAGGTGCTGCGCGCGCGCGTCGCCGCGCTCCTCGCGCTCTCGGACTGCGACGTGTGACGGCGCCGTGGTAGCCTTGGCCCTCGATGGCCGGCTATTCGGGCACGCCGCTCGCGCAGAAGCTCGGCATCAAGCCCGGCCACCGCGTCGCTTTGCTCGGAGCCCCCGCGGATTTTCACACCGTCCTCGACTTGCCGACCGGCGTGAGCCTCGAGCGGTCGCTCGGCGGGAAGAAGCCGTTCGACGTGATTGTTCTTTTCGCGATGGCCGAGCGGGAGCTCGCGCGGCGCTTCGTTCCCACGTCGAAGCGACTGCAGCCGAACGGTGGACTCTGGGTCGCGTGGCCCAAGAAGGCCTCGGGCGTCGTGACGGACGTCACGGAAAATGCCGTTCGTGGCGTCGCCCTGGCGGCGGGGCTCGTCGACAACAAAGTCTGCGCGGTGAACGAGACGTGGTCGGGGCTCCGCTGCGTCATTCGCGTCACCGATCGGCCGAAGGCGAGCGGGGGCCGTAGCGCCAAGGCCAAGCGGGGTTGAAAACCCGGACTTTGACATCTAGCGTGAGCGCCACATGACACGAAACGACCGGATTTTTTGGGGTCTCCTCGTCGCGACGGCCCTCGCGTTCACCGTCGAGATCGCCTTCGTCTTCCTGAAGGTGCCGGCGGCGCAGCTCCCTGCGGGCGGCCTTGCCCAGAAGATCTTCTACTTTCATGCGCCCGCCGCGTACGCGATGTACCTCTCCGGCGGCGTCGGCTTCTTGGCGAGCGCCGCCTACCTCGTGCGCGCGTCGGACGTACGCGACGCTTGGGCCAAGGCCGGCGTCGAGTGCGCGACCTGTTTCGGGACGCTCGTGATGGCGAGCGGGCCGCTCTGGGCGAAGAAGGCGTGGGGCGTCTACTGGACCTTCGATCCGCGGCTCACCTCGCTGCTGCTCACCGTGCTCATGTACTCGGCGATCGTCGTGCTCCGGAACTTCGGCGGCAGCGGCGAAGCGGAACGGCGCTTCGCCGCGGGCTTCACCATCCTCGGCACGACGATGCTGCCAGTGATTCACTACGCGGTGCAGCTCTGGGGCGGCAATCACCCGACCGTCGTCACCAAAGGCGGCGGCGGACTCCACCACCCGGACATGCTGCGGGCCCTGCTCTTCGGCTTCGTCGCGATGAGCATGCTCGCCGTGCTCTTGCTCTGGGTGCGGGCGCGCGTCGCGCTCGCCGAATCGCGGCTCGCCGCCCTCGAAGAGCAGGCCGCCGCGGCCGGCCTCGGAGACGGCGCGTGACCGCGCAGACCACCTCGCCGAGCGACCGCTCCACCGAGTTCGTCCCGGTCGAAGGCGGCGCCGAAACGACGAGCGCCGGGACCCTCCTCGTGGTCGCCTACATCCTCATGTGGGCGCTCTTGCTCGGCTTCTTGGGCCTCGGTTGGCGCCGGCAGAAGAAGCTCGAGACGCGCCTGTCGGAGCTCGAGCGGCAGGTCTCGGGAAAGGCATCCGGCGCGTGACGATCGAGCACATCATCTACATTCCGGGCGTCGCGATGATCGCGCTCACGATCGGTTACATGCTGGGCGCCAAGGCGGCTCGTGCCGAGGTCGCCCGCGCGAAGAAGCGAATCAAGGAGTAAACCCGCATGCTGGATTTCTCGCTGTCCGAGGAGCAAAAGGCGCTGATCGAGACCGCGCGGCGTTTTTCCCGCGAACGCATCGCCCCCGTCGCCGCGGAGTGCGACCGCGAGGCGCGCTTTCCGCGCGACGTGTTCGTGGCCGCTCACGAGCTCGGCTTGGTGAACGCGACCGTCGCGCCCGAGTACGGCGGCGCGGGCCTTCACGAAATGGACAACGCCCTCATCGCGGAAGAGCTCGCGTGGGGCTGCACGGGCATCCAGACGAGCCTGCTCGCGAACACCCTCGCCCTCACGCCGATTCGCCTCGCCGGCAACGAGGAGCAAAAGAAGAAGTACCTCGGCATGCTGACGGCCGAGCCGCTCTTCGCGAGCTACTGCACGACGGAGCCGAGCGGAGGCAGCGACGTGGCGGGCCTGAAGACGACCTTTCGCGCCGCCGGCGACGACTTCGTCTTGAACGGCGAAAAGTGCTGGATCACGAACGCGAGCCTCGCAAGCTTCTACGTCGTGTTCGCGACGAGCGATCCGGCCAAACGCCACAAGGGCATCGCGGCGTTCATCGTCGACCGCGACACGCCCGGACTCAAGGTGGGCAAGCACGAAGACAAGCTCGGCCAGCGCGCGAGCGACACGGCCGCCGTTCACTTCGAAGACGTGAAGGTGCCGAAGCAAAACCTGCTCGCCCCCGAGGGCGAAGGCTTCAAGCTCGCGATGGAGACCTTCAACCAAACGCGCCCGGACATCGGTGCCATGGCGACCGGCTTGATGCAGCGCTGCCTCGACGAGTGCATCGCCTATGCGAAGGAACGGAAGACCTTCGGCGTGGCCATCGCCGAGCACCAGCTCGTCCAGGCGATGCTCGCCGAGATGGCCATCAGCACCGAGGCGACGCGTCTCCTCTACCAAAAGGCGGCCTACAACCTCGACCACGGCGTGCGCGATCCCATCGTCTCGAGCTACGCGAAGGCGTTCGGCGCCGACCGGGCCATGCAGACGGCGGTCGATGCGGTGCAGGTCTTCGGCGGCAACGGCTACGTTCGCGACTACCCCGTCGAAAAGCTCATGCGCGACGCGAAGGTCCTGCAGATTTACGAGGGGACGAGCCAAATTCAGCGGCTCGTCATCGCCCGGAGCTTGACCCAATAGCCCGCCCGTCGTCGCTCGCGCGGATTGCCGCGTGGCAAATGGCATCGTAGGAAACGCGCCGTGTTCGGATTCTCGTTCAGCGAAGTCGTTTTGATCGCCGTGGTCACGCTGATCGCCGTGGGCCCGAAGCGCCTGCCCGGCCTTCTGCGCGACCTCGCCAAGTGGATCCGAAAGCTGCGCAAGATGACGACCGAGGTCCGGCAGCAGACGGGCATCGACGAGATGCTGCGCGCCGAGGGGCTCCACGGCGGACTGAACGAGCTCCGCTCGCTCATGCGTGGCGGCGGGGGCCTCGCCATTCCCGCGCCGCCCGCCCCGATTCGCATTCCGTCGCCTCCGGAAGATCCGTACGCGAACCTCGACATGGACGTCTCGCGCGAGTACCCGCCCGAAGGCCCGGACTCGAAGGGGGCCCTGCCGGACGACCTCACCGCGGACGATGAGCCGCCGGCCGCTCCGGCCGTTCCCGCGGCCGCCCCGGTCGTTCCCGCGGCCGCCCCGGTCGTCACGAGCGAGGATGCGACCGACGCGAAGGCGAACGCTCCCTCATGAGCAAGCTCCCCGAGCAAGACAAGAAGCCGAACGTGCCCGAAGAGCAAACGCAAGACCAGGGCATGACGCTCTGGGAGCACCTCGACGAGCTCCGCGGGCGCCTGGTGAAGATGATCGTGGCGTTCGTCGTGGGCGGCGGGCTCGCCTGGACGAAGCGCAAAGAGCTCCTGCAGATCATCACGATCCCGTTCGTGGAGGCTTGGAACAAGGGCCACCACGTCGGCAAGGCGGCCCTTCATTTTCCGGCTCCGGCGTCGCTCTTCCTCGCTTACGTGCGGATTGCCGCCATCGCGGGGTTCGTCTTCGCGCTGCCCTTCATCCTCTGGCAGATCTGGGCGTTCGTCGCGCCCGGGCTCTACTCGAAGGAGAAACGCTACGCGGCGCCCTTCGTGATTTGCTCCTGCCTGCTGTTCGCCGGCGGCGGCTACTTCGCGTGGAAAATCGCCTTCCCGCTCGCGTTCAACTTCTTGCTGAACATGGGCGAACAGGTCGGCGAGCTCGAGGTGCGCCCGACCGTGATGATCAGCGACTACCTCGACTTCATCACCCGCATGGGGCTCGCGTTCGGCGGCGCGGCGGAGCTGCCGATCCTCGCGTTCTTCCTCTCGGTCGCGGGTCTCATCACGCACAAGCACCTCATCAAGTTCTTCCGCTACTTCCTGGTCGTCGACTTCATCGTCGCGGCCGTGGTCACGCCGCCCGACGTGATGAGCCAGCTGCTCCTCGCGATCCCGCTCGCGATGCTCTACATCCTGTCGATCGGCGTCGCCTGGATCTTCGGCAAAAAGAAAGAGCCGCCTGACGACGGGTCACCGCCGGCGACCTGAAGGCGCCTCACCGATGCGCGCGCTCAGTCCTCGCGGGCGTACGGCTCGCCGCGGATGATCGTGAATGCCCGGTAGAGTTGCTCGAACAGCACGACGCGCGCGAGCCGATGCGGCAGGGTCAGGCTCGAAAGGCTGAGCCGGGCGTGCGCGGACGCGAGGAGCGCCGCCGGAATGCCCTCGGCGCCGCCGAGCACGAACGCGAGCTCTCCCTTGCCGCGCGTGCCCCACCGTTCGAGCCGCTTCGCGAGCTCACGGCTCGTGACGGCGTCGCCGTCGGGATCGAGCGCGATGAGCGTCGCCTCGCGCGGCACCGCGCGCGCGAGCTCCGCGTCCGTCTTGACCTCGATTTCGGTCGTGCGCGCGTAGTGCCGCACCCGCTCGAGGTAGTCGTCCGCGACGGCGCGCAGGCTCTTCTCGCGAATCTTCCCGACCGCGACGATCGCGAGCTTCACGCGCGGCCGGAAGCGGGCTCGTTCACGCGCACGCGGCGCGCGTCCATCCAGAGCCCGTCGAGATCGTAGAGCGAGCGCGAATCTTCCTGGAAGACGTGCACGACCACGTCGACGAAGTCGATGAGCACCCACTGGCCGCGCGGCAGGCCTTCCACCGAGATCGCGCGAAACCCCTGCTTGCCGAGCTGCTCTTCGACGGCGTCGGCGATCGCGGCGACGTGCCGATCGTTCTGCCCGGTCATGAGCACGAGAAAGTCCGCGTAATCGACCTTGCCGGTGACATCGAGGATTTCGATCTCACTCGCTTTCTTGTCGAGTGCGGCTTGTGCGGCCAAGACCGCGATGCGCTTGGCTTCGTCGGAAGGGGTACCGCTGCGTTCGAGGATGCGCGGGGACGCCGTCGAGCGGGCGGGTCGCCGCGTGGATTTGGTGCGCTTTTTCAACCGCGAATCTGCCCTCCGCCGATGACCACCCACTTTTCGGCCGTGAGGCTCTCGAGGCCCATCGGACCGTAGGCGTGGAGTTTGGTCGTCGAAATGCCGATCTCGGCGCCGAGGCCGAGCTCACCGCCGTCGTTGAAGCGGGTGGACGCGTTCACGAGCACGCAGCTCGCGTCCACCTCGCGGAGCCAGCGCTCGGCGTGACTGAAGCTCTCGGTACAAATGGCTTCGCTGTGGTTCGAGCCGTAGCGCCCGACGTGCGCGAGCGCGCCGTCGAGATCGGCGACCACGCGCACCGCGAGGATCTTGGCGAGGTATTCCTTGCCCCAATCGGCGTCGGTCGCCGCCCTTGCCGCGGGCACGAGCTCGCGGGTCCGGGCGTCACCGCGGAGCTCGACGCCCTCGGCCAAAAGCGCCTCGGCGACGGGCGGGAGCAAGCGCGCCGCGTCCCCCGCGTGAACGAGCAGGCACTCGAGCGCGTTGCACACGCCCGGACGGCGCACCTTGCCGTCGAGCGCGAGCGCGCGCGCCATCTCGAGATCGCAGCCGGCGTCGAGGAAGAGGTGGCACACGCCGAGGAAGTGCTGCACCACGGGCACGCGCGCGTGCTCGACGACGAAGCGGATGAGCCCCTCCCCGCCGCGCGGGATCGCGAGATCGACGAGGCCGCTCAAGCTGACGAGCTCACGCACGCCGTCCCGATCGCCCGGTGGAACGATCTGCACCGCGTCCTGGTTCACGCCGCTCGACGCGAGCGCTTCGGCGATGATGGAGCCGAGGACTCGGTTCGTGTGCGCGGCTTCCTTTCCGCCACGGAGCAGCGCCGCGTTGCCCGACTTCAAGCACAGCGACGCGGCGTCGACCGTGACGTTCGGCCGCGACTCGTAGATGATGGCGACGACGCCGAGCGGAAGACGTTGCCGGCCCACCTGAATGCCGCTCGGCATGCGCTGCATCGGCCCGCGGCTCGCCACCGGATCCGGCAGCGTCATCACGTGCTCGACCGCGCGCGCCGTCGCCTCGATCGCCTTCGGATCCATGCGCAGCCGGTCGATCATCGCGGGGGCGAGCCCGGCGGTGCGCGCCGCCGCCAGATCGAGCTCATTTTCGCGCTGAATGTCCGGGGCGCGCGCACGTAGCCGCGCGGCGATCGCGCCGAGCGCTCTGTCCTTCTGAGCTCGATCGAGCGCGGCGAGGCCTGCCTTCGCGCTTTTCGCGCGCTCAGCCTGCTCACGAATGCTGCTCAATCCTGAAGGCTCCACGCGTTAGTTTACTCGCCCGCGGCCGAAGGGGAAGGGCTCGGCGGCGTTTTGGCGCTCGCGGCCGCGGCGCTCGGTCCCGAAGCGCTCGGCGGTCCGTCGACGGTCGCGGCGCTCGGTACCGAAGCAGCCGAGGCGGCTGGCGCCGCGGACGCCGGGGGCCACGCCGGGATCGCTCGCGTTTCATACTCGGGCGGCGGGGTTCCCGGCGGCAAGCGCTTGGCCGCGCAGCCGCCGGCCGCGAGCGCCAGCAAACCCGTCGCTACCGCGCGCTTCATAGCGGAACGTCCTCGGGCGCGCTGCCCGCGTCGGGAGGCGGCGCGGCGCCGCCGTCAGCGTCGTCGTCGTCGGAATCAGGTGGGTCGTCGGGACCGGAGCGCGCGGCCGGGCCGGAGCCGACGACGGCGTGGGGCGCCGCTTCGGTCCCGCCCGCGAGAGCTCCGAGGGCGTGGGGCGCCGCCTGGGCAACCTCGAAACTCTCGGCCGGCGGCGGCCCGTCCTTCGGTGCCGCCGGACAGCCGGCGCAGACGAGGCCGAGCCCGGTCGAGAAGAGCAGCGCTCCCCTTCCCTTCACCCGAGCCATCGCTCCTCGTCCACGGCGCACAGCGTTGCCACGAGCCCGTGCGCCGGAGCGTAGCCGAGATCGCGGCGCGCGCGCGAATCGTCGATCATGCAAACGTAACGGATGAAATCGAGCTCCGGCGCCGGAAACGACGTGACGCGCCAGCGGAAGAGCCGCTCGACGCCGAGCCGCGCGACGGTGTGCGGCACCGCGACCGTCTGGCGCTCGAGGAGCTCGATGACGCGCGAAAGCGGGACCGGCGGCGGGCCCGCGATGTTGTAAATCCCGCGTGCCGTGGGTGCGAGCGCGAGCATGATCGCGCGCACCACGTCGTCCTGGTGCACGGCTTGCAGCATGGGATCGAAGCCGAGCAACGTCGGGACCACGGCGAGCCTGAGGTAGTTGCTCGGCGCGTTCCGCACGGTGCCGAGGATGTGCGTCGGTCGCAAGATCACGGTCTGCACGGCCGAGAGCCGCCAGAAAAACGACTGAGCGCACATGTCGAGCTCGACGAGGTCGCGAATGCGGCTGAAGGGGCCCGCCCCGAGCAGCGGCGCGTCCTCGCCCAAGAACTGAGGATTGTCGGGGCGCGGGCCGTAGACGTTGGCGCTCGAGAGCAGGACGACCTTCGGCACCCCGAAGTACTCGACGTATTCGAGCAGCTTTTGCAGACCCGCGACGTTCGACGCGTGGTGCTCGGCCGTGTCGCCGCGCGGGTCGTGCACGACGCCGAGATGGACGAGCGCCCGCACGCCGTCCCGAAAAATGTCGCGCACGCGCGCGCTTCTGAGGTCGAGCTCGTGGTGCTCGACGTCGGCCGGGCGATCCGGAAACGAGCGTCGATCGATGCCGATGACCCTGCCCTGGCGGTGGAGCTTGCGCGCGAGCCTGCGGCCGAGCCGGCCGCAAATCCCGGTGATCACCACGGCGCCGTCGTCGGCGACGAACGGCGTGGGAGGCGGCTCCGTCACAAGAAAATGCTCCGCCGCTGAGCGAGACCGCGCCGGAGAATGTGCGCGACCGCTTCGCGCACGAGGTACACCTTGTCCGCGACGGCGGCGGCGTCGTCGGGGTCGCCCTCGAAGTAGAGCGGCTCGCCGAAAAAGAGGCGATACTTCGTGGGCAGCGGCAGCTGGCCGCCGGGCAAGAGCACCTGCGGCACGAGCGGGAACACCGGCAACCCGAAAGCGCGCGCCGCCCAGGAAACGCGGCCGAAGCTCAAGTACTGCTCCTCCGCGCCCACGACCGCGACGGGGACGATCGGCGTCTTGGTCTCGAGCGCGAGACGCATGAAGCCGCGCCCGAACTCCTGCAGTTGGTAGCGCTCGTCGAACGGCTTCGACACGCCGCGCATTCCTTCGGGAAAAACCAACAAAAGCTCGCCCATGTCGAGCAGGCGCCGCGCGTTCTCCGGCAGGCCGACGACTTGGCCCATGCGGCTGAAGAACGTGGACACGAACGGCAACGTCGCGGCCCACTTGTCGACCATCGCGCGGGTGATCCGCGGCGGGTTCGCGTCGAAGAAGAGCGCGCAGCCGATGATGGCCGCGTCGATCGGGATCTGCCCCGAGTGATTCGCGACCAGCATCACGCGCCCCGCCGGCACGCGATCGACGTCGTAAACGTCGGTGCGGAAATAGGCGCGGTGAAAGAACGCCGATGCGAGCGCGGCCGAGCGCACCGCTTCGGGATTGAACCCGAACGGATCGCCGCCGAGCTGCTCGTAGCGATCGGCGAGGACGCGAAACCGCTCTTCGAAGTCCGTGCCGAGCAAGCGCTCGGTCACTTCGTCGACGACGCGCTCGGCGCCCGCGAGCATCCGGCGGAGCAGGGGCAAGCCGCGCCCGGTCGCTACGTCGGTGAAGCGTGCAAGCGCCGACTTTTCTGCCATCCGAAGGTCCGGAGTAGTAGTACTACCCGAGCGGCTTTGCCCGAGGATTCAGCGCCCATCGTTCCAGCCCCGCTGTGCGAAGGGGCGCGCGTGGCGGTGATTGCTCCCGCCGGACCGTGCGATCGCACGCTGGTTTTGCGCGGGCTCGGCTGGCTCGGCGAGCATTACAAGGTCGAGTTCGACCCCGGCCTCTTCGAGCGGACGGGCTACCTCGCCGGCTCGGACGCGCGGCGGCTCGCCGAGCTCGAGCGGTGCCTCGCCGATCCGGGGCTGTCCGCGGTGCTCGTGGCACGCGGCGGCTACGGGCTCACGCGCATCGCCGAGCGCGCCGATTTCGCGGCGCTACGCCGGCATCCGAAGTGGCTCGTCGGCTTCTCGGACGCGACGGCGCTCCACGTCGAAGCGCTCCGCGTGGGGGTCGCCTCGCTCCACGCGGCGAACGTCGGCGGCCTCGGCCGCGGCGATGCCCGCGCGAGGGAGCGCTTTCGGCGGGCGCTCGCAGCACCCGCGTCGCGACGCGTCATCGAAGGGCTCGAGTGCTGGACGCCCGGGCGCGCGCGCGGGCCGCTCGTGGGCGGCAATCTCTCGCTCCTGGCGGCGTGCGCGAGCGCGGGGCGGCTCTTCGTGCCGGCCGGAGCCCTCATCGCGCTCGAAGACGTGACGGAGAGCGCGTACCGCGTGGATCGGCTGCTCACGTCGCTGTTTTCGGGCGGCCATTTCGATCGGGCGGCGGGCGTCGTCCTCGGCGACTTCACGGATTGCCCGCCCTCTGCCGGCACTCACGTCCCGAGCGTGCTCCGCGAAAAGCTCGCCGGGCTGCGCGTGCCCGTGCTCGCCGGCCTGCGTTTCGGACACGGTGACGAAAACGAGCCGCTGCCCTTCGGGCTGCCCGCGACGCTCGACGCCGCGAGCGGGACGCTGACGCTCGGCTCGTGACGACGCCCGGGCGCGGTCGCGTCGAGCGACCACGCGCACGACTCGCTCACGCCTTCGTGTCTTCGAAGAGCTCGGCGTCCTCGACGTCCTCGCCGTCGTCGTCACCGATGTTCGGTGGCAGCGGCGGCGGCCGCCCGCCGAGCGGCGGAGGCGGCGCCAGGCGTGCCCCCGAGCCCGGCGGCGGCAAAGGCGGCCTCGCGCCGGGCGGGAGCGGCGGAACGCGTGACGGCGGCGGCGGCGGTGGACGGCTCCCCCCGGAGCCCGGCGGCGGGGGCGGTGGACGCGTCACTCCGGAGGATGAAGACGGCGGCGGCCGGCTCGTGCCCGAAGGCGGAGGCGGCGCGAGCCTCGGGCCGTTCGTGCCCACCGGCGGCGCCGGCGGAGACACGGCCGCGACCTCCGAGGCATGGAGCGCAGCGGCGTTCATGCCCTTAGGCATCGTCACGCCGTCGTCGATGCCGCCACCGACGAGATCATCGACGCCGGACATGTCGTCGACCGGGGGGGCCGGCGGGGTGACGGGCAGCTCCGGCGCGGCCGGCGGCTCCGCGTTCGGCTCCGCCGCGGGTGACTCGGCCTTGGTGTCGGCTTTGGGCGCCTTGGAGTCGCGCTTCTTCTTCTTCTTGCCGTCTTTCGGCTCGTCCGCCTTGGGAGCCTTCGTCTCCTCGGGCTCCTTCGGTACCGGCGCCGCGGCCTTCGCCTCGGGCTCGCCGTTCGCCGCGGGTGCGGGCGCCGGATTCTCGACGGCGCTCGGCGCCTCCGGCTTCGGGCGCTTGAGCATGCCCGACTTCGCGCGCTCGAGACCCTCGGTCGCCTCGGGATCGCCCTGCTTCATGCGGAGGACCCGACGCCATGCGTCGGCGGCCTCACGCGGATCGTCGAGCTTCTCCTCCCAGAGCCTGGCCACCTTGCGAGCGAGCTCGGCGCGAACGGCCGGGTCCTTCCCGCGCAGGATTTGGTCCTCGTAGAGCTGCACCATGCCGCGCCAGTCGGCGAGCTCGGTGTAGAGGCGGAGCAACTGCTCGACCACGTCCGCGTCGGAGGGCGAAAGATCGTGCAGGCGCCGCAGATCCGTCGCCGCGCCCTGCGGATCGGACAGCTGGTCACGCCGGATCGCGGCGCGGCGGGCGAGCAGCTTGCGCACGAGCGGCCCGTCGAACACCTCTTCGAGCGCCCGGCTCAACACCGTCTCGGCGCGCTTCATGTCGCCGACCTCGTTCGCGAAGAGCTCGAGCTGATCCAGGCATTCGTCACCCACGTGCGCGATGATCGCGTCGCCGAGCCACGCGAACGCTTGCTCTCGGTCGTCGAGATCGTTGAACGCGAGGCGCGCAGCCCGCGCGAGCATGCTGCTGCGCGTGCGGCCGCCGTCGCGCGCGCCCTGCCCGCCGCCCGCGAGCGATTCGGCGAGCGTGCGCTTGAGTTGATCCCCGCCCTTCTCGCTGTCGCCGGCGCGCGCCGCCGCTTCGAGCGACTCGATGGCGTCCTCCGTCGCGCCCGAACCGACCACGATGTCGAAGAAGCCGCGGGCGCGTTCGAAATCGCCTTGTTCGGCGGCGATGCGCGCCGCGCGCGCGAGTGCCGCGAGCCTGTCGGCCGGGTTCTTGCAGCGGGTCACCTGGCGTTCGTAAATCTCGATGATGCGGCCGCGATCGGTGCAGAGCTGGGCGAGCCGGACGAGCAGCGGCTCGACCTCGCTCGGCGGCACGCTCGTGAGCGCCTGTTCGCCGTGGTGAATCGACGTCTCGCTCTCGACGCCGCAGTCGACCAACACCTCCGCCTGGCGCACGAACTCTTCCGCGCGTGCGGGACCCGTGAGGTCCTGGACGAGGAGGTCGTGCGCGACGGCGAGGACGTCGAGATCCGTGAGCTCGACCGCGAGTTTTTCGAGACGCTTCGCGAACTCGGCGTCGGTGCCCTTGGCGCGTGCGACCTCCTTGCCGACGGCCGCGGCGTCCGTCTTGCGATCGACCTCGAGGAAACGATCGAACGCGCCGCGCAGGGCCGCGCTCCGCTCCGGACCGGACGGCGACGAGAGGTTCCACTCGACGAGCTTCACCGCCACGATGCCCTTCCAACCGAGCTCGTCACCGAGCTTCACGTACTCTTCGCGACAGGCGGCGTCGCCGCGATCGGCGATCTCGAGCAGCGCGTTCAGCGCCTCGTCGCCCTTGCCGACCTTCTGGTGGAGGATCTCGGCGCGGCGGCGGGTCATGCGACTCACCTCTTCGTCGTCGCCCTCGACCTCCATCAACTGCGCCAGGTGCTCGGCGACGCGCGGCCAATCCTCGATGCGCTCGCACAGCTCGGCCAGGCGTTGAATCGCGCCGAAATCTTCCGGGTCGAGCGCGCGCACCACGTCGAGCGAACGCACGGCGGCCTTCGGGTCGTCGAGCGGGCCTTCGTACAGATCGGCGAGCTTGTTCGCGACCTCGAGCTTCACCGTGTCGTCGGTCGTGTGCTTGAGCCGGCGCTCGAGCGCGTCCGCGGCGGAGCCGGGATCATCGGTGCCCTCGTAGAGCTCGGCGATCTTCGCGAGCGCTTCGTCGTGCTTCTCGTCGAGGTCGTCGAGGATGCGGCGGTAACGCGAGATGGCTTCTTCGGCGTCGCCGAGCGCGCCCGCGAAGAGCGCCGCCTCGCGCAACAGGACCGCGATCTTCTGATCCGTCTCCGTCGTCGCACGGCTCAAACGGCCCAAAAACTCGACCGCCGCGGACGGATCGCCGCGCTGCTCGGCGTCGTCGGCGAGCCAGCCGAGCGCGTCGAGATCGTCCCCGTCCTCGAGCAGCGCGAGCAACGTCTCACGCGCGCCGTCACCGTCGCCGAGCCGGTCGCGCTGAACGTCGGCCGCGCGGCGGCGCAAGCTCGAGCGCGTGGGCCCCGACGGCAACTGGCCGGCTCGCCGCAGCAGAAACTGCACGAGCTCTTCGATCTGTTCCGCGTCCTCGTAACGCTCCTCGAGGTCGCGCGCGAGATCGTCGTTCAGCGGATCGAGCTCGGTCGCCTGTTCGAGCCGTTCGACCGCGCCGGCGCCGTCACCCGCATGGGTGAGATAGGCCGCCTCCATCGCGAAGTGCTTGGCCTTCTCGGTCGGCCGATCGGCGAGCTGCGCGCGCTCGCCCGCGGCGCTCGCCGCCTGCTCCCACACTTCGGCTTGCGCGAACGCTTTTTCGGCCTTTTCCCACAAAGCCCCGTTCTTCGTCAGCGCCGCGGACTCGGCGAACGCCTCGCCGGCGGGCAGGATTTCACCCGCCGCGAGCCGCAGCTCGCCGAGCTTGTCGAGCAAGCCGGCGCGCGTGTCGTCGTTCGAGACGGACGGCAGCGCGTCCGTGATGGCCTGTGCGGCGCGATCGGGCCGCTCGCCGCGCTCGAAAAATTCGATCGCCGTTTCGAGCGCGGAGTCGTCCTCGGGCACGAGCGCGGCGATGCGCGTCCACGCCTCACCGGCGCCGACCGGATCCTTCCGCTTCTGCTCGTGCACGCGCGCGACGCCCTTCTCGGCCGTGATGCGCGCCTCGACGTCGGCGATGAGCTCGGCTTCTTGCTCGAGCACGCGCGCGAGGTCGTCCCAGCGGTTCGCGCGTTCGAGCAGCCGCTTGAGGCTCGAACGGGCGTCCTCGCTTTCGGGCTCGAGCGCGAGGAGCTCTTCGAGCACGGCGACGGCGCTGTTCGGATCGCGCAGCTGCGTCTCCGAAAGACCCGCCGCTTCGCGGAGCCACGCCACGCGCTGCTCCATGTCGATGCCGTCGTCCGTCGCCGCGCGCCGGAGCAAGTCGCGGAGCTCGGCGAACTTCCGGAGCTGCTTCAGATACGGCTCGAGAAACGCGATGGCGTCGAGGTTCGAAACCTCGAGCGCGAGCACGTCGCGGTACTTCTGCGCGGCGTCGTTCTTGCGCGCCTTGCGCGCGAGCGCTTGGGCCTGCTCGACGAGCGCTGCGATTTCGTCGGTGTTCACCGGCGCCATGGGCGCGGGCGCGGCGGCGGGCGGCGGACCGGCGAACGAACCCGGGGTCGGACCGGGACCGGCCGACGGGCGCTGCGCCGGGGCGGCGGAGCTCCGAGCCGGGCGCGGCGACGGCGCGGCCGGGATCGGCTGCCCGTAGCGTTGCGCGAGCGCACGCGCGTCGGCCGCGAGCGGGCCGTTCGGATTCGCGCCGGCGTACGCGGCCGCGCGCTGCGCGGCTTCTTCCGAGCGGCCGAGCTGCTCGGCGTAATACATCGCGAGCTGAACCGCCCGGTCGTTGCCCGGCTCGAGCTCGAGCGCGCAGAGCGAATAGCTGAGCCCGTGCTCGCCCGGATACTCTTCGGCGAGCGAAACGAAGAGCAGCGCGCCTTCGTTC
>DATJXW010000077.1:0-15747 GCA_035499895.1 Polyangiaceae bacterium | reverse complement strand
CGGCGATGAACGACCAGCCCTGGATCGGCAGCGGCCCTTCGATCATCAGGCGCTGATCGATGAAGTCCATCTGCGCCATGCCGTGGACGCAGTTCTTCTTGCCCGGGATGATCTTCCCGTCGTCGTCGTAGCACTGCGTGTTCGGCGACCGGAACCCGACGTCGACGACGCCGCCCATCAGGCGCCCGTAGCGTGCGCTGAAGTTGCCCGGATAAAAGTCGATGCGATCGAGGAGCTCGGTCGGGAAAACGCTCGTGAGGCCGAGGAAGTGATAGATGATCGGCACGCCGGTGCCGTCGACGAACGTCGCCGTGTCCTGCGGCGCGGAGCCGCGCACGATGAGCAGGCCGGCGATGCCCGGTGCCTTGCCCACGCCCGGCAGGCTCTGCAGAGCGCGGAGCGCGTCGCCGCCCGTGCCCGGAATGCGCTCGAGCTCACGGCGTTCGACCGTACGGCGGGTCACTTCGCGCGCGGGCCGCTCGCCGCGCACGACGACCTCGACGCCCTCGCTCACCGGCTTCAGGCGCAGCGTCACGTCGGTCTCTTCCCCGACGGCCACTTCTTCGGTCGAGTCGAGCGCTTCGAAGCCCGGCAGGGTGACGTGAACCTTGTAGGTGCCGGGCGGCACGTTCTCGAGACGCCAGCGGCCGTCCGCGTCGGTCGTGACGTGGTGCTCGTCTTGGTTCGGACCGGTGAGCAGCACGTCGGCACCGACGACCGGCGCGTCGGTGTCGGCCAGACGCAAGCGCCCGATGAGGTTACCCGTCGTCGGCGGCGGTGGGGGCGGAGCGGCCGGGGCGAGCGTGAACTCGTGCTTGTAGAGGATCTTCGCGGCGACGGGCTTGCCGTCGCGCGTCGCGGGCGTGAAGTGGAACTTCAGCACGGCGTCGCGCGCCGCGGCGTCGAAGTCGTCGCCGCCCGACTGGACGACGTCGGCGTTCGTCACGTGGCCCTCTTTGTCCACCGTGAGCTTCAGCACGACCGTCGCTTCGCGGCCTTCCTTCTGCGCCGCCGGCGGGTATTCGGGCTCGGCGCCCTCGACGAGGACCGGGTCCTTCAGGACGGGCTTCGGCGCCGGTGTCTCGGGGGCCGGCTTGATGATCGCGCCCGAGGTTCCGCGTGGAACGTCCTCTTGCGCGAACGCTCGCCCCGGAAGGCCGAGCAAGACGCTGAGAGCGAGCAGGGCCGCACCGTCCCGGCGAATCATCCAGCCTTCGCGTTTAGTGCTGCATCGTGACAGCCACAAGGGGGCCGCGACTCCGGACGGCGGGCCCGCCCCGCGACGGCGCGCCGCTCGCTCCCTTGCCTTGTATCTTGGAGGCGTTTGAAGCTCGCGACTTGGAACGTGAACGGCATCCGCGCCCGCGCCGAGGGCGTGTGTGCGTGGCTCGCCCGGCACGAACCCGACGTCCTCTGCATGCAGGAGACGAAGGTCGTTGACACGGACTTCCCTTTCGAGGCGCTCTCGCGGCTCGGCTACGGCGTCGCCGTGGCGGGAGAGCGGGGCTACAACGGCGTCGCGATCGCGTCGCGCCACGCCCTCTCCGACGTGCGCATCGGCCTCCACGGCGACGGACTCGACGCGGAGCGCCGCTTGCTGCTCGCGACGGTGCGCGGCGTGAGGGTCGCGAGCGTGTACGTGCCGAACGGCAAGAGCGTAGAGCTCCCGAGCTTCGTCGAAAAACTCCGCTGGCTCGAGCGACTGCGGCTCACGCTCGACGTGAATCACAGCCCCGCCGAGGCGCTCGTCCTGACCGGCGATTTCAACGTCGCGCGCGACGACATCGACGTGTTCGATCCCGAGGCTCTGCGCGGAAAACTGCATTTCCATCCGGACGAGCGGCGCGCTCTCGGCCGCGTGCTCGACTTCGGTCTGGTCGATGCGTTTCGCGCGGTTCACCCCGGTCTTCGGCGCTACAGCTGGTGGGACTATCGCAGCGGCGACTTCGGCAACGACCGCGGGCTCCGCATCGACTACGTCTTCGTCTCGTCCGCCCTCGTGCCGCGACTCGGCCGCGCCGAGATCGACCTCAGCGCTCGAGCCGCGCCGAGGCCTTCGGATCACGCGCCGGTGCTGGTGGAGCTCGCGTGAGAACGCCGGCCGCCGCGAGTCCGATCCGACCCCGCTCGAACCAGCGTTCGAGCCCCGGCGCGTCGGCAAATGCGCGCCGGACGGCAAAATAAGCCGGCAGGTACACGATCTCCCGAGCGAGCCCTCCGCCACGCTGCACGCGCAGCGTGAGCTCGAGTGCACGCTCGAGTGGGACGCCGAGCTCGACGAGCTTCTCGCAGGTGTCGCGCGGTTCGTCGCCGGCGCGCACGCCGAGCGCCGCGACGTGACGGAGCGCGAGCTCCCGCCGCCGCTCGGTGTCGAGCAGGCCCGCGCGCTCTTCGGCGAGGAGCGCGCGTCCCTCCTCGTCGTCGTTCGCGCCGCGCGTTCCGGCGCGAAAGAGCGTCCACGGCGCGTGCCGCGCCCGCGCGCGCGGCAGCGCGTGACCGAGTAGCTCGTGCGTCGCGATGCGCTCGGCCGCCGCGGCGGCGAGCCGCACGCCGCCGCGCACCGAAACCAGGCCGTCGCCGGTCGCCGCGGCTGCGAGCTGGTCGCGCACGACACGAACGCTCACCGCGAGCCCGAGCTCGCGCGCGCGCACGCGCAAGCGGGCGACGAGACTCCGCGGGTCGCCTTCGTCGTCGCTCCGGTGCAGTTCCACGGCCGAAACAGAGGCGCGCGCGAGCGCGTCGGTCACGAAGTCGTCACACTCGCGCGCGAGCGCGGCGGGAGGTCGCGGGAAGCGCTCGGCGGCGAGCTCGCGAAACCGAGCCGAACCGAGCGCCTCGACGAGCCGCGCCTCGAGTTCGAGCTCCGCGGCGCGTTCGGCGTGCAATGCTCCGAACGCGCCGAGCGGTTCCGTCACGACGCGCACGCGCTCGAGCGCGCGTCGCACGTCGGCGAGGAGCGGCGGACGTTCACCCGTACGGGTGACGAGCAGGGCCTTTCCGCGCGTGTAATCGCGTCCGAGCCGCGCGAGCTCCGCGCCGAGGTCGGGCGGCGCTACGCGCGCGACGAGCTGGATGCGCTCCTCCGCCGCCACGAGCGCACGCGCGGCCTCCTCGAGTAGCGCATCGACGCGGGTCACCGGCGTAGGATAGACGCCTACCCGGCGCTCCCGCCAACCGGCCTGCCAACCCTCGTAGATTGCGCTGCGTTTCCGAGCACGCGCGCTCGCGCTCGCCCCCTCGCGAAACTCCGCCTAGCACGCCTCAAATATGAGACGCTCGGCTGTCCCGACTCGAGACCGCGGCATGCCGAGCTTGAACCACTGATGGAGGTGCCGAACGTACGCCGGCGGCTCGTGAGCGCGGGCCATCTCGGGGGTGATTTCACTCAGGGATTTCCGGCGCGCATCGGGCCGTACAAGATCCTCGGCACGCTCGGCGAGGGCGGCATCGGCGTGGTCTTTCGCGCCGAGCACGAGGAAACGGGGAAGCTTGTCGCGCTGAAGACGGTAAGGAAGCGCACGACGGCGCACCTCTCGAGCGTACGCCGCGAGATCCTCGCGCTCCATCGGCTCCGTCACCCCGGCATCGTCCGCATCCTCGACGGCGGCGTCGCCGACGGACGTCCCTGGTACGCGATGGAGCTCCTGTCCGGCATCACGCTCTCGCAGGCGATCGGCGGCAGCCAGGCCGACGCCTCGACGATTCCGAGCCTGACGCACACGCGCACGCTCGAGCGGCGGGATCCGGTCTCCGGTGCGCGGCGCCTCCGCCGTCCCGCCGCGAGCGGCAAGCTCGATGAGCTGCTCACGCTGTTTCGCTTGCTCTGCGCGCCCCTCGCCTACCTCCACGGCGAAGGCATCGTGCACCGCGATATCAAGCCGGGGAACGTGTTCATCCGCCCCGACGGCACGCCCGTGCTCATGGACTTCGGCTTGGTCGGTCGCTGGCGGGGCGCGCTCGGCCGCGAAATTCTCGAGGAAACGCAGACTTTCGGCGGCACGCTCGTCTACATGGCGCCCGAGCAGGTGCGCGGCGAGGTAGGCGACGCGCGGAGCGACCTCTACGCGCTCGGATGCACGCTGTACGAGGCCGTGACCGGCATGGTGCCGTTCGAAGACTTCGGCGCGAGCGTCGGCGCGACGGAGGTCGGACCGGTGCCGCCGTCGGAGATCGTGGTCGGCGTGCCGCGCGGGCTCGACGAGCTCGTGTTGCGCTTGCTCGCGAAGGATCCCCGCGATCGCCTCGGCCATGCGGACGACGTGGCGCAGGCGCTCGCCGAGCTCGGCGCCGGCGACTGGCCGCGGGGCGCGCTGCCGCGCGGGCGTCCTTACCTTTACCAGCCGCGCCTGGTCGGGCGCGCCGACGCCCTCGCGACGATGCTCGAAGGCGTCGACTCCTCGCGAAAGCTCGGCGGACTCTTGCTGCTCGGCGGTGAGAGCGGCATCGGCAAGACGGCGCTCGCGGCCGAGGTCGCCCGCATCGCCTACCAGCGCGAATACGAAGTCGTGACGAGCGAGTGTCCGGCGACGACGCCCGGGCGCACCGAGCGGAGCTTGCCGCTCTTGCCGTTTCGGGGGCTCTTGCGCCGCATCGTCGAGCATTGTCTCGCGGGCGGCCCCGAGACGACCAAGCGCGTCGTCGGACCGTGGCAAAAGCTGCTCGCCGGCATCGAGCCCTCCTTCGCGGAGCTCGCGGGGCAGAGCGACGTCGCGGAACCGCCCGGTTTGCCCGTCGCGGCGGCGCTCGAACGGCTGCTCGGCGCGCTCTCCGAGACGATCATCGCCTTCGCGCACGAGAGCACGGCGCTCCTCGTCGTGATCGACGATTTGCACTGGGCCGACGGCCTCTCGCTCGCTCTCGTCGCGCGGCTCGGCGCCTACGAGAACGAACGCGCGGCGGGACGCCTGGTGCTGCTCGGCACCTACCGGAGCGACGAAGCCGGGACCTGGCTGCCGTCGCTCTGCGAGCTGCCGCGAACGCTGCACGTCGAGCTCGGGCGGCTCACCGCGTCCGACGTGAGCCGGATGGTCGCGGACATGCTCGGCATCGCCCAGGCGCCGCTCGACCTCGCGACGTACGTCGCGCGACAATCCGAGGGCAATCCCTTCTTCGTCGGTGAATACCTGCGCGCCGCTCTCGACGCAGGGCTGCTCTACCGCGACGCCGAAGGTCGCTGGCAGAAGTACGAGCAGAGCGCGGAAACGGCGCTGTCCTTGCCGCACGAAGTGCGGGCGCTCGTCGAACGGCGGCTCGCGGCGCTCTCGGCCGCCGCCCGCGCGCTCCTCGACGTCGCCGCCGTGATCGGGCACGACATCGAACCGGAGCTCCTCATCACGCTCGGCGAACGCCGGCTCTCCTCGCGCCCGCAGAGCGAACGCGAGCTCGTCTCGGAGCTGAGCGACCTCTCGGCCCGCCACCTGCTCGTCGAAACGCCGCGCGAGACGCTCGCCTTCGCGCACGACACCGTGCGCAAAGTCGCCTACGACTCCATCGCGGAAGACGAACGCCGCGCGCTCCACGGGCTCGTCGCCGAAGCGATCGAACGCGACGACGCCGAGCGCGGCGGCGGGGGCGAGCACGCCGCGCTCCTCGCGCACCATTACCGCTCGGCCGGCGACTTCGAGAAAGCGCTCGACTACCTCGAGCGGGCGGGCGAAGCGGCGCTCGCACAATCGGCCGGCAACGAAGCCGCGCATTGTTTTCGCGAAGCGCTCGAGCTCGATCGCAGCCTCGCGCTCGGCGCTCCGGCCGAACGGCGCGCGCGCTGGGAAGCGTCGCTCGGCCGCGCACTCCAAGGCACGGGCGACCTCGACGCCGGCAAGCATCATCTCGAACGCGCCGTGGCTCTCTTCGGCTATCCGTCGGCCAAAGCCGCGCTCGGCCTCGCCTTGCAGACGCTCTTCGGCGTCCTCGTCCAGGTGCTCCATCGCCTGCTCGGTCGCGGTGAACGGCGCTCCGCGGCGGCCGCCCGACTGCTCGACGCCGCGCGCGCCTACGATCACTTGCTCCAGATCCGCTACTTCGAGGCGGCGCCGCTGCCGCTCCTGCACGCGACCCTGCGCACCTTGAATCTCGCCGAGCGCGCCGGGCCGTCGCCCGAGCTCGCGAGCGCCTACGCGAACACCTTCGCCGGTCTCGCGCTGAGCCCGGCGCTGCGCGGCCTCGCGCCGAAATACCTCGAGCGCGCCGAAAGCTGCCTCGCCGCCGCCCCCGACGCCGCGGTGGAATCGTACGTCTGCCTCCTGCACGGCCTGCACTTGGCCAACATGGGCCGCTGGAGCGAGGGCGAGCCTTGGGTCACGCGCTCGGTCACGCTCGCCGACGGCCTCGGCTACCGGCGGCGCTCCGAAGAGGCGCGCTCGATTCTCGCGTACAACCTGGCCCTGCGCGGCAAGACCGAAGCCGCGCTCGAAACCGCCGAGGCCGTCTATCGCTCGTCGCTCCGCGGCGATCCGCAAACGCGCTGCTGGAGCCTCATCGAGCGCGGGCAGGCGAAGCTCGCGCTCGGTCGAACCGAAGACGCGTGTCGCGATCTCGAAGCCGCGGCGGCGCTGGCCGCCGATCTCGGACGCGACGAACGGCTCTGGGTTTCCGGCTTACAGGCGCTCGCCGAGCTCAGGGCGGGCGACGTGGCGCGGGCGACCAAACTCGCGGACGGGACGCTCGTCGCGATGGGCGGCCGCTTGCCGCTCGTGAGCGCGAGCGGCACGGCGTACGCCGCGCTCGCCGAAGCGTGTCTCGAGCTCCACTCGCGGGCGAACGACGCCGAACGGTCTGCGCGTCTCAAGGCCGCCGTCGCCGCGTGCGCCGCGCTCACGCGTTTCGCGCGTGTCTTCCCGTTCATGCAGGCGCGCGCGGAGCTCATGCGGGGCGAGCTCGCGCTCGTGCTCGGCAAGGAGTCGCGGGCGCACGCCGCGTTCGCGGCCGCGCTCGCGAGCGCTCGCGCCTGCGAGCTCGGGCCGGTCGAGGAAGCGGCCAAGCTTCGCAGCGGGGAAACCTGACGGCGGCCCGCACCACCCGAGCACGAGCGTCGGCGACGCGTTATCCTTCGTTCATGCCGAGCACCTTTCAAATCGTTCCTGCGACGGGCACGTGGGTGCTCGGCGTGATGGTGGCGGCTTGCTTCGCGCTCCTCGGCTTCGTCGCCATTCGCGTGGGCTCGGCGATGGTCGGGTCACAGCGGGCGAGCTTCGAGGTGAGCGACGCGGGCCTCCGGCTGCGGGGCGACTTCTACGGCCGTGTCATCCCGCGGGCAAAGCTCGTCGGTCACGGGATCCGCATCGTCGACCTCGAACGCGAGAGCGGACTCAGGCCCGTTCGACGCTTGCTCGGAACGGGATTACCCGGCTACCGCGCCGGTTGGTTTCGCCTCGCGAACGGCGAGAAAGCCCTGCTCTACGTGACGGACGAATCGAACGTCGTCTACGTCCCGACGACGGAGAATTACTGCGTGCTCGTGAGCGCGACGGATCCGCAGCGCTTCGCGGAGCAATTGCGACAGATCGCTCAGTGACGGTTCAGTCGGGGCCCCAGCCGCAAACGCCTTCCGACGAACACGCGTACGGCGGCACGCCTTCGAACGGACAACCGCAGCGGACGTCGGGCGGCTCGCAACCCGCGTCGCTGTAGGCTTGGAAAGCGGCGTCGATACCTTGCGTCGTCGTGGCCGGCGTCGGACACCGGCACGGTACGGAGCTCCCCACCTCCGTGACGCACTGATTCACCGGACTCGCGGGGTCGCAACTCGTGTCCGCGGCGACCACGTTGGCGTACGCGGCCGCGAGCGCGTCGCAGCTCGGCGGAGCTTCCTGTGCGGCCCCGGCGGCAGCCCCCTCCCCTGCGGCGTCCCCGCCGCACGGACAGCAGAAGAACATCAGGCCTCCCGGAATGGGCGGCTCCGTCGAACGGCACCCCGACGGAACGCTGCTCGGATCCGGCGAGACGCATTCGAGTCCGTATTCGGCCGCATTGCACACGTTCGTGCAATCCGTGCCCGTATTTTGAGAGCCGGGACACGCGTCGAGTGAGTCGCTCAGGCAGATCACTTGTGTGCATTCGAGAACCGCGCGATCGGCGCGGCACGAGCCACGCGGGAGATCGGTTCGATCGAACTCGGCCGGCCAAGCGCAGGCGCTCGAGCCCGCGCTCCCACCCTCGGCCGTGACACCCGCCGTACCGCCCTGCGCCACGCCGCCTTGCAACGCACCGCCCGCCGTGCCGCCTTGTCCCGCTCCCGGCGTCGCCGGCGACGAACGTTGCGACTCACCGCCGCACGCCGCGAGGGCGGCCGCGACCACGAACGCCGTCACGTTCACGCGCCGGAACGCCGCGACCGCTCCCATGAGCTCACGCACTAGCACTGAGCTTGCGCGGCGCCCAGGCGCGACGCAGGCGACGTGCTTCAGCGCGGCATCGTGAGCGCGCCCCAGAGCCACCACGCCCCCGCGCCGTAGAGCACGCCGACCAGACTCAGCCGTAAACCGCCGAGCGGCCCCGAACGGACGCGGTAAAGCATCGGGGCGATGAAACAGAGGACCGCGAAGAGCGCCTGACACACGAGCCCGGCGCCGATGAGCGCGCGCTGATGGAACGCGACCGCGAGCGCCGAATAGAGCCCCCAAAACCAGAGCACGATCGCGGCCATGGGTACCCAGGCCGCGCCCTTCACCGGCAGGCCGAGGCTCCGCAGCGTCCCTTCGGGGAAGAACTGAAACGCGAACGCGCCGACCAGATTCAACACGCCGAGACAAAAGAAACGGCCCGCGGCGGCATCCGTCGCGAGCGACATACCGCTCCAAATGGCGCTCGCGGCTTCCGGCGCCGCGACCATGAGGAGCAGCGGTGAGCCTTTGTGACGCCCTTCCGTGAGGTAGAGCACCGACAGGAAAACGACGATGCGGCCCGCCACCGAGAACCAGAAGAAGAGCGTGACGTTGAAGAGCGCCGCGGTGGCGTAAAACGTCGCCATGAGGAGCGGCGTCGCGCCGAGGATCGGGATCCACGGACCGTACTCGTCCGGAAAGCCGAGCGCGCCGAGCGTCTTCTTGGGCATGAAGTAGAGAGAGACACCGAAGATGACGAGGTAAGCGGCGTACCAAAACTGCGCGCGCGCGGCCGGCGTCGGCGCGGGCACGGCGTAGAGGCACGCCGCCGAGTCGACGTTCAGGTGCGTCGCGACCCGGCACGCGCCGTGGAACGCGAACGCCCACGTCTGATCCCAGATCTGGGCGAAGCCGAAGAGCAGGCCGGCGACGACGGCGCCGAGCAGCCAGAGCGTCCGCGGCACGGAAGCGAGCCACGCGAGCACCTTGAGCCCGGCGACGCCGAAGAAGAGCACCACGAACGCGAGCGCGTCCGAATACCAGGGATTTTTGGCCGGAAGCTTGCGTCGAAACCGCTCGGTGTCGCGCGCCCGGAGACCCGCGAACGGCTCGACCAGCGGCTGAATGTGGCACGGCGTCGCATTCGAATGCGCGGCGGCGAGGATCGCGTTCGTGGCGGCGCGCGCCGCTTCGTTCGCGGCCTCCATCGTCGCGAGGTTCGTGTTCGTCTTCAGGTAATCGGAGGCGAGGTAGAGGTTCGAGATGGCCGTCGTGGCTTCTGGCCGCAAATCCCAACTATCGACGAGGTTGACGAGCAGCGGCTCGGCGTTCGTCAAGAGATCCGGCTCGTCGGGGTTGCCTTGCGCGCGCTTCTTCTCCGCGCGATGCAGGCGCTCGCGGCGGGCGAGGAGCCGCTCCTTGCGCACGCGCTCGACGATGTCGTCGTCGATGTGCCACGGCGTCGTCGGGTGGAGCATGTCGTCGCTCAAGACGACCTGATCGCGGTTCAGGGACTGCTTGAGCTGTCGCCACGTCTCTTCGGCGACCTCGCGGTAGTCGCAGTCGCGCGCTTCCTTGCCCGACGGACTCGGGATGTCCCACGCCGAAATATCGACGGAAAGAATGGTGCGAACCTTGCCGTCGGCGTATTCGGCGTTGGGAAAATCAGGCCAAAATTGCGATTGAGAGATGCTCGTGAGCGCCCACGGCGTGTCCACGTGGTTGATGTGGCCGCGCGCGATCGGCACGTCCGCCGTCAAATAGAATTGGATGCCGTTCATCCACTCGACTTGGTTTTTTCCGATCTCGACCACGCCGGCGAGCTTCGGATCGAGCTTCACGAGCTCCGGCTGCTTCTCGAGCAACGCCGCCATCACCTCGACGGGCAACGCGAACACGAAATGCTCGGCCTCGAGCGTCAGGGTCTCGGTGCTCGGCGCCTCGGCGCGCACTTCACGGGCGAGCGCGGCGTTCGCGGCGCGGCGCGCGGCCGCGTGTTCGCGCCAGCGGGCGTGACGCTCCTCGCGTCCGAAGCGCCCGGGGTGGTCGCTCGCGGCGTTCGCCTCCGTGGCCACGTCCGGCTCGAGGTGCCGCGTCAGTGCCTTGCGCACGACGACGCGCGTCACCTTCTTCGCCACCGGATCGACTTCGACGCGGTCGAGCTCCCAGCCGAGGCGGTACTCGACTTTCAGCGTCTTTTCGAGGTGCTCGACCCACGGATCGATCCAGACGTCGTTCGTCGGCCCGTCCAAAATGCGGTCGGTCGGGTGCGCGCCGGTGACGAGATCCAGGAGCAGCTGGATCCCCACCTGCCCGACGGTGCGGGCGTTCGCCTTCTCGGCTTTGCTCGCGACGAGGTTCCGCGTGACGCCGATGACGAGCAGGTGCTGGAACGCCTCCGAACGATTCGAAGCGTCCACGTAGTTCCACCACGACTCGTGCTCGAGCGTCGCGATGCGGCGGTCCGTGCACGTCGTGATGATCTGCCAGAGCCGCCACCAGATGAACACGAGGTCGTCCGAGCTGATCCCCATGTCGCCGAGGGCCGCGACGTAACGGAGCACGAGCTCGAAATCGGCCCAGCTCCGCGGCCGGTGCGCGGGGATGGCGTAGGCGGGCGCGGCGTCGAACGCGAAGGTCATCGTGTCGACGGCTTCGAGGTGCTCGAAGACGCTCTTCTTGCCGCGCGAGGGGATGCGCCGCATCGTGTCGGGCAGGTGCCAATAGAAGCCGGGGAAGAAGCGAAAGCCGTGCTCGCCGGGCAAGGGCTTTCGCGCGCCTTCGGCCGAGCGCGGTACCTTCGTGCTGCGCGCCTTGCCGCCCGGCACGTCGCGCTGCTCGAAAACACGGACGGCGAAGTGACGTTCGGCGAGCTCGTGCGCGGCGCTGAGCCCGGCCACGCCCCCGCCGAGGATGACTACCCTACCCTGGTTTTCGTCCGGCACGTCTTGTACTCATATCACGCTCTTCCCCGTGCCTCACTTCACCTGCCAAGACTGCGGTCGCAAGTTCGAGTTGTCCGAAGCCACGCTCGCGAAATATCCCGGCTGGACGCCGCGAATTTGCATGCGCTGCAAGCAGCCTTCGAAACAGGCGAGCCGGCGCCTGATCGCGTCGCTGCGTGAAGAGAACCTGACGACCGCCGAGGTGCTGAAGAAGTACAGCGGCGGCCCGAAGAGCGGCGTCTTCACGGACGGCTCCGCCGAGCCGAACCCGGGCCCCGGCGGCTGGGGCGTCGTCTACGTCGAGAACGATCGCATCGTGCGCGAGGAGTCCGGGCACGACCCCGACACCACGAGCAATCGCATGGAGCTCGTCGCGCTCGTCGCGGCGTGCCGCATCGTGCCGAAGGGCACGCGCACCGTGCTCTACAGCGACAGCCAGCTCTGCGTGAACACGTTCAACGAATGGGCGGACGCGTGGGAAGCCCGCGGCTGGAAGCGCAAAGGGGGCGAGATCAAGAATCTCGATCTCGTGCAGGAGCTTCATGCGCTGTTCAAGGGTCGTCCGGAGCTCGAGCTCCAATGGATCAAGGCCCACGCCGGCAATCGCTGGAACGAATACGCCGACTCGCTCGCCACCGCTTATCGTCGCGACGTGCGCTGAAAGCGCCGTTCATCGACGTGCGTTGTTTGAAAGTTAACTCCAGACACCCACGTCACCAAGTTCCCGCGTGAGTGCCTGTCGCGGTGTGAGCACGTCAAATACCGTTTGCCATCGGACGGTGAAGTAAAGTCCGATGCTCTGGTCCGGTAGAGCGAGCGGAGACGTGAGCGCGGCATGGACGGTCGACCGAACGGGCAGAGCACGGGCGAGGCATGAACGAAGGGACCCTTTCGGTTCCCGGCGCGCGCATTTGCTACAAGGTGCGCGGCGCGGGGCCGGTGTTGCTCGCGATTCAGGGCGGCGGAGGCACGGCCGACGCGACCGACGGCATCGCGGACGTGCTCGAGTCCGAATTCACGATCGTGAGCTACGACCGGCGCGGACTCTTGCGCAGCCCGCTCACCGATCGCAAGCAGCCGCTCACGATCGAACGACACGCCGACGACGCGCTCGCGCTCCTCGACGCGGTCGGCGCGGCACAGGCGTTCGTGTTCGGTTCGAGCCTCGGCGCGCTGATCGGACTCGCGCTCGTGCTGCGCGCGCCGGGTCGCGTCACGCTCCTCGTGGCGCACGAGCCGCCGACGCCCGAGCTTCTCTCCGACGAGCGGCGGGCCGAGTTCGACGGCGTGCGACGGAGCGCTCTCGAGATCGCGCTTCGCGAAGGACCGCGTGCGGCATTTCGTCACGTGCTCGCGGCGATGGGCATCGACCGGGACGATCGCGAGAGCGAAATCGAGCCGCCCGCTTCGTGCCGCGCCCAGAGCCGCGACACCGGGTTCCTCTTGAGCCAGGAGGTGCGCGCCATCGACGCCTATCGGCTCGATTTCGCGGCGCTCGAGCGGGCGGCGAGCCGCATCGTGCCGGCGTACGGCGCCTCGTCACACGCCTTCTACCCGGCCGAATGCGCGCGCGCCCTCGCTCACAAGGTCGGGCGGCGGCCGGTCGAGTTCCCGGGCGGCCACAACGGTTACGTGCTCCGGCCGCGTGCCTTCGCGGAAACGCTGCGGGCGGCCCTCGACGGCGAGAGTTCCCGGGGTTCACGCGCCGAAGGGGTCGTGTTACCGGCGTGATTCGACTCCCTGGAGGTAACGAACTCATGCGCATGCACTCGCTCGTGGTCTCGCTCATCGGTCTCTCCGCCCTCGCGCTGCCGGCTTGCGGCGGCTCGCAAAAGCCGGCGGAAGAACCGGCGGCGGAAAAGAGCGCCGACTCCGCCGACGCGAAGAAGGAAGAACCGAAGGCGGACGACGCGAAGAAGGACGAGCCCGCGGCCGACGACGCCAAGAAGGACGCCAAGCCTGCGGACTCGAGCGGCCCCGAGGTGAAGCGCACCGCGAAGGACATCATCACGGCGCCCGAGGTGACCTTCATGTTCGACTTCAACGACTCGGAACCGAAGGAAAAGGCCGAGAAGGCCTGCACCGCTCAGTCCGGCGACGACGCGAAGAAGATGGCGCTCTGCATGAAGAAGGAGAGCGGCAAATTCCAAGCCGACGGCATGCAGTTCAAGAAGGACAAGGCCGGCGAGTGGACGTGGGTCACGCTCCGCCGCAAGGGCTCGGCCATCACCATCCTCCACGACATCCACATCGACTTCGGCGACGACAGTCCGACCTCGGTCGTGATCAAGCCGAAGGGCAAGGACACGGGCAAGCAGCCCGGCAAGATCCCGGGTGAAGTGACGATCGAAGTGCCGAACGAGTTCGAGATCGCCCTGAAGGATCCGACTTACGGGCGCATGGTGTACGAAGCGAAAATCGGCATCATGAGCAGCGACAAGGCGCAGTAAGCCGCGCGCCGCCGCCCACCGCTCGCGCCGTCGCTCACTCTTCTTCGGGCGGCGCGAGCTCCCAGAGCACCGTCTGAAGCCGGCGCTTGACCTCGGGGTCGAGCCCGACGAGCCGCACGC
Source organism: Polyangiaceae bacterium (assembly GCA_035499895.1). GTDB lineage: Bacteria > Myxococcota_A > Polyangia > Polyangiales > Polyangiaceae > PMG-095. The sequence continues at coordinate 1,911 of DATJXW010000077.1, read as the reverse complement.
CCATGCCGTTCGGCGCGTCCTCGGCCTGGCTGCCGCGGCGGATCCAGCGCACTTCTCCGGTGCAGCGGATCGGGCCTTTCACGCCGTTCAAGTGCAAAGCGAGCGCGAGCTGGGTGCCGAGCGGTCGTTCGAGGTCGGTCACGACGAACATCCCGCCGTCGGAGAGGTTCCGCGTCACGCAGGCGACCGGCCCGTCTGCGCCTTCGACGTCGATTTCGATGCGTACTTCGCAGCGCAAGCGGTCGCGCCGCTCGTTGGATCGCAGGAGCGGACGGCGCGGCCTCGCGGCCCCCATCGGCTGGAGCAGGGCGCGCTCGTCGGCGGACATCACGAGCCGCCCTGGCGCTTCGACTCGGTCTGGGCGATCTCGACGAAATCGCGGCCGAGGGACATGCCGCGCTTGTCCTTCACTTCGACGCGCACCACCCACGGACCCGGACCCGGCCGCGCCGGCAGCACGCCGTGCATCCGCGTCCCGTCCCGCGTGAACTTCACCGCCACGGGCTCCACGCCGACCATCACGCTCGGCTCGGCTTCGAGCACCTCGTCGGGACCGCTCGCGCCGTCGACGCGCACGTCGATGGCGAGCGGCGTCCCGGGCCAGCTCGGCACGCGGGGTCCGAACGCGATGGTCGCGTGCGTCGTGCGCGGTGCGAGCCAGAGCTCTTGGGCCGCCCCGTCCGCCGCGGCGCGAAAACGCACGAGGAACGGTTGCGTGCGGAAGAGCCCGAGCGAAGGCGGCGCCGGAGCGAACGCGTCCGCCTTGCCGTAGCCCATCTCGACGGCCTCGGAACCCGCGAACGCGATCGTCGCGCCGCCCGGCGCGTAACGCACGACACCCTGCGGATCGACGAAGGCGCCGGCGGGCAAGCTCATGCCGAGCACGGCGAGCGGCCGGGTCACCGGGTGCGCGCTTTCGAAGCCGCTGGCGTCGACCGCCGCGAGGCGGATCGAATAGGCGCCCGGTTCGAGCGCCGTGAAACCGGAGGGGAGCGACGTGGCTTCCGTCTGGGCGTGCGCGACGACGCGCGAGGTTTCGTCGCGCACTTCGACGCGATACGCGCGCGCGCCGGGCACCGCGGACCAAGCGAGCGCTTCCAGCCCCGCGGGCTCTCCGTACGAGAGCAACACCGAGGGACCGTCCGTCAGGGCCGGGGCGCCGAGCAGCGGACGCTTCGGCAAGCCGGGAATTTCCACGTGTCCGGGCGCGAGCGCGTGAAAGCGCGAGCCTTCGAACGCGACCGAAGTCGACCCTTCGGCGTTCGCGACGGCGACCTGCTGGCCCGCGGCGACGCTCGCCTGGCCGTTCGCGACGATGACGGAAGTCTTGTGCGGCGCGGAGACGAGCACGGCCGTCGCGCCGTCCGTCGGCACGCTCATGCGCACCACGCCCGAGGTGAGCACCACCGTGTAGCTTGCGACCTTGCGGTGTCCGCCGAGATCGAGATGTTGCGGCACGCCGAGCACGCGGAGCTCCGCGTCGGCTTCAGCCTTCACGCGCGCGCCGCCCGGAAGCGCCCATTCAGCGCCCGTGTCGCCGGCCTTGAAACCGGCCGGCACCGGCACGGCGACGCCGAGCACGAGCGTCGGATGGACCAGGGCGGACGGTGTTCCGGCCACGGCGGAGCCCCCGCCCGCCAAGCCAGTCAGAGTGAAACCGAAAGAGAGCGACGTGAAAAGTCGACGAGTCACCACCCTCAGCTAAACGGCGCCGGGTCGCCCCGCCTTGAGACGGGCGATGCGGAGTTCACGCCGATTTCGGGGTGCGGCGGGGCCGCTGTGGGCGCTTCTGCGCGCGGCTCGGCGCCGCGAATTTGGCCCAATCGGACCAGGGAACCCTACGATTTTCGCACCGAAGGAGCCCTCATGCCGCGAATGACCCCCCGCACCCACCACCGCATGCCGCGCCGC
>DATJXW010000076.1:0-76772 GCA_035499895.1 Polyangiaceae bacterium | reverse complement strand
ACTCCCACGCGAGGAGGGCGCTCTCTTCGCTCTCCGCGGGCGGGCGCGCCGCTTCGGGATGGTCGTCGGGAAACGTCTCGATGCGGACGCGCACGTCGCCGCCGAGCAATTCATGCGCGGCCTGCGACATCGCCCCGGTGCTCGGCGCGGCGACCTGGCTCGCGGCGACCCAGATCGTGAGAGCGGCGGTCGCGGTCAACGGCCCGCAGCGTAGCAGTGTCGCGGGGAGCGGGAGCAACCGACGGCGCGAATTCCGCCGTGGGCGCGCTGCCTGCTTCGAGCGCCGTCGCGGCACATCCAAGGGCGACCGAAGGAGACATCAGCCACCATGAGCTCTCATTTCAGGGATAAGAACACTCGACGCGTCTTCTTGTGCGCAAGCGCGGCCGTCGGGATGACGCTCGGCTGCGTCGCGAACACCTCCGGATCCGATCCGGAGACCTTCGGCTCCGTTTCGGCCGGCAACGTGAGCAATCTGCCCGTCGGAACGCTGCGTGTTCTCGCGGGCGCGCCCGCCTTCATCGGCCGCGACGCCGGGGGACTTTACGCGATGACCTCGACGTGCACGCACGCGGGCTGCGACATGGCGGTCGACGGCAACGTGACGTCGAGCGGCGTCTTGTGCGGCTGCCACGGGAGTCGCTTCGACGCGAACGGCGACGTCGTGAGCGGGCCTGCGAACGCTCCGCTCGCGCACTTTGCCGTCGCCATCGACGCCGCGGGCAACGTCACCGTCGACGGCGGCTCGAAGGTCTCCGCGAGCACACGCACCGCCGTGAGCTGACGGCGTTCACGCCGCGGCGGGCCGCCAAAGCGGCTCTAATACGGCTTCTGCCCGACGATATTGCCGCCCGGAGCGTAGTCGCAGAGGACGGTATTGTTGTCGTGCGCGTTCGGGCAATTCACGATCGCGCAGCCGATGCGAACGCTCGCGCGCCAGACGACCTGCGAGTAGTGGCCCGCCGTCGCGTAGTTCGGCTTCGAGTAGTTGAACGAGCTCGCCTCGCTCATCCAGGAGTTCACGGCGTCCGCCGGCGCGACGGTGGTGCCCGTCGTCCCGTAGATGTTCTCGCCGACGTACGTGTCCGTGCCGCCGAGCGCTTGGTAGTCGCTCGTGCGCTGCACGTTGTGCTCGACGAGCGACCCGCCGGCGGCCACCACGCACTTGCTCAAGTAGTTGTACGCCGTGTCCGCGAGGACCGGATCCCACGTCACCGGCGGCAGCGCGGGTGAGGGTTGTGGGTCGAGCGCCGTGCTGGCGCGCGCCGCGTTGTGCGCCGCGACGAACGCGTTGATCAGATCCTTGCTCAGCGGGTTCGTGTGACTGCCGAGGTCGGCGCCGGCCGCGGCGGCCGCGCTGCTCGCGCCCCCGCTCGTGCTCGTGCCGCCCGTCGCGTTGCCGGTGCCGCCCTTCAGGCCGTCGTCGTCGCCGCCCTGCGCGGCAGCGCCGGACCCGCCGTGCCCGAGCGTGCCGCCCGCGCCGGTGGACGAGCCGCCGGTGCTCCCACCCGAGCCGACATCGCTCGTTCCGGCTTCGTCGGGGCTCGCGCTGCTGCAGCCGAGCACGACGAGAAGCGGGACGACGGAGCGCAATCGAATCAAACCAAGAACCTCGAACACAAGTTGAAGAGCCGCGAGGCGCGTGGCACCTCGGCGGGCTCTTCAATTTGGGTCAACTTCGAGCCTCGCGCCAGCTTTTCTCCGGCCGCGCCGCTCCGCGTCACGGCAGGGTCGACGGCGCGCGCGGTTCCTTAAGCGGTCACGGCGGCGGCGCGAACAAGCTCTTGCCGCGAAAGCCGCGTTGCGGCCGCGCGAACAAGTAGCCCTGCAAGAGGTCGGCGCCGAGCTCGGCCAAGGTGTCCCTTTCCGACTCTGTTTCGACGCCTTCGCACACCACGTAGGTGCCGAGCTCACGCTGACACACGGTCAACATCGAGCGAACGATGCTCGCCTTCCGTGCCGAAACGTCGATGCCGCGCACGAGCGACATGTCGAGCTTGGCCACGTCGGGTTCGAGCTGACTGAAACTCGAGAGCCCGGCGTAGCCGGCCCCGAGGTCGTCCACGGCGATGCGAAAACCCAGGTTTCTGAGCTTCGACACGCACCCGCGGACGTCGCCGATGCGGCTCAAGGAGGTGCGCTCCGTGATCTCGAGCACGACGTTGCTCGCGTACGGAGCGAGCGGCGCTCCGGCGCCGTAGAGCGTTTCGTCGTTCAAGTCGGCGGCGTGCAAGTTCAGAAACATCATCGCGTCGGGCGGTGCGAGGGCCGCCGCTTCGGCGACGGCCAGCCGGACGGCGCGGCCGACCTCGCGCACGCGGCCGAGCCGTTCCGCGGCGTCGAAGAGCAGGCTCGGCGAGTTCAGCGTCGGCTCGTCGGAGCGGACGAGCGCCTCGTAGCCGAAGACGGCGCGATCCGACCAGCGCACGATCGGCTGAAACGCAATCCACAACTGTTCGAGCGCACGATCGAAACGGGCGTCGAGTCCGGCGCGGTCGCCGATGAGCCAGCCGTCGCCTTCACTGAGCTCGAGCGCGCGCCGCTTGAGGACCGCGAGGTGATGCATCGCGCCCGCGGAGAGCACGGCGTGGCGCAGGAGCTCCACGTCGATGGGCTTTTGCAGATAGCGGAAGCCGCCGTACTCGATGATGGCCACGGCGCTCTCGAGCGTCGGGTTGCCGGTGACGACGATGACCGGCACGTCGAGGTCGACTTGGCGGATGAGCCGCAGGAACTCGGTGCCCGAGATGCCGGGCATGCCGAGGTCGGTGACGATCACGTCGAAGGCGCGGCCCTTGCGCAAGAGGGCGAGCGCCTCCATCGCGTTCGGCACCGCCTCGACCTTGCAACCGTTGCGCGTGAGGGCGCGTACGGCGAGCGCCCGCATGTCGGCCTCGTCGTCGACGACGAGCACCTCCAGCACCTGCTCCGCGTTTTCGGGCGCCTCAGCCATGCTCCTCGTCGCGCCCGGAATCCTCGATTTTTCCCCGCGTCACGCCCGCGACTCTAGCTCCCCGTTTCGGTCCGGCCAAGTCGCCATGCTTTTCCGCCCAGGATTGAATGTCCGGCGCCGCGAGCGCGCGGCAGCTCGAGCCCCACGCGCCGTTGCATTTCCATTTCGAGTCGCTCGACGCGTGACCGCAAATCGATTCAACGTGTGCGTTCTGCGCTGATGTGGGGAAAGCGCCACGCACACATCGGCGTAGAAAGACCGCGCCGAGACGACTGCTGCGGCGTTGTGCGAAAACGCGCGACCAATCTGCGTGACTTGAGATCTCTTTGCTTGATTGGGTCTCTCGACTCGTCCACGTTAGTCCGTTGATGGTGTCGACGATTTTCGTCGCGTCGAGGAGGACTCTTTGTTGCATCGTTTCGTGACTCGGTTGGCCGGCTGTTTGCTGGTGTCGTTCGCCGCGGTCGCTTGTGGCGGCCCCGCGTCCGTGACCGCTCCCAAGGCGAACCCGAGCGCCATCACGGGCGACGACGACGACAGCTCGAGCAGCAGCGCGGGCCAGGGGAACAGCGTCGGCACCGGCACCGGAGGCGGATCGAGCACGAACCCGGGCGGCGGCAAGAACCCCGTGATCAAGACGGGCGACGCCGGGTCCGACAGCGGCAGCAACTGTAAGACGACGTGCGATGCCGGCGAGTGCGGTCCCATCGCCGACGGTTGCGGCGACGTGATCAACTGCGGCGGTTGCACCGCGCCCGAGACGTGCGGCGGCGGCGGCGAGCCGAGCCGTTGCGGCGGCGGCAGCGCCTGCGCGCCGAAGACGTGCGCGGATCTCGGCGCGACCTGCGGCGAGCAAGCGGACGGCTGCGGCGGGGTGGTCGATTGCTGGAGCAAGGCGGCCAAGGCGGCCGGCAACCAGTGCACCGGCGCGGGCGAACAATGCGTCGACGGCGCGTGCACCGTGCCTCCGACCACGTGCACCGCGAAGACGTGCAAGGACTACAAGGGCGGCGCGGGCCTGTGCGGTCCGGTGAGCGACGGCTGCGGCGGCACGCTCGACTGCGGTTTCACCTGCGCCGCCGACGAGATTTGCGGCGCCGTCGACGCCGGCAAATGCGGCACGGCGACGTGCCAGCCGGAATCGTGCGAAACGGCGCTCGCCGGCCAACCGTCGGGGTTCTGCGGCTTCGTTCCCGACGGCTGCGGTGGTGAAATTCAAGATTGCGCGACCACCTGCTCCGGCAGCGACACCTGCGGCGGCGGCGGGACACCCGACGTTTGCGGCCACGGTGCGACGCAGACCTGCACGCCGCGCACGGTCGCCGATTGCGGGACCACCTGCGGCCCGATCAGCGACGGCTGCGGCGGCACCGTCGATTGCGGCGGTTGCACGGATCCAGAGACGTGCGGCGGCGGCGGCACGCCCGGCGTGTGCGGCGCGCCGGCGTGTCAGCCGCGCACCTGCGGGGATTTCAACGCGACGTGCGGCTCGATCCCGGACGGCTGCGGCTCGACCCTGAACTGCGATCAGAACGGCGGTTGCGGCGCGAACGCCGTCTGCAACGCGAACCAGTGTCAGGCCATCGTGTGCCAGCCGCTCAGCCAGGCGCAGGCGTGCGCCGGCTTCTGCGGCAAGCAGAGCGACGGCTGCGGCGGCACCCTCGACTGCGGCGGTTGCACCGCGCCGAACACCTGCGGCGGCGGCGGGACGCCGAGCGTCTGCGGCTCGCCGCCGTGCACGCCGCTCACCTGCGCCGACGTGGGCGCAAACTGCGGGCCGATCGGCGACGGCTGCGGCGGCGTGGTCGCTTCCTGCGGCACGTGCACGTCGCCCGACATCTGCGGCGGCAGCGGCACCCCGAGCGTCTGCGGCCACACGACGGACTCGAACTGCACCGGCCTTTGCCAGAATCAGGTCGTGTGTCCGGCGGGCAGCGAAACCACCCTGACCGGCACCGTGTACGCGCCGAACGGCTCGCAGCCGCTCAACAACGCGCTCGTTTACGTGCCGAACGGCACGCTGCCGAGCATCGACGCGGGCCGGAGCTGCGGTCGTTGTGAGGACGAGGATCTCGGCGACCCGATCGCCGCGGCCATCACCGGGCCCGACGGCACCTTCGCGCTCAAGAACGTCCCGGCGGGCGTCGACTTCCCGCTCGTCGTGAAGATGGGCAAGTGGCGCCGCGTCGTGACCATCCCCGCGGTCACGCAGTGCACGAGCGTGCCCCTCACGGTCGACCAAGCGCGCCTGCCGCGCGACATGAACGACGCTTCGGCGGGCAACAAGCAATACCTGAACATCCCGCAAATGGCCGTCGTCACCGGCTCGGCCGACGCGATGGAGTGCGTGCTGCGTAAAATCGGCGTCTCGGACTCGGAGTTCGTGCAGCCGAACGCGACGGGCCGCGTGCACCTCTACCGCGCGAACGGCTCCTCGATGTGCAAGACGCGCCGCACGAGCGGCAGCTGCCGGACGACGGTCAGCACGCCGCTCTCGTCCTTGTTCGCGGCGACGAGCAACGGCGAGACGGTGCTCGACAACTACGATGTCGCGATTTTCGACTGCGAGGGCTCCGCGAACGAGCACAACACGTACGACCCCGCGCTCCACGAGTACGCGAACGCCGGCGGCCGCGTGTTCGCGTCGCACTACAGCTACACCTACCTGCACGACAACGGCGACTTCGCCGACACGGCGACCTGGGGCGGACAGCAAGCCGGACAGTCGAGCACGACGACGGGCATCGTCGACCAGAGCACGAACAAGGGTCAGGCGTTCGACGCGTGGCTCGGCTACACGAACTCGTACAGCGCGACCTACGGCAACGGTTACATCGACATTCAGGACCCGCGCTATTACGTGAAGGCGTACAACGCGAGCGACAGCGAGCAGTTCGTCTACACCGACGCGAACGCGAAGGTCGGCAGCACGAACATCGACGAGCTCTCGGCGAGCGAAGAGTACGCGTTCAACACGCCCGTCGGCGCGGACGCCGACAACATCTGCGGCCGCGTGCTTTACAGCGCGTTCCACGTCTCGGTCCAGAGCTCGACCGGCAACTCCGTCTTCCCCGACTTCTGCTCGACGGGGCCGCTCACCGCGCAGGAGAAGGTCCTCGAGTTCATGCTCTTCGACCTGTCGGCGTGCGTCAGCGTCGGTAACCCCGGCATTCCGACCTGCACCGCGAAGACGTGCAACGACCTCGGCGCGACCTGCGGTTACCGCGCGGACGGCTGCGGCGGCTTGCTCGATTGCGGCAGCTGCTCGGCTCCCGACAGCTGCGGCGGCGGCGGCACGCCGAACCAATGCGGTCACAGCTGCACGCAGACGACGTGCGGCGCGAAGGGCGCGAACTGCGGCACCATCGCGGACGGCTGCGGCGGCACGCTCGACTGCGGCGACTGCACGTCGCCGGCCATCTGCGGCGGCGGCGGCACCGCGAACGTCTGCGGCACGCCGGCCTGCACGCCGCGCAGCTGCGGCAGCGTCGGCGCTTCGTGCGGTCCGATTTCCGACGGCTGCGGCGGCACCATCGATTGCGGCACGTGCCCGACCGGTCAGGTCTGCGGCGGCGGCGGCACGCCGAACCAATGCGGCACGGGGACGTGCACTCCGGCGACGTGCTCGGGCGTGGGCGCCGAGTGCGGCTTCATCGGTGACGGCTGCGGCGGCACGGTGTCGTGCGGCACGTGCCCGACCGGTCAGACGTGCGGCGCCGGCGGCCCGAACGTCTGCGGCGGCGGCTGCGTGCCGCGGAGCTGCGGCGACGCGAAGGCCACCTGCGGCTTCGTCGGCGACGGCTGCGGCGGCGTGCTGAACTGCGGCACCTGCACGGCGCCCGCCGTCTGCGGCGGCGGCGGCACGCCGAGCCAGTGCGGCGGCTCGTGCACGCCGCGCACCTGCTCGGCGGCGAACGCGACGTGCGGCGGCATCAGCGACGGCTGCGGCGGCGTCCTCGAGTGCGGCACGTGCCCGGCGGGCCAAACCTGCGGCGGCAACGGCGTGCCGAACCAATGCGGCAGCGGCCAGTGCGCGCCGAAGACGTGCTCGCAGGCGAACGCCGCGTGCGGCGCGGTCGGCGACGGCTGCGGCAACATCCTGCAGTGCGGCACGTGCCCGAGCGGGCAGAGCTGCGGCGGCGGCGGCGTGCCGAATCAGTGCGGCGCGGGCGGTTGCGTGCCGCTCACCTGCTCGGCTCAAGGCGCGGAGTGCGGTCCGGCGGCGGACGGCTGCGGCGGCCTCCTCGACTGCGGCACGTGTCCGAGCGGCCAGACGTGTGGCGGCGGCGGCGTCGCGAGCAAGTGCGGGAGCGTGAAGTAGGTCACACCCGCGCGCGCAACTTTCGGCTCGTGACGTAGACATCACTCTCGCCCGTTCTCCGGCTCACCGCGCTCCTCGTCGCGTGGTAAGACGCCGAAGGACGGGCGAAGTGATGTCGGGCTTCTCGGATCGACGCGCGCTCCTCTTCGGGGGCGCGCTGCTCCTCGCCGCGTGCGGGCGCTCGGCGAAGCACGCAACGCGGGCCGGCGCGGACGCGGCCGGAAGCGGCGTCGTGCAGGAAGAAGGCGGCGCCGCGGGCGACAGCGAGACGATCGGCGGCGCGCCGGGCGCTTCCGGCACGTCGGCGGCGCGCGGGGGCGCGGGTCCGACCGGTCAGGCGGGAACGGCAGCGAACGCCGGGGGGCGCAACGCGCTCGGCGGCGGGGGCGGCACGGACAGCGCGGGCGCGGGGTTCAGCGGCGGCTCGGAGAGTGCGGGCGCAGGCGGCGTCGCCGGCCACGCTGCCGGCGCGGGCGGGGCGACTTCGAGCGGCGGCGTCGCGGGTGCGAGCGCGAGCGGTGGCTCCGCGGACGTCGCCGGCGCCGCGGGCCACGCCCCCGTCGACTGCAGCGGTAACCTCGTCTTCGCGGACGTCTCGGTCGAAACGGCGGTGCTGAACGCACTGAACAAGTCGGAGGGGCCGATTCGCAACACCGACGTTCCGCAGGTCACGGCGCTCGAGATCAGCGACGCGAGCTCTCTCTCGGGGCTCGAGTGCTTGACGAGCTTGTATGAGCTCGTCGTCGATACCTCGTCGCTCTCGGATCTCTCCCCCATCGCCAAACTGCCGCTTCAAACGCTGATCATCGATCCGGGAACGGTCAGCAGCGGCACGCGCGGAGCGCTCGAAGACCTGAGCCCCCTCGCCGGCATCACGCATCTCCGCGAGCTCGACCTCCGCTACAACCAAATTCACGACGTGGGCCCGCTCGCGCGCTTCACGAACCTCGTCATGTTGAACCTCGTCGGGAACTCCGTCAGCGACCTTTCGCAGCTCAAGGGTCTCGCGATGCTCGACACGCTTCACCTCGACTCGAACCCCATCAGCGACATCTCGCCGCTGGCGTCGCTCGCCGCCACCTACGTCACGCTGAACGGCGATCAGATCACCGACATCAGCCCGCTCGAGAGCATGTCCGCGCTGATGGAAGTCCACGTGAACGACAACCCGCTCGATTGCAACGCGGCCAAGCCCGTCATCGCCGCGCTCGAGGCACGCTCGGCCACCGTGTATTCCGACTGCCAATAAGCCCGGCCCTGATCGCAGGTCCAGAAAAACGATGGCCCTCGCGCGCGGCGTCGCGCAACGTTAAGCAGTCCTTCGCCGAACCCCGCCATGCGTGTGCCTTCGCCGCCCTCGATTTCGCCCCGTGCGGTAGTTTTATTGGTTTTGTGTGCGAGCTGTGGCGACAACGGGAGCAGCGGCGGGTCGCAGCGGGGCGCGGGCTCCGGGGGATCCGGCGCGGTCACGGCGAGCGGTGGCGCCGCGGGCACGAGCGGTTCGGCGGGAAGCGGCGCGGGCCCCGCGAGCAGCGGCGGAGCGGCGGCGGCCTCCGGCACGTCGGGCACGAGCGGCACGCCGAGCACCGGCGGCACGGCCGGCGTCACGGCGAGCGGCGGCGACGGCGGTTCGGCGCCGAACGGCGGCGCCGCGGGCGCGAGCGGCGGTGCTTCGGCGAGCGGCGGCACCGCTGGCGCGAGCGGTCGCGCGACGGGCGGCGCGAGCGGTCGCGCGACAGGGGGAGCCGGCGCGACCGGCGGCACCGCGGGCGCGTCCGGCGCGAGCTCGGGCGCGTTGATCCAAAACGATCGGTTTTGGAAGGACACGAGCGGGAACCCGATTTACTCGCAGGGCGGCGGCGTCATCCAAGTGAGTGACACGTATTACTGGTACGGCGTCAAATACGACGGCGCGCCGACGTACGAAGCGAACCCGACGAAAGACAACAGCGACACGAGCTTCAACGCCGTCACCTGTTATTCGTCGCAAGACCTCGTGAATTGGAAGTTCGAGGGCAACGCGCTTGCGGCGAGCGACAGTGGAACGGAGGTAGCAGGCGCCTCTTGGCTCGGACGTTTGGGGGTCGCCTACAACAAAAATACCCAAAAATACGTGCTCGTTTCGCAATACCAGGGCACGGCGGGCGACGGCGAGCTCTTCGCCACGAGCGACACGCCGACCGGCGCGTTCACCTTCGATCACATTCAGGCGACCGTCGAGAACGTCGCGAACCAGACGACCGGCGACCAAACGCTCTTCATCGACGACGACGGCAGCGCGTACGTCGTCTGCTCGAGCAGCATGGGCCGCTCGAACCTGTACGTCGCGCCGCTGCACGCCGCCGACTACCTGAGCGTCGACGCCGCCACGCGCATCTTCGGCGGGCCGGGGCGCGAGGGCAACGCGATGTTCAAGTACGCGGACCACTACTACTTCTGCTCGTCCGATTTGCACGGGTGGAACGCGTCGCACACGTACTGCATCTCGGCGACGAACATCATGGGCCCGTACGGCACGGAGTTCGTGCTCGCGAACACGGACGCGGACTTCAGTCACGTGACGCAGACCGGCTTTTTCGTGACGGTGCAGGGCAGCGCGCAGCAAACCGTCATTTTCGCGGGCGATCGCTGGGCCGATTTCGCCGGCAACGGGCTCGGTTTCAATCAATGGATGCCGCTCACGTTCGACGGCACCACGCCGGCGTTCCAGTCGCTGAGCGAGTGGTCCCTCGACGCCGTCACGGGCGAGTGGAGCGTCGGGCCCGACAACAACTACGCGCTCAACCCGAGTTTCGAAGCCGACCGCGTGACGATGACGGTCCCCGCGGGCTGGACCACGTCGAGCACGACGAGCGGCGCGACGCCGTACACGAACGCGAGCGGCGGCCACACCGGCAACTGGAATTGGACGCTCTCGAACGGCGCCGACTACCAAGCGACCCTCGAGCAAACGGCGAAGAACCTCCCGAACGGCACGTACACGCTGAGCGCGTGGGTGAAGAGCAGCGGCGGCCAAGCCGTCGCGAACCTCTACGCGGCCGATTTCGGCGGCAGCGACCTGAACGCGTCCCTCACGAAGGCGCTGAGCGCGTGGACCGAAGTGTCGCTCACCGGCATCGCCGTCACGAACGGCAGCTGCCGCTTCGGCGTGACCACGACCGCGAGCGCGAGCCAGTCGCTCCACCTCGACGATTTTTCGCTCGTGCGCACCGGGCCTTAGAACGCGGTCCAGCCGGGCGTTCTTTGATTTTTGGGGTTTGGGCACGGCCCCGTCGACTCTCCTGACCCGTTCCGCTCGGCTCGGGGTTCGTAGCGCATATGCCCCCGAAACCGCGGCGACGGCGCTCGGCAATCGGTGTCGGTCTCCTGGTCGGCCTCGCCGCGACGGGCTGTGTCGGCAAAATTTCTGAACCGGTGGGCCCGGACGGCTCGCCCGCCGCCGACGGCTCCGGGGCCGCCGCGGCCGACGGCAGTGGCGCCGCCACGGGCTCGGGCACGGGCGGCGCGGGCACGAACGGCAGCGGAGCGACGGGCGCCGGTGGATCGTCAGGCAAGGGGAGCGCCGCGTCGGGCGGCAGCTCGGCGTCGAGCGGGACGAGCGGCGCGTCGTCGTCGAGCGGCGGGGACGCCTCGGGCGGCACGGGGACGACGTCGGCGCCGCCGACGTTCGCGTGCGACGACGGCGTGGCGCCGCCGGCCGAGTCGCTGCGCCGGCTCACGATGACCGAATACGAGAACACGGTGGCGGATCTCGTGGCGTGGGCGCTCGGCGGCGACGCGGCGAGCATCAAGCAGGTGAGCGACGCCATCGCGCCCGCGCTCGCCGATTTGCCGACCGACGTGCGCCAAGCCGTGCCGCAGGATTTGCACGGCGCTTACCGGCGCATGGATCAGACACTGCAGCAGGAGCACGTGGACGGCGCGTACGAAGTCGGCACGGCGCTCGGCACCGCGCTCACGCAAGCGTCCGTCTTCGGCAAAGTCGTCGGTTCGTGCGCGACGGACACGTCGAGCTCGAACGACGCGGCGTGCCTCGACGCGTTCGTGAAGAAGTTCGGCGCGCGGGCGCTTCGCCACCCGCTCACGGACGACGACGTGACGTTCTACGAGTCGGTGTACGGCTCGAGCACGACGGCCGACCCGCAAGCGTACGCGGACGTGATCGGCGTCATGCTGAACGCGCCGGAAGCGCTGTACTTCGTCGAGCACGGCGACCAAGCCGTGAGCGGGCAGACGGGCGTGTACACGCTGTCGGCCTACGAGCTCGCGTCGCGGCTCTCCTACCAACTCTGGCAAACGGCGCCGGACGACGAGCTCATCGCCGCGGCCGACGACGGCAGCTTGCTGACGGACGCGACGTACCAGTCGGAAGTCACGCGCATGCTCGCGGATCCGCGGGCGCGCGCGACGCTCGACGATTTCTTCGAGGATTGGGCCAAAGTCGAGGACCTGCCGGCGCTCGACGCGAAGAACTCGGACCCGGTGTTCCAGGCGTTCGCCGGCGCGGATTTGCCCGACGCGAACCTGCGCCAAGCGATGATCGACGACGTGCTCGGCTTGCTCGACTACCAGACGTGGACGGCGAACTCGAGCGTCGGTGACGTGTTCACGACGGAGCTCTCGTTCGCGAAGGACGACCGGCTCGCGTCGATTTACGGCGTGAAGAGCTGGGACGGCAAGAGCACGCCGCCGAGCCTGCCCGACGGCCAGCGTCCGGGTTTGCTCACGCGCGCGCTCTTTCTCTCGACCGGTTCGCCGAACACGCGCCCGATCATGAAGGGCGTCTTCATGCGCAAATCGATTTTGTGCGACGACCTCGGCGACCCGCCGCCCGGCGCGAACGCGATGCCGCCCGTGCTCGGCCCCGACATGACCACGCGCGAGAGCGTCGAAGCCATCACCGAAATGGACGGCACCGTCTGCGCCGGCTGCCACAAGCCGTACATCAACCCGCTCGGTTTCGCGACGGAGGACTTCGACGCGCTCGGCCGCTTCCGGACCGCGCAGGTGCTCTTCGACGATCAGGGCAACAAAACCGGCACCAAAGCCGTCGACACGAGCACGACGCCGCACGTGAATTTCGACGACGACACGACCGTCGCCGGCGCCTCGGACCTGATGCAGCTCATGCGCGCGAGCGGCAAATTGGAAGCGTGCCTCGCGCGGAACTTCTTCCGCTTCACCTACGCGCGCTGGGACGATCCGACGACGGACGGCTGCGCGCTCGAACCGGTGCGGCAGGCCGTGAGCGGCGACGGCAAGATCCAGGATCTCTTGGCGGCGACCGTCACGACGCAGACGTTCCGCCGGCGGGCGTTCCAATAAGAGGAGCCATGGCACGACGAGTGATCGACATCACGCGCAGGCAGTTCCTTCTCGGAGCGGGCGGCGTCACGGTCGCGCTCCCGATCCTGCCGTCGCTCCTCACGAAGACGGCGTATGGCGCGGACCCGACCTACACGCGCGCGCCGCGCCTCTATTGGCTCACGAGCGAGCACGGCGGCGCGTTCGAGAGCAGTATGTTCCCGAGCCCGTCGCTCCTCACGCAGAGTCAAAATCTCTATTCGGATCACGTCGTGCGCTCGGGCGCGCTCGTGCCCACGACGAGCGGCTCGAACACGGTGGTTTCCCCGGTTTTGAGCGCTAATTCGTCCGTGTTCACGCCGGCGCTCGTGGCGAAAATGAACGTGCTCTGGGGGCTCGACGTGCCGTTTTACATCGCGCACAACACCGGCCTTCACCTCGGCAACTACGCGCGCAACGACGGCAACGGCGACGAGGGCAAGGCCGTGCAAGCGTTCCCGCGGCCGACCATCGACCAAATCATGGCCTGGTCGCCGTCCTTCTATCCGGATCTGAGCAGCGTGCGCGAGCGTTCGATGATTTTCGGCGGCCGCCCGGTGAGCTGGAACTACTCGAACCCGGACACGAAGTCCGGCACCATCGACAACGTGCGGGGCGAGACGAGCTCGCTCACGATGTTCAAGAGCATCTTCGTGCCGCCTGCGGGGATGTCGATGCCGGCGCGGCCGCCGATCGTCGATCACGTGCTCGACAGCTACAATCGGCTGCGGAATGGCAACTCGCGTCTCTCGGCCGGGGACAAGCAGCGCCTCGACGACCACATCGCGCGCATCGCCGAGCTCGAGCGCAAGCTCACCGCGGGCTCGACCGCTTCGTGCGGCAACGTGACGGCGCCGACCGACGACGCCGACATGCACCAGGCGAACACGCCGGAAGACGCCGGCAAGCAAATCTCGCTCTACAATCAGGTCGCGGCGGTCGCGTTCATGTGCGGGACGAGCCGCATCGCCGTCATCTGCCACGAGGACACGTCGCGCTACGTTTCCTACGGCGGCGATTGGCATCAAGAAGTCGCCCACCAGTGGCAGCTCGACGACCCGCAGCAAAAGCTCGTCGCTTCGTACCAGAGCTTCTTCGAGACGTCGTTTCTCGACATGGCCGCCCAGCTCGACATCGAAGAAGCGCCGGGCGTCACCTACCTCGACAATTCGCTGCTCGCCTGGACGCAGGAGTGCGGGATGGAGACGCACGGCTCCGTCTCGATTCCGACCGTCACCTTCGGGAGCGCGGCCGGCTATTTCAATACCGGGCTCCTCTGCGATTACCGCCGCACGACGGACCAAGCTTCGGAATACGACCCCGGCGCCGGCGGCAAGCAGGTGCTCGGCGTCCTTTACGCACAGTGGCTCGGCACGGTGCTCCAGGCCATGGGCGTTCCGCCGAGCGAATTCGAGCTCTGGGACAGCAAGGGTTACGGCTACCCGTACCTCGGTTCGGTGAGCTGGGGCCCGCCCTACACGCCGCATTACACGAGCACCACGTCGCCGTACTTCACGGACGCGAGCAACATCTTGCCGTTCCTCGCGGCTTAGACCGCGTTTGAATCGTGTGTGACACGATTCTTGGGCGCGCGCTTCGCGCGCGGAAACGCGGTCTAGTCCGTTGTGTGGGTCGCGGCAGCGCCCCCTCCGCTTCGCGGAGTCCTCCCCCTCGGCCGCTTCGCTCTAGACCGCCGCGGTCAAAAGAAGCGCGCGAGGCTCGCCGGATGCGTGGCCTTGAACGTTCGATACCAGCGACAGAGCGGGAAGAGCACGAGCGCCGCGACGGCAGCGAAGCCGAACGCCGCGCCGATGCCGAGCGCGTGATAGACGCCGAGCGCGTGGGCGAGGAGCGCGAGCAGCGGAATGTGCAAGAGGTAGAAGAACATCGACGTCTGGCCGAAGACGAGGAGCGGGCTCGCGAGAGAGAACGGGCGTCGCTCCCCGGCGCGCGCGAGGAGCGCGATTAAGAGCGCCATGATGCCGAGCTCGAGCGCGACGTAGGTGATGCTCGGCGGGTATTTGCTCACGTGGAGCCATTGCACGACGCTCCCGCCTTCCCTCGGGAGGCCCATGTTGCCGTAGCCGTTCAGGCCACGAAGGACCACGAACAGGGCGAGGAGCGCCGCGCCCGCGCCGGCGAGGCGGGCCGGGTGGAGCGCGGGCGCCTTCGTCTCACGGCGCAGCCGCTCGCCCCACGCGTAGCCGAAGAGCATGATCGCGAGCCAGGGCAACGTCGGGTACGCGATGATGAGGTGGTCGCGCGGCCCGCCCGTGAAGAGCAGCGCCGCGAGGAGCGACGTGCCGGGACTTCCCGCCCCGAGCGCGTGCGTGATCGCTTCCCCACAGACGAGCTCGGCGAGCGCGAGCGCGGCGAGGACCGGCGCCGGCAAGCGCCGGAGCGCGATCATGCAGAGGTACGACGAGCCAATCGCGTAGAGCACCTGAAAGAGGTAGTGCCCGGGCTCCATCCAAAACGTGGACGGCACGATCTCGGCCGCCATGATGATGAGCCCGCGCGCGAGCAGGTGCCGGTCGATGTCCCAGGCGCTCACTCCGCGCGCGCGCCGTCGCGCGATGCTGAGCGCGAGCGAGACACCGGCCAGAAACACGAAGGTCGGCGCGCAGAGGTGCGTGATCCAGCGGGTGAAGAACTGCGCCGGCGGCAGCGGCGTGCCCGGTTTGAACAAAAACACACCGTCGGTGATCAGGCGGCCGGCATTGAACTCGCCCGACGAGTGATCCACGGCCATCAGCAGGATGACGACGCCACGCGCGGCGTCGAGGGCGAGCAGCCGGCCGCCGCGCGCGGCGACGGGCACCGCCGGCGCGGGCGGCGGGGGCTCGGCGTCGGGAACCATTTCGACTAAGACACTTAGCGATGAGTCGACCGCGCGTCACGCTCCAATTCCTCGCATGCTTTTGCGTCGTCGGCTGCGGCGGCGCCCGCGACGTTTCGTCACCGGCCGTCGCGCCGCCGCCGGGCACGGCGAGCATCGCTCCGCCCGCGCCCGCGCCGGTCGCTTCGGCGGACGCCGCGCTCGCGCGCCACCGCGCGGCGATCGTCATCGACACGCACAACGACGTGACGCAGCGCCTCGTCGTCGAAGGCGCGGACCTCTCGCAACGTTTGCCCGACGGGCAGACCGACTTGCCGCGCCTGCGCGAAGGCGGCGTCGACGCGGAGTTCCTCTCCGTCTTCGTCGTGCCGCAGCTCTACCCCAAGGAACAAGCGTACGCGCAAGCGCGCGCCGAATTCGACGCCATCGACGCGCTCGTCGCGAAGAACGCCGCGAGCACCGTGCTCGCACGCACTGCCGCCGACGTGCGCAAGGCCGCCGCCGAGGGCAAGACCGCGTTCCTCATCGGCGTCGAGGGCGGCCACGCGCTCGGCGACGCGCCGGACGCCGAGCTCCTCGCGCGCCTGCGTGAATTCTACGCGCGCGGCGCGCGTTACATGACGCTCACCTGGACCAATTCGAACCGCATCGGGGGGAGCTCCGGGGACGAAGGCAAGACGACTGGTCTCACGCCGTTCGGCAAGACGGTCGTCGCCGCGATGAACGACCTCGGCATGATGGTCGACGTTTCCCACGTCTCCGATCCCACGTTTTACGACGTGATCGCGACCACCAAGCGCCCGGTCATCGCGTCGCATTCGTCGGCGCGGGCGCTCTCCAATCACCCGCGCAACATGACGGACGACATGCTGCGCGCCGTCGCGAAGAACGGCGGCGCCGTGTGCGTGAACTTCGGCCCCCAGTTCCTCGACGCGGGGTTCTCGGCGGCCGAAGACGCCGAGCAGGCCAAGAGCGCCGATCGCATGAAGGCGATCCTCACGAGCGCGCCGGATCCGAAAGCCGCGCAGGCCGGGATGTGGCAGCTCTTCCACGAGCTCTCGCAGCATCTCCCGCCGGTCCCCGCCTCGCTCGTCATCGATCACATCGAGCACATCGCGCGCGTCGCCGGCATCGAGCACGTCTGTCTCGGCAGCGATTACGACGGCATCGCCGTGGCCCCGCAGGGCCTCGACGACGTTTCGAAGATGCCGTACATCACGCAGGCGCTCCTCGCGCGCGGCTTCAGCCCCGACGACGTGCGGCGCGTGCTCGGTGAAAACGTGCTGCGCGTGCTCGCCGCCAACGAGCACTGAGCTCGCCGGAGGGGGCGCTGCCGCGCCCCACACAACGGACTAGACCGCGTTTCCGCGCGCGAAGCGCGCGCCCGAGAATCGTGTCACACACGCTTGAAACGCGGTCTAAGGGTCCTTGCAGCAGCGAAAGCCCGTCGAATAGTCGTGGTAGCCGGGCTCGTGAGCCATGGTGATGAAGTCGCAGCCTTCACCGTGTTGGTTCAGCGTGCTGAAGAACCCGCCCATGAAGACGCCCTTGCCCTGGTTTACGCCGAGCTTCGCGCGAATGCCCGCCGTGAGCGGGATCTTGTGCGCCATGCTCGCGTCCACGCGATCGGCGACCCACTCGTGCAAGTTGCCGACCAAGTCGTAGATCCCGGCGCTGCTCACGCACTCGCCGTACGCGCCCGTCTCGGCGAGAAAGCCGTCACGCTTGTCGAGCTCCGGATCGTTGAAGCCCTCGTCGTACTTCCACTCGCGCGGATCGGCGCCGTGCAGGATCGACAAGAGGTGCGGCTTGTTCACGTTGCAGCGTCCCACCACGTACGCCGGGCCGTAGGGGAAGAGCGTGTTTTTGTCGCCGCGGCACGCGTGGTACCACTCCGTCAGCGAACACAGCCGCTTGCCCGCGTTTTCGCACGCGCTCGCCGCCTCGATCTGGCTCACGTAACCCTGCGGCTTCACGCCGGCGCGTGACTCGGCCACGAAGACGCCGCCGGTCGGCCGCGCCGTCGGCGGGTGCGGCTCGAGCGAGCCGTCGTCCTTCTTCTGCAGCAGTCGGGCTTCCCAGCGATCGACGCACGTGTGTTCGACGAGCGCCATCTCGGGCGGGCACCCCGAGCTCGTCTGCTTCGGCGCGGGCGGCTCCGGGTTCGGCTTCGCGCTCGCCGCCGCAGGCGGGTTCGCCGGCGCGGGCGCGTTCGGCGTCGCACTCGGCGCGGCCGTCCTCGACCCGGCGTAGACCGGCGCGCTCGTCGGCTTGAGCGCAAACAAGAGCCCCACGCCGACGGCGCCGAACGCCACCACGACCGCGTGCGCCCGCAGGCGAAGCATCACGCTAGGGTACGACGCTTTCCGAGCCGCTCAACCGAGCGATCGCAGGGCGAGTCCGAGCACGAAGCCCGCGAACGTCACGCCCCAGGCGAGCCGCGCATGGTTGCGCTCGAACGCGAGCACGTCGCGGAATACCTCGCGCAGCGTGTCTTTGTACCCCCTCGCGACGAGCCGCCCCCGCGGTCGCAGCACAATCACCGAGTGCATCGCCATCCAGCGAGTATGGGGTGCGGGTCCGCCGGTGACAAATTTGTGAAGCAATCGAGGCAAATTGGAGGCAAGTGGCCGCGCTCCCTGCCTCAACTATTTGATTTGTTTTGGTTTTGGGCACGGAGTCGTCGACCCGCCTGACCCACGCCGCGACGCTGCGCCGCACTCCTCACGGATCCGTGATCGACACCCTCACGGGCAGTGGCTCGCGCGCGCCGAACGCGAAGAGGAAATTCACCCCGTCCGGCTCCGAGGGATGGAGTGGAAAATCACCCCTTGGGTTATTCGCGCACACGAACGCTCGCGGGGCAAATTGCCAAACATGAGGTCGTGGTCGCTCCCACCGAGCGCCTGCGCACAGTATCCGACAAAATCGCCGCGCGTCTGCCTTGTTCCTGCGCGCTCGAACGATCTCCTGACGCACTCGAAGAACTCGCCACCAGTCGAGGAGGTCAGTCATGCGTCACGCACTCTTTCGTTCGTCGTTACACCCAAGCTCGCTCGGGTGCATCGAAACAAGAAAGCACCGACGAGACAGACCACGCCAGAACCTAGTGAATTTTGCGGGCCTCACGCGAGTGCGGCTCCCCAATTCAGGCTCGATGAGAGTGGTCCACCGTGTCATCGGGTGCGGAATGCTCGCCGCGCTAATCACGAGTTGCAGCGGGGTGGACGCGACCACGGGAGAGCCCGTCGCGAGCGAGAACGAGAGTCTACTCGGCGATCAGCTGACCGGGCTCAGCGCGACCGCGTTCGCCAACGCGCGCGCGAACTTCATCGAAGTGGAGGGACCCGCCGACGGCCTCGGTCCGATCTTCAACGAGCGGGCTTGCGGCAACTGCCATTCGACCGGAGCCGTGGGCGGCGCCGGCGAGAACATCGAGCGTCGCTACGGGACCTTCGTGAACGGGGCGTTCAGCTCCCTCTCGCAGTTCGGCGGCTCCTTGCGCCAGCTCTTCACCCTGAGTCGCTTCAACAATCCCGAATTTTCGGGCGGTCCGCCCGGCAACCCCACGCTCTGCACGGTGCCGCTCGAAGTGGAACCGTCGCAGGCGACCGTCCACAACGTCGGTCGCGTCACGACTCCGCTCTTCGGTCTCGGCCTGGTCGACGCGATGCCCGACTCGTTCTTCGACGCGCTCGCGGCGGCGGAGCCTTCGGTGACGCGCGGCGTGGTCAATCGTTCCGCGATCCTGCTGCCGAACGCGCACGACGCGAGTCAGTCGATAGGACAGGTGCGCGTCAACCGTTTCGGTTGGAAAGCTGCAGTGCCCAATCTCGCTCAATTTGCCGCGGACGCGTATCTGAACGAAATGGGCATCACCACACAGCACTGCTCCAAGGGTGTTTCGGTGACGGCGTTTTCCACCGAGTCGGCGCCGAACGGCGTGCCCCAGCCGGCGCATTGCGACGACCTCGCGCCGGACGTGCCTGCGAGCCAATCGAGCGCCGTGCCGCAAGGCACGGACGACTTCGTCGGCGTCTGCGCTGCGAACCAGTCCGAGCTCCAGGACGACGTGGACAACTTCACGTTGTTCATGACGTTTTTGGCTCCGCCCGGCCCCGACGCCCAGGACCACGGCGACCTGGCTGCAATCGCACGGGGCCAGACGCAATTCGTCGCGGCCGGCTGCGGCAATTGCCACGTCGATCCGTCGGTGACGAGCGGCTCGCTCGCGACGGCCTCGAACTTCCGCACGCCCTCGTCGCCGCCGAACGGCGTTCCCGGCAGCATGAGCTTTCACCCGTTCTCCGATTTTCTCGCTCACGACATGGGCTCGCTCGGCGACGACATCGGCCTGAACGACGGTGATTCGCAGGCCGCCGCGCGCCGCATGCGAACCGCGCCGCTCTGGGGCCTCTCGAAGCGGAACAAGCTCCTGCACGACGGCCGCACCACCGACGTCGGCACGGCCATCAAGGCGCACGACGGCCAGGCGGCGGCCGCGGCCGCGGCGTTCAACGCGTTGAGTTCCGCGAGCCAACACGACATGGTCGAATTCGTGCGTTCGCTCTGAAGTCGTCTCGACTCGAGACGCGTACTCGAGGCTGGTTTTCGGCGCTGCGCCGCACTACCCTCGAGGACTCAGTCGCGAGTCGAGCGCTCCGGCGCGCGCCGAGGGGTACACCGATGGTGCTAGTGTCGAAAACGAGCGAACGATCCGGGCCTCGTCACGCCGCGCCCGACGCCGAGAACGACGCTCCGCCCGCGAGCGGCACCGGCACGCTGAACGCGTCGCGCCGGCGCGCGCTGCCGAGCGATCGCACGCACGATCCGCTCGAGCGCGCGCGGTTGCTCGTCACGCTCGCCGTGCGGCGCGTCACGAGCAGGAGCGATCACGAGTTCGAGGACATCGTTCAAACGTCGCTCGCGAGCGCGCTCGTCGCGCTCGGCGAGCGCGGCTTCGAAGGCGACACCTCGGCGCCGTGGATCGTCTGCGTCGCGCGCAACGTGGCGATCGATCGGCTGCGCGCGCGCGAGCGCGAGCGGCGCGTGTTCGAGCGGAGCGACGAGGTGCGGCAACGCGTGCCGAGCGGCCGCGCGCTCGAACCCGACCATTTGATGCACGTGCGCGACGAGCTCAGGCGCTTCGACTCGAGCCTCCGGCGCCTCGGCGCGGGGCAGTCGATGGTCGTCTACCTGCACGACGTGCTCGGACACGGGCTCGGGGAAATCGCGCTCGCGCTGGACATCTCCGTCGCCGCCGCGCAATCGCGCCTGATCCGCGGGCGTCGCGCGCTCAAACGCGAGCTCGTTCCGCCGCGCAAGCCGCGCACGCGCCGCGCCGGGCGTCCCGAGGCGCGCTGACGCGGCGTTCGTCAGCGCCGGCGACGGCGTGCCGCGAAGAAGGCGAGGGCGAAAACCCCGGCCGCGCTCAGCGGCCACGAGCCGCGCGAGGGGTGACTCACGTTGCAGCCGCCCTTCTCGTCGGACGACGCCGGTTCGGAGCCGCTCGTCGACGTGCCCGCACCCGTGGTGAGCCCGATACCCGAGCCGCTGCCGCCGCCCGTGCCCGACGCGCGACCGCCGCTCGGCGCGCCGCCGGTGCCCGTCATCGCGGTGCTGCCGCCGGTCGACGTGGTTCCGCCCGTGCCCGGAGCACCCGCGCTGCCGGTGTGACCGCCGCTCGACGCACCGCCCGAACCGGGCGCGCCCGCGCTCCCCGTCAGCGTGCCGGCCTGGCCCATCGCGCCGCCCATGCTGCTCGTCGGTCCGGTGCCGGCCATGCCGCCCTCGGCCGGAGCGCCGCCGCTGCTCGGCGCGCCGCCGCTCGCCGCGCCGCCGCCGCCGCTCATCCCGCCCGAGCCCGAGGTGCCGCTGCCGACCGAGATGAAGGCGCAGTGGTGATAATAGCAGCCGTTCATGCCCGCGGCGGTGCCGGAAGCCGTCTCGGGCTCGTTCGAGTGGGGCGTCATGTACTCACGCACCTGGAGCACGCACTTGTCGCACGAGATGTCGCTCGGCAAAGTCACGTCGAAGGACTGCACGCCGTTGAGCGGCTGATTCTGCGCGTGCTGCAGCATGCCGTCGGCCAAAATCGGGAACGTCGGCGTGGCCTGCATGTCGTCGTTCTGGCAATTGGCGCCGCTCGCCGTCGTCGACATGTCCTGCGGCAGGTCCATCATGTTGCCGCTCGTCGCGATGGCGACGCGATAGTGCCCGCCGTGCGTGACCGTCTCGGCGAGTTGGATCGTGATCTTGTCGCCCGGCTTGAAGGCCGTCGTCGGGCCGGTCGCCGTCGGGTCCATGCCGCTCGTATTCGGCTCGTTGCCGCACGGCCAGTCCTTCTGGGGACTGCCTTGGCCGTCTTCTTTCGTCCAGTTCGGCGGAGACTGCAGCGTGAAGTGGGCGCTCGCGAGCGCGGGCGCGAACGTCACCGCCAGCGCGGCGAAAACCTCGGAGGCCCGGCGCAGCGCAACACCCCCGACGATTAAGCGTGACATCGTGATGACTCCGGTTTTAGCCCCGGCATTCCCCCAGGGCAAACGGACTTTGGGGGAAGCGAGACAGCGACTAGGATGCCCGCCCTGATGCTTCCAGATCTCGTGAAGGCGCTCGTGCTCGGCGTCGTCGAAGGGCTCACGGAGTTTTTGCCGATCTCTTCGACCGGCCATTTGATCCTCGCCGGGGCGCTCCTCGACTTCGACGGCGAGAAGGCAAAAGTCTTCGAGATCGTGATCCAGACGGGCGCGGTGCTCGCGGTCGTTTGGGAATACCGCGCGCGTTTCACGAAGGTCTTGGGCGGCCTCGGCGGGGACCCGCTCGCGCGCCGCTTCGCGCTCAACATTCTGATCGCCTTCATGCCGGCCGCCGTGCTCGGGCTCTTGCTCGGCAAGCACATCAAAGAGCTGTTTTTTCGGCCCATCGTCGTGGCGCTCGCGTTCATCCTGGGCGCGCTCGTGATCCTCTGGGCCGAGCGCCGCAAACACACGACGCGGATCGAGAACGTGGACGACATGACGCCGTGGGACGCGCTCCGCATCGGCGCCGCGCAGACGCTGGCCTTGATCCCGGGCACCTCCCGGTCGGGCGCGACCATCATCGGCGGCCTCTTCGTCGGACTGTCGCGCAAAGCGGCGGCGGAATTTTCTTTTTTCTTGGCGGTGCCGACGCTGATCGCGGCCGCGGCCTACGACGCGTTCAAGCATCGCGCGCTCTTCACGGCGGCGGACGCGGGGATCTTCGGGGTCGGCACGATCTCCGCCTTCGTCTCGGGATTTCTCTGCGTGCGCTGGCTTCTTCGTTACGTGAGCCGCCACGACTTCACGGCGTTTGCCTGGTACCGGATCGCGTTCGGCCTGGTCGTGCTCGCGACGGCGTTCACGGGGCTCGTGCGTTGGTCGTGAGGCGCGGCGTCGCATGACGGTCGCGGCGCGCGACGCGCAACTTCGGGTCATGGTCGCGCGTCGCACTGCCGCTCTTCTGTACTTCTCGGCCGTCGCTGGAGTCGCCTGCGCGGCGAGTCCGAACGCACCGGTGCCCGCCGCGTCGCAAGGAGGTTCCGGCGCTGCGACGCCGGTTGCGGGAGCCGGCGTCACCGGCGCGAACGGCGGAACCGACACTTCGGGCGGGGCCGGCAGCGGCGCGACCGCGCAAGCCGGCCGGAGCGCGCAGGGCGGGACGAGCCCCGGCGGCTCGAGCACGAGCGGCTCGGCCGGAACTCCGAGCGGCGGCGCCCGGAACGCAAGCGGCGCGGGCGGAACGAGCGAGCGCGCCGGCGCGGCGGGCAATAGTGGAGGCGACCGCGGCGGGGCGACGGGCGCGAGCGCGGCGGGCGGCTCCGACGCGGGCTCCGACAACGCCGCGGGCACGAGCGCCGGAGGTTCGAGCTGCGTCGAGTCGACGTGCGGCTCGCACAAGTGGGCGTGCTGGAAGATGCCGAACCCCGCGTCGAGCCCCGACAGCGTGCCGAACCGTCAGAGCTACACCGATCTCGGCAACGGCGCCGTGCGCGACGACATCACGTGCCTCGTGTGGGAGAAGGCGAACCCCGCCGACGAAGGCACGTGGCAAGACAGCTACGATCGCTGCGCGGCGCTTGCCGCGATGAACTACGCCGGCTTCGGCGACTGGCGCATGCCGACGCGCGTCGAGATGGCGTCGATCAGCGACGTGACGCGCGGAAGCAAGGGCTACCCCGCGATCTTCGGCGTGACGAACGGCTACTACGACACAGGCTCGTACTGGTACGAGACCATCACCGGCCAGAGCACGTCGAATTTCCACTGGGCGTACGGCACGAACGGCTACACGAGCAACGCCGTCGTCATGACCGACACCGACAACGTCACGCGCTGCGTGCGCGGCAACGGCACGGGCGAAGCGGCCGACGAGCTCGCGGTCGAGCCGCCGAATCACTACACCGTGACGGGCTCCGGCGCCGACACCGAAGTGACCGACAACTACACCGGGCTCGTATGGCAGCAGGGTTTTTCGCCGATGCTGCTCGATTGGGCGGACGCGCCGGCGTACTGCGCGGGCTTGACCGTGAACGGTCACACCGGTTTCCGCGTGCCGACGTTGAACGAGCTCGCCTCGACCGTGAACGAAGCGAAGGTGGGCGGCGCCATCGACACCACGGCGTTTCCGAACAACCCGAACGGCTGCAAGGATCCGAAGTATTGGTTTTGGGCCGCCGAGGCCTCCGAGGTCGGCGGCACGGCGTGGGGCTTGAGCTACTGCGACGGCTTCACCGGTTGGAACGCGGGCGCGAGCGGCGATTGGAACTACTTCCCCCAAGCGAAAGCGCGCTGCGTGCGCTGACGACGCGCAGGGCCGGTACAAGTTTTTTCAAGAAACGCGACGCCCATAGTGTTCGTGCGCCGGCGCCAAGCTGCTGGAAAAAGTCGAGTTTTCGCTGGAGTTCAAACGATCTTGCAGGTTTATCGTGCCTGCCTCCGCGTACAAGTGGGTACGAGTCTCACATCGGCCACAACCGAGGCTCCCCCAATGAAGTTTTCATACGTCGGTATCTCTTTCATCCTCGCCTGTTCACTCGCCGCCGCAGCCTGCGGAGGCGATGACGACACCAGTGGTGGTGGCACGGGCGGCTCCAGCGGGTCGGCTGGCAAAGCCGGCTCGAGCAGCACCGTCACGGCCGGTAAAGGCGGCAGCTCCGGAACGGCCGGCACCGAATCGAACGGCACGGGCGGCTCGTCGTCCGGCGAGACCGGCACGGGCGGCACGTCCTCGAGCAGCGGCGGCACCAAGTCCGGCAGCGGCGGCACCAAGTCCGGCAGCGGTGGCGACACGACGACCGGCGGCGAAGGCGGCGTCGGTGGCGAAGAAGGCGGCGCGGCCGGCATCGCGACGACGGGCGGCGGCGGTCGCTTCGGTGGCGGTGGTCGCTTCGGTGGCTTCGGCGGCCGTCTAGGCGGCGGCGGTGGTCGCCTGGGCGGTGGCGGCCGTTTGGGCGGCGGCGGTGGTCGTCTGGGTGGCGGCGGCGGTCGCGTCGGCGGCGGCGGTGGTCGCCTGGGCGGTGGCGGTCGTCGCGGCGGCGGCGGCGGCGCGGCGGGTCGCGGCACGCTGTTCGGCGGCGGCATCGACACCGGCTCGAGCGGCGCGTCTCAGTAAGTCCTTCCCAAAAACGAACGGCTCGGCGGACCGTGAGTCCACCGAGCCGTTTCTGTTTCGAACCGGTGCGCCGTCGCACCGGCTCGCGCGCGCATTAGAAGATGTAGAACGCCGAGAACTGGAAGCGATTGTTCTTCGCGTCCTTCCCGTCGCCGTACGTCTGCATGAACTGCGCGAACTCACCGCCGAAGCGGACGGCCTTCGTCATGTCGTAAAAGAGGTTTACGTCCCACCAGTGCGACTTGTCGAAGATCTTCGCGGCGCCCGCCGAGCTGACGTAGCGAGTCGCGTTCGAGGACTTCATGTGCGAGTAGTTCGCCGAGATCCACACTTCCGGGATCGGCAGGAAGTACTGCGCGCCGATGATGTACGACTGCCAGTTGATGGTGTGGAGACCGCCGCTGCTGTCGAACGTGACGAGGCCCGGATCGATGTCCGACGTGTAGGTCGGAGCCGGGTTCGCCATGCTGGGGTTCGGCAGCGCCGGGAAGGCGACGCCGCCCGTGAGGCCCGTGTACTCGTCCGCGATGCCCGTGCCGGTGACGAAAGAACCCGTCAACGTGAGGCTGTTCGCGCGATTTTCGAGCGTGCCCGGGACGACCGGCAACAGGGCGTCGATCGAGATGCCCATGCCCGTCTTGCCCTTGCGGCCCGTCGGCTCGGCGTTGAAGTTCGGAACGATGAAGCGGCGCATGACGCCGGACACGCCGATCGCGAGCCCGTCCGCCTGCGTGCCGGCGGAGCCGACCGTGTGCACGCCCTTCCAACCGCCGTACGTGAACTTCAAGCCGGCCTGACCGTCCGGCACGCCCGAGTCACGCTGCGGCGGGCGCACCGCTGCGACGGCGATGTCGAACGCGGTGTCGCCGCTCTTGATCGTCTTCGAGATGCGGGCCTGCGCCGTGCGCGAGAACACTTCGCCGGGCACGCCTTGAATCTCGACCGTGTTCGGGTCGAAGTACGCCTGCCAGCCGAAGAGCGCCCAGTACTGACCGAACATCATGTCGACGACCGGCGTCTCCACCTTGAGGGCGAAGTGACGCACGCGGAACGTCGGGCTCGAGAAGAGCTGCTGTTCCGTCGCCGTGGGCGGCTGATTGCCGAGGAAGTCGCCCTCGACCACGCCGCTCGCCTTGATGCCGTGATACTCGGGCGAGGTGAGCTTGAAGCCGATGCGCGAGTTCCGCATGCCGAACGTCGTGCGGTCGTTCTTGCCGCCGAGCGCGGGCTTCTTGATGATCGCGGCGTTACCGGCCGCATCGTTGAAGCTCTGGGTCGAGTCGTTGATGGCGTCGAATTCGGCGAAGCCGTAGAACGTCGTCGCCCACTTGCTCGTGATCGGCTGCGGGCCCTCGAGCGGGTTATTGCCGACGGGCGGCGCGGGGGGCGGCGGCGCGGCCGCGGGCATCGGCGCCATCGGGGGCATGGGAGCCGGTGCGGGTGCGGGCGCGGGCGCCGGAGCGGCGGCGGGCGGCGGCGGATAAGCCGGCGCGGGCGCAGCGGCCGGAGCCGGAGCCGCGGGGGGCGGAGCTTCTGTGGGAGCGGCGGGCGCGGTTTGCGCGGATGCAACTGCAGTGAGTTGAGCGCACGCAATCGCGCTCGAAATGGCGATTAACCTTCGCATGTCGGTATTCCTTTGAGTCACGACGGAGCTCATCCGCCGATTCGCGGCCCGTCCTTTACTCCGGTTTCGCTGCCCGAGTCACGTCAACTCGACGGAGACGACACTCCGTAACAACGAATTCACGAGTAACCTCTTGCATCGCTTGGAAAAGGACTATGCGCTTTCGTTTTGCAGCGACTTTTTCCAAATAGGATGTTGCTTCGTTGTCACATTGGCCCTTCGGCCGAGGATATCGGGCAAAAATAATGCGAACACGACAATGGCTGAGTAGTGACGTTCGCACTCGAACAATAGCGCTTGCACTCAGTCGCTGATTCGCGGAGGGCGACGGCGCGCCTCGCTCTGCCGGCGCGGCCCGCTGCGCGCGACACGCACCGGAGCGCGCCGCCGCAGGGAAGGTCACGCCGTTTTTCGCCGACGCCGAGCGCCGACGTTGCCTCGGATCTCCGCCGACTTGCTTCGGAATTTTTCCCGGTCACTCTCTCGGCATCCGTGCGTCACCGTTTGCTCACCGCTCGCACCCGCACGCTCGCGCTGACGGCGTTCGGCCTCGGTGCGGTCGTCGCCGTGGAGAGTTGGGACGCTCGGCACGAGGCGCAGAAGGCGCTCGAGGATCTGATGCAACAGCATGCGCTCCTCGCGCTTTCCCTCGCCGCGAAGCTCGAAGGGTCGAGCACGGTCGCGCGCGACGACGGAGGGTCGAGCCCGCTGCAACTGCTTTGCGGCGCGGCCGGTGAGCTCGAGCGCGCGGGCGGCGTCGTCGTCGTCTTGAAACCAGCCGGCCCAGGCGGCCTCCGCGCGTGCGACGGCCGAAACGTCGAGGTCCCGGCGCTCGCAGAAGCGCTCCGGCGCGGTGACAAGAGCGTCGCGTTGAGCCGCGACCAAGCGGTGCGTCTCGGGCTGCCCGAGCGCGTCGCCGTAGCCGGGATTGCCGCGCTGCCTCTCACGACGGGCCTCGCGGCCGTCGCGGTGACGGCCACGGCCGCGAGCGAGCGCGACCGCAGCAAGCGCCAGCAGGCGCGTACCATCGTGAGCATGGCGGTCGTGAGCGCGCTCATCCTCGGCTTCGGCCTGGCCGATCTCCGGCGCCAGCGGCGCGAGCTCGCGCTCGAGCGCCAGGTCGAGCTCGAAAAGACGAAGCAGGAGCGCGACGCCGAGCTCGCGAAGGCGAACCGCATGGCGACCATCGCGGCTCTCGCGTCCGGGTTCGCTCACGAGATCGGCACGCCGCTCGGAATCATTTCGGGGCGTATCGAGCAGTTGAGCGCCGACTCGACGAGCGTGACGCCGGAGCGGCGCGCGGAGCTGCTCGTTCAGGTGACGCAACAAGTCGCGCGTGTCGGCACGCTGGTCCGCAGTTTTCTCGCGTTCGCGCGCGGTCAATCCGGCTTGTTCGTGCGGGTGACGGCGGCCGAGGTCGCGGAGAGCGCCGCGCGTCTCGTGCGGCATCGCTTCGTCACGGCCAACGTCGATTTGCGGCTCGAGTTCGCGCCGGACGCGAAGGCGAACATCGCCTGCGAGCCTTCACTCTTCGAGCAGGCGCTCGTGAACGTGCTCGTGAACGCGCTCGAAGCGTCGTCGGAGGGCCAGGCCGTCACGCTGCGCGTCGACGCAAACGTCGAGCGCGCGACCTTTCACGTGTTCGATCACGGCTCCGGGATCCCGGAGGCCGTCATGGCGCGCGTGACCGAGCCCTTTTTCACGACCAAGGCGCAGCGCGGCGGCACCGGCCTCGGGCTCACGATTGCGAAAGAGATCGTCGCGCACCATCGCGGCGAGCTCGAGATTCGCCGGCAAGTGCGGGCGGACGGCACGGCTGCCGGCACGGAGGTCTCCATCCGCGTGCCGCGCCATGGAGAGGCATGACGATGCACGGCGAGCGCCCCAAAATTCTGGTGGTCGACGACGACTTCGCGATGGCGCAAACCGTGGCGGAAGGCCTCGAAACACACGGGTTTTCGAGCACGGCGCTCGCCGACGCCGAGCGTGCCGTGGAGGCCATCGACGCCGGGGGTCACGACGCGCTCGTGACCGACTTGCGCATTCCGGGCAGCGACGGGCTCACGCTGCTCGCGCGCTCGCGCCAAGGCTCGCCGGAGGTGCCGGTCATCGTGATGACCGCGTTCAGCGAGGTGGCGACCGCGGTCGAGTCCATCCGCCGCGGCGCCTACCATTACCTCACGAAGCCATTTCAAATCGCCGAGCTTGCCCTGTTCTTGCGGCGCGCCCTCGACGAGGCGGCGCTCCGGCGCGAGGCCCGCACGCTGCGTACGGCGCTCGGGAGCTCGCTCGAGGGCCTCATCGGCGACTCGTCCAGCATGCGCGCGCTCTTCGATCTGGTGCGCCGGGCGGCCGATTCTTCCGCGCCGGTGCTCCTGCTCGGCGAAACGGGGACGGGCAAGGGGCTCGTCGCGCGCGCGCTCCACGCCGAGAGCCACCGCGCGGCGGAGCGCTTCGTCGTCGTGAACTGCGCGGCGATCCCCGAAGCGCTGCTCGAAAGCGAGCTCTTCGGGCACGTGCGCGGCGCGTTCACGGGCGCGTCCGCGGATCGCGCGGGGCTCTTCGAGCAAGCCGACCGCGGCACGCTGTTTCTCGACGAGATCGGCGAAATGCCCCTGCACTTGCAAGCCAAGCTGCTGCACGTGCTCGAAACGGGGACGCTCAGGCGCGTCGGCAGCAATCGCGAGTGTCAGGTGGACGTGCGCATCGTGGCGGCCACCCATCGCGACCTGCGCGCGCGCGTGGAGAGCGGCGCGTTCCGCGAGGATCTCTTGTACCGGCTCGACGTCATCGCGATCGAAATTCCGCCGCTCCGCGAGCACATCGAGGACATGCCGCGCCTGATCGAGCATTTTTTGGCGCTCACGCGCGCGCGCAACCCGAAGAGCGAGCTCGTGCGCATCGCGCCGGCCGCGCTCGACGTGCTCAGCGCGTACAGCTGGCCGGGGAACGTGCGCGAGCTCGAGCATTTGCTCGAACGTCTCGCCGTGCTCTGCCGCTCCGAAAGCGCGGCGCTCGAGGATCTGCCCGCTCACGTCGTGTCGCGCGCGGCGGCGCCCGTCGCGTTGAACTTCGGCGACACCGTGCTGCCGATCCGAGAGCTCCAGCGCCGCTACGCGAGTTGGGCGCTCCAGCGCTTCGGCGGCGCGAAAATGGCGACGTGCGAGGCGCTCGGCATCGACTCGAAGACGCTGTCGAAATGGCTCGGCGCCGACTCCGGCACGAAGGGCGGCGGCTGATCCGGGCGCCGCCGCCCTCGTGCGCGGCTCGACTCAGAACGCGACCTGAAAGCGCGTGTCGATCAGGCTCTCGGCCTTCTTGTCGCCGCCGGCGGGGGCGCCGCCGCGGAAGCTCGTGTGCTCGTAGGCGAGCCGGATGTGATTCCAGGTCGCGAGGTGCCAGCTCGCGACGATGCCCCATTCCTTCGCGAGCTGCGCGGAGCTGTTGCGGTTCGCGAAGCCGCGCTGGAAGGCGAGGTCGCCCACGCGCAACGCCGAGTAGCGGCCGCCGAGCTCGAGCGCGCCGAAGTCGCCCTTGCCGAAGTCGACCGGGTGCTTGACCTGCACGCCGCGCCACGTCTCGTCGCCGCCGAGCGCGACGCCGGCCGCGAGCATCCACGAAGTGAGGCCGATGGTGGCGCTCGAGGTCGGCGTGACCCAGTGCTCGTTCGCGCGCACGAGCTCGAACTGCGCGCCGAAGGGCCCGACGTAATAGTAAGCCTCGGGGTTTACGAGCGTGCGCTTGCCGAGCTGCACGGCGCTCGACGTGTAGGAGAAGAACGAGGTCTGTTCGGGGGTTTGATAGGGCGACGGCGCGTTTTGCTCGCTCCCGACGAGGCCGGCCACGCCGAGGCCGAAACCGCGCAACGGCGCGATGTCCGTGGGAATGAAGGGCTGGAAGAAGAGGCGGCCCTCGTAGTCCTTCGCGTCGTTCGTGTCCTGCTCGCCGACCTGGCCGTCGGTCACGCCGTTGAACACGCCGAGCGCCCACTCGAAGGTGCCGTTCTCGATGTTGCCGTGAAGCTCGGCGCCGATGTCGCGGTTCGGCGCGAGTTGGCTCGGCAAGCCGAGCTCGGGGAAGAACGTGTCGCGCGACGACTGCAAGCGCTCGAGCCCGACGGGCGGCTTCATCTTGCCGAGGCGCAGCTGTACTTCCGAGAAGAAGTGGAGATCACCGTACGCGTCGAGCAGCTGCAGCTTGCTGCCCGCGAAGTCGGGCTGCAGCGTGAAGTCGAGGTACTTGAAGAGCTTGCCGTCGAGCGAGGGACGCGCCCGGCGGATCAGGAACGTGTTCACGCCGCCCTTGTCGGTGAGAAACCAGCGCCCGTCGGCGTCGATGTAGGCGTGAAATTCGAGTTTGTTCTGACCGTCGGCGGTCTCGATCAGAAACTTGGCGCCCGGGTTGACCTTCGCCGTCGGTTGTTCGTTCGGCCGTGGATTGCGCGGCGTGTCTTCGCCGGGCGGTGCGGGGCTCACCGGCGTCGGCGGCGCCTCGACCGGCGCGAGGACGACGGGCGCCGGCGGGGGCGGCGCGACGCTCGGGGCGGGCGCGGGCGCCGGCGGCACTTCGGCAGGAGCCGGCGCGGCCGTCGGCGCATCCGCCGGGGGTGGAACCGGGGTCGTCTGCGCGCGCGCGGCTCGCGCCATGCTCAGCGCGGCTGAGGCCAAAATCACTGAAAAAACCTGGGATCGGGCTGAGCGAAAGAGCATGGTCGAGACTAATACACAAATCCGATAGACTAAGTAAAGTACTTCGTGACGAAACGCGAAAGAATTGGTCTGGCGGACCGGCGGACAGAAAAATTTTGAACAGGCGCGAGATCGAGCGCGGGCGCGGTAGAGACCTCGCCCGTGGCGGCCTCGCTACCGAACGAGCCCCTCGAGGACGCGACGCGCCGGCGCGTGCTTGGCGTGCTGCGGCGCTTCGGCTGGAACGCGACCTCGTTTCAGATCCTCGAGCCCGGCTTCGAATATTGGTTTTACGGCGCCGACGCGTGCGTCGCGTACGTCGATACGGGACGCGCTTGGGTCGCCGCCGGCGCGCCGATCGCCGACGCCGAACGCCTCACGGAGGTCGCGCTCGCGTTCGCGCAGGCGGCGAAGGATCGTGGCCGCCGCGTGCTGTTCTTCGCGACGGAGCACCGCTTCGTCGACACGAGCGGCTTCTGCTCCACGCTCATCGGCGAGCAGCCGTTGTGGGACCCCGCGGCGTGGAACCGCACGCTCGAGGGCGCGGCGAGCTTGCGCGAGCAGCTGCGGCGGGCGCGGGCCAAGGGCGTCACCGTCGCGCGGCTCGAGCCCGGCGCGCTCGCCGACCCGAACGGCGCCGAGCGCCGCGAGCTCGCGGCGCTCATCGAGCGCTGGAGCGGCAGCAAACCGATGCCGCCGATGGGGTTTCTCGTGCGCGTGTACCCGTACTCGTTCCTCGAGGAGCGGAGCCTGTTCGTCGCGCGCAAGGGCGGCGAGCTCGTCGGGTTCGCGGGTGTCGTGCCCGTCTACGCGCGCAACGGCCGTTTCATCGAAGACCTCGTGCGCGCGCCGAACGCGCCGAACGGGACGAGCGAGCTCCTGGTCGACGCCGCGATGCGCGACGCCGCCGCGGCAGGCAGCGGCTACGTGACGCTCGGCCTCGCGCCGCTCGCCGGGGCGGTGCCGTTCGGGCTCAGGCTCGTCGGGCGCTGGGGCGCGTCGCTCTACGACTTCGAGGGTTTGAAGAGCTTCAAGGCGAAGCTCCGCCCGCGCGAGTGGACGCCGATTTATCTCTCTTACCCGAACGAGCGCTCGCTCCACGCGGCCGTCTACGACAGCCTCTCGGCGTTTTCGCAGCGCGGACTCTTGCGCTACGGCATCGACGCGGTCTTCCGCGGTCCGGCGATCGTGGTGCGCGCGCTCGCGCTCTTGCTCGTGCCGTGGACGTGCTTGCTCGCGACGGTGAGTCCGCGCTGGTTTCCGGCGGCGTGGGTGCAGTGGTTTTGGGTGGTGTTCGACGTGCTCGTCGCCGGCGGCCTGCTCGCTCTGAGCGCCCGCTGGCGCCCGTGGCTCGCGGCGCTCTTGCTCGGTCTCGTCGGCGCCGACGCGCTCGCGACGCTGAGCGAAGCGGCCGACTTCGTGGCGACGCGCCGGCCGACGCTGCTCGAATACGTCGTCGTCGTGATTGCGATCTCGGGGCCGCTCATCGCGAGCGTGGTGCTCTGGAACGCGCGGCGGCGCACGCTGCGCGCGGCGCACGGCTGAGGCGCGCGGGAGCGCTCAGCCTCCGGCTCGAACCACGAGCTCGACGCCCGCCGCGGCGAGGCGCTCGGCTTCCTCGTCGAGATCGGCGCGAGTGAGCGGCGCGCCCTCGAAGCCGTCTTCGGCGAGCCGGAGCGACAGCTTCTTGCCGTCCGCCGTCAGGCGAAATACGGGCGGCGGCTCCGTGCTGCGGCTGTGGTTCAGGCAGCAAGCGAGCCGAAACAGGATACCGAGCCGGAGCGCCCGTTCGCGCTGGGCCTCGGGCAGCGCGCCGAGCGCGTCGAGCGGGACCTTCCGGCGCTGAGCCTGCACGATGAACGCGAGCAGCTGCTGTTCGTTCTTCGAGAAGCCGGGCATGTCCGCGTTGCCGACCACGTAGGCGCCGTGGCGGTGAAAGCCCGTGTGCGAGATCTCGAGGCCGATCTCGTGCAGGCGTGAGGCCCAGGCGAGGTAATGGCGATCGTCTTCGTGCGTGAGCTTCCACGCGCTCGCCACCTCGTCGAGGCATGCGAGCGCGGTGCGCTCGACGCGCGCGGCCTGTTCGAGATCGACGTGCGACCGATCCGCGAGCCAACGAATGCTGCGCTCGCGCACGTCCTCGTGGCGGATGCGGCCGACGAGATCGTAGAGCAGGCCTTCGCGGAGCGCGCTCTGCGCCGGGTTCACCCGCTCGACGCCGAGACTCTTGGTCGCGGCGAGCAGGATGGCGAGACCGCCGGGCAGCACCTGCGCGCGCTCCGGATCGAGGCCGGGCAAGCCGAGGTTTCGCACCTGACCGGCCTCGCACAGCGCGGCCCTCAGCTTCTTCATGGCTTTGCGCGTGATGCCGCCCGTGGAAAAGCCGCTCTTTTCGACGAGCTCGGCGATCGCGAGCACGGTGCCGGACGAGCCGTAACACGGGCCGAAGCCGAGCCGCCGGTACGTGCGCTCGATCGACTGGAGCTCGAGCGCGGCCGCCGTCTGCGCGCGGCGGAAGGCGTCGCGCGAGAGCGCGCCGTCCGGGAAGAAGCGCGTCGAGTAGCTCACGCACCCCATGAACATGCTCTCCGTGGCGACGGGTTCGAAGCCTTCGCCGAGGATGCACTCGGTGCTGCCGCCGCCGATGTCGATGACGAGGCGGCGCCCGGCGTCGTTCGGCACGCCGTGCGCGACACCGAGGTAGATGAGCCGCGCTTCCTCGCGGCCCGCGATGACGTCGATCGGATGGCCGAGCGCGGCTGCGGCTCGCTCGAGAAAGAGCGCGGCATTTTTCGCCTGGCGCAGCGTGTTCGTGCCCGCCGCGCGCACCGCGCCGAGCGGCAGCTCGCGCACGCGCTGCCCGAACCGGGTGATGCAGGCGATGCCGCGCTCCATCGCCTCGTCGCTCAGGCGATGCGCCGCGTCGAGGCCCGACGCGAGGCGAACGCGCTCGCGCAGCCGGTCGATGACGCGGAGCTCGCCCTCGGCCACGCGCGCGACGATCATGTGGAAGCTGTTCGAGCCGAGGTCGACGCCGGCGACTGTTTCGGGTTCCACGCGCGCTCCTTCGTCGCCACGCAGTGTGCCGCGGGCTTCCGAGCTCCGGTCGGGTAAACCCAAATCGGCCGCGTGACTTTGACTTTCTTTTACAACTGGAAGATTTTTGGATAAGTTCTTGGGCTACCTCGGGGATGGTGCACCATGACTTGGAATTTCTTGAAGCGGGTTGGTTCGGTGGCGCTGGTCGGACTCGGGCTCGTGGCCCTTGGCTGCTCGAGCAAAAAGGGTGACGACGACAGTACCGGCGGCCAATCCGGCCAGAAGGGCGACTCCGGGGGCAAGGGCGGGAGCGGTGCGGGTGGCGGCTCGGGCACGAGCGGCACCGGGGGCACCGCCGGCACGAGCGAGACCGGCGGCTCCGCAGGCGCGGACGGCGGCACCGGCGGCGCGACGAGCGGCACGGGCGGCAAAGGCGGCGCGGGCGGCTCGAGCGGTACGAGCGGTACGAGCGGCTCGAGTGGCATGAGCGGCTCGAGCGGCATGAGCGGCAGCGCCGGGATGAGCAACACCGACGGCATCTGCGCCGCGACGTGCTCGAAGTCGTGCACGAGCGACTCGGACTGCGACACGAGTCAGGGCGAGCTCTGCTGTAACCTCGGGGACTCGGGCAGCATCTGCGAGGCGGCCACGCAGTGTCCGCGCTTCTGCACCGACGATTCGAAGTGCGATACGACGCGCGGCGAGCTCTGCGCGCCGGTCGACCTGTCGTACCCGAACGAGTGCACGACGGCGGCCGCGGCGTTGACCTCGTGCAAGGTGGACACGGACTGTTCGAGCGGGGATATCTGCTGCGGTATCTACGACGAGAACATCTGTTTGCCGCCGTCGGAGTGCCCCGCCACGTGCACGAAGAGCAGCGACTGCAACACGGGCTCGGGTGAAATCTGCTGCACGACGGTGAAAGAGCTCGAGCCGAACCTCAGCGCGGACGGGCTCTGTCTGAATCCGACTTATTCGCCGTGTCCACAGACCTGCAAGCAATCGACCGATTGCCAGACGGACGTCGGGGAAATCTGCTGTGACGGCGTCTGCTCGACGAGCTGCCCGAAGTCCTGCAAGACGAGCGCGGATTGCACGTCGAACTCGGCGCGCATTTGCTGCATGTCCGCTTCGGTGCGCGCGCCGAAGCCGACGTACTTCTTCACCACGGGCCCGACGTGCAGCGGCACCGCGTACACCTGCACGACGCTCGGCGAGCTCGGCTCGAGCTACTGCAGCGCGGCCGCCGGCTGCACGAGCGGCTCCTCGAGCGGTACGTGCGAGTTCACGCCCGAGCCGTGCAGCTACTCCGACGACTTCGAGTCCGAATGCGAGATGCACGTCGGCTGCAGTTACGACGTCGACACCGGCCTTTGTGACGGCACCCCGGCGGCTTGCGCCACGAACACGAGCTCGGCGACGTGCGGCGCGGATGTCGGCTGCGAGTGGGTGACCGGCTCGACGAGCTGCACGGGCAGCGCGAAGCCGTGCTCGTCGCTCCCGTCGAACACTTGCAGCAGCATCAATCCGGCCTGCTTCCTCTCGTCGTCGTCGGGGATTTGAGAGCCCCGGCTCCCGGCGCTCAGCGCTTGCGCGGGCGCGGGATGTCGAACTCGGTGAGGCGCGTGACCAGGGTGCGGCGCGAAATGCCGAGGAGCTCGGCCGCGCGCGTCTGATTGCCGGCGGTGCGCTCGAGCGCGTCGAGGATTTCCTTCCGCGCGGCGGGGTCGATGGGGCGCGCCGGAGGGCCGTCGCTCGGCCGCGCCGAACCCGTGCCCGCTTCGGCGCGCGGCGGCTCGGAGTCGAAGCCGCGCGGCGTGTTCCGCGCGAGGAGCTTCGGCGGCAGGTGCTCGGGCAAGAGCCGGTCGCCCTGACAGAGCACGGAGCCGCGCTCGATCACGTTCTTGAGCTCGCGCACGTTGCCGGGCCACGCGTACGACGTGAGCGCCGCGAGCGCTGCCTCGGAGATGGCGAGCGGAGGCGCCGCTTGTTCGGCGCGGGCGCGCGCGAGAAACATGCGCGCGAGATGCGGAATCTCGATTTTCCGCTCGCGGAGCGGCGGGATGGTCAGGCTGATGCCGTTCAGGCGGAAGTAGAGATCCTGACGGAAGGTGCCGCGCTCGATTTCGACCTCCGGATCGCGGTTCGTGGCGGCGACGAAGCGCACGTCGATCTCGCGCTCGGCCCGCGCGCCGATGCGGAGCACCTTGCGCTCCTCGAGCGCGCGCAGGAGCTTGCTCTGCATCGAGAGCGGCAATTCGCCGATTTCGTCCAGGAAGAGCGTGCCGCCGCCCGCGCTCTCGAGCAGGCCGGCGCGCGCCTGGAGCGCCCCGGTGAACGCACCCTTCTCGTGGCCGAAGAGCTCGGACTGCACGAGCGATTCGGTGAGCGCCGCGCAATTGAGCGCCACGAACGGCCCTTTGGCGCGCGGCGAGAGGTTGTGAATCGCGCGCGCGAGGATCTCCTTGCCGACGCCGTTCTCCCCGAGGATGAGCACGTTGATGGCGCTCGCCGCGGCGCGCGCCGCCTGGTCGTAGAGGGCGCGCATGGACGGGTCGAAGACGACGACGCCGTCGGCCGGGGTGTACGCGGGCGTGCCCGCGTCGAGCGTGGTTTCCGCCTCGCGTTCGACGGCCTTGCGCGCGCGCAGGACGACCTCGTCGTGGCGCCGGAGGCGCATGTTCACGGCTTCGAGCACCTCCGAAATGGTGAAGGGCTTCGTCAGGTAGTCGTCGGCGCCGAGATTCATGCCGAGCCGCACCTCGGCCCGTTCGCCCTTGGCGGTGAGGAAAATGAGCGGCACGCCGGCGGTCGCCGAGTCCTCGCGCAGGGCGCGCAAGACGGCGTAGCCGTCGAGTTTGGGCAACATGATGTCGCAAATCACGAGATCCGGCAGACGCGCTTTGGCGAGCGCGACGCCGTCGGCGCCGTTGTCGGCCGATGCCACGTCGAAGCCCACCTCCCCCAAGAGCTCGACCAGATTGTTGCGAATCAAGGCGTCGTCTTCGACGACGAGAATGGAGGTTTTCATGGAGTCAGGGTCGTATCGATGTTTCCGAGGCGGCGGGGAATCGTCACTTGGAACAGGGTCCCGCGACCCAACTCGCTTTCTACCCTGATGGTGCCCTGTTGCACATCTAGTGCTTTTTTCACGACCGCGAGTCCGAGGCCCGTGCCGGGGACGTTTTCGGTGTTGCTCGCGCGCGAAAAGCTCATGAAAAGCTTGGGCAAGTCGGCGTGGGGAATGCCGATGCCCGCGTCCTTGACCGAGAACTGACACTCGTCGCCGCTCGTGCGCACGTCGAAGCGCACCTCGGAGCCAGCCGGCGAGTACTTCAAAGCATTACTAAGTAGATTTCCGAGCACGTGCTGGAGCAAGCGCTCGTCCATCGTCACGTCCGGATCGCCGAGGAACGTGTAGCGGATGTCGTGGCTCTTCTTGCTCGAGTGCTCGAGGGTCTCGACCAGACGCTTGCAGAACTCGTCGAGCCGGATGGGGGACGGGGACGCGCGCAGCCCGCCGGCCTCGGCGCGGCCGATGACGAGCACGTCCTCCAGCATGCGCTGCATCGTTCCCGCGGCGAGGCGGATGCGCTCGAGGTGATCGACGCGCCGCTCCGACTCCCAATGCGCGCCGAACGACTGGAGGAGCTCGGCCGACGAGACGATCGCGGTGAGCGGCGTGCGAAATTCGTGCGAAGTCATCGCGACGAACCGGTTCCGGAGCTCGCCGAGCTGGCGCTCCTTCTCGTGCTCGACCGCGAGCGCGGCGTTCGCCAGCGTGAGCTCCTGCGTGACTTTCTCGAGCGCGAGGGCGGTGCGCCGCACGCCGAGGATCACCTCCGTCAAGCCGAGCACGACGACGGCGAGCGCGAACGCGAAGAGCCACTGCTTGCGCGCGAGCGACGCGTCGGCCGCGGCGAAGTGGAGGCCGGCGTAGCTCTCCTCCGCGCGCTGCGCGCGGTGCGCCGTCGGCTCGGCCAGGATGGCCTGCACCGCGGCGTCGACGCCCGGCTTGCGCTCGAGGATGACGCGCGCGTGAGCGGCGGCGACGCCCACGTCCCGGTCGAGGCCGAGCGCCGTGGCCGCGTTGCTCGTGCGGAGATCGTCGAGTGCGCTCACGACGCGCGCGGCGGCTTCGGGCTCCGGCGCCGTCTCGAACAGCATCACCGCGGTCGAGAGCGCCTGCATTCGCGCGGCAAGCTCGTTGCCCGGCCGCCGGCCGCGCGCGCGATCGATCACGCTGGTCGCGACCAGCGGAAAGTAGTGGAGCGACGTCTGCACCACGGAGTTCTCCGTCTTGAACGTCTCGATGAGCTCGTCCTTGTGCGCGAGCGCGGCGGCCCACTCGTCGAGGCGGCTCAGGAGCTCGCGGTGGTCGCCGCTCGCGAGGTAGCGCGGCACGCGCGCGAGCGACGCGCGCAAGCGGCGGAGTTCCGCGAGCGCGTTCACGAGCGGGTCGTACTGCGGCAAGAGGCCGGAGCGCGACTTGAGGACGGCTCTGTCGAGGCCGGTGTCGAGCGTCTGAATGCGCTTGAGCGCGTAGGCGTAGCGACCGTGCTCGGCGTCGTCGATCTCGTGTTCGAAGGCGTAGAGCGCGAGCGCGGCGAAGGCGACGACCAGGAGCGCGAGCACGACGCGCAGGAGGCGGCTCGCTCTCACGGCGCCTTCCCGCGGTACTCACCGGTGAGCGAACGCAAGAAAGCGACCAGGAGCGCGACGTCGCCGGCCTCGAGCTCGCGGCCGAGTTGGTAGCGCGCCATCACGGTGACCGCGTTTTCGAGGGTGGCGGCGGAGCCGTCGTGGAAGTACGGCGCCGTGAGCGCCACGTTGCGCAGGCTCGGCACGCGGAACACGAAGCGGTCGCGCTCGAGCTTCGTCACGTTGAAGCGGCCGAAATCGGGGGTTTTCACGTCGCCGCGGTCGGCGAAGTAATCGCGCATCACGCCCACGCGCTGCAGCATGTTGCCGCCGACGCCCTTGCCCTGATGGCAGCTCGCGCAGCCGTAACTCTTGAACAGCGCGTAGCCGTGCTTGGCTTCCGGCGAGATGGCGTCGTGCTCGCCGCGCAGGTAGCGGTCGAACGCCGCGTTCGGCGTGACGAGCGAGCGTTCGTACTCGACGAGCGCCGCGCGCACGTTGTCCCCGGTGAGTCCGTCCTTGAACACCGCGCCGAAGCGCTCGGCGTAGCCGTCTTTCTTGGCGAGCCGTTCGGCGCTGCCGGACCACGACGAGGCCATGACGTTCGGATTGGTCATCAGGGCGTCGTTGTGGCTCTCGAGCGAATCGAAGCGCCCGCCCCACGCGAGCTTCGACCAGAAGCGCACGTTGTACATGGTCGGCGAGTTCACCGGCGATTCCGGACGCCCCGCCGCGCGCGAGAGCGCGACGTCGTCGGCGAGGCCGTGCTCGGCCTTGTGGCAGTCCGAGCAGGCGAGCTTGCCGTCCCCCGAAAGGAGCGGTTCGTGAAACAAGAGCTCCCCGAGCGCGGCGCGCGGTGCGTCGACTTCCACCTCGAGGGGCAAGGGTTCGATCGGTTGGTCGGTGACCGTTTCGAAGGGATCGGGCTCGGTCGTCACGGCGGCGGGCGGGGGGCCCTCACAGGCCGCGACGGCGAGCGCAGCGGATAGCGCGCCCAAGACGGCGCACCACGCGCCTCGCAAGTCACCGATCGGAAACATCAGCGGGCAGCGAGCGTAGTCGCAGACTCGCGAGAACGGAACTCCTCCACGCCTTCCGCCGTAAGCCCCGTGTTACGACTCAAGTCCAGCCGAGCGCCGCTCCGCTCGATTCCCTGCATGAATCCGTAGCTGCGAGTGAGGCGTGGATTGTCGCTGAGCTCGATGCGTTCGGCGTGGGCGAGGCCGCGCAGCGCGCCGCCGCTGATGAGCCCGTCGTTGTGGCGGAGCTCGAGCTCGCGCACGCTCCGCAGCCGTTCGAGGCCGGCGAGCGAATAGAGCCGCTCGGTGTGTTCGATGCGAAGGCGGCCGGCCATGTGCTCGAGCGCGCCGAGCGACTCGAGCGAGGTCACGTCGCGCACGAGCAAGTCGCCGTCGATGGCGCTGCAGCCCGCGTAGCGCGCGAGCTCGGCGTCGTTCTGCGCGACGCCGCCGGCGCAGCTCGGCGCGCTCGCGTTCGCGGGAGCGTTCGTCCGCGCCGGCGGAAGGCTCGTGGTGGAGCAGGCTGCGGACAGGGTGCAAACGAGCATGAGTAATTGCTTGGTCATCGTCATGTTCTCCTGACAGCGGCCAAAGCAGAAGCCGTGCCATGCCCGAATCACGCGTCGATTGCGCATTCGGCCGCGAATCGGACCCTTTGCGCGGCGCCGTTTGCGCAATATCCCGTTGCGCAACTCGCGCGGCCGCTTGCGCAGCGCACTCCCGCCTTCGCCCTGCGTTTCGTCCGTTTTTCGCGAAATCCTCGCAAAAGTCCGCGGGTCGCCGGCTTGGCCCGGGGCTTGCTGAAGGGCTCCGCACCACGACCGTGTCGGTCGGTGTTTTTGGAGGAATGCGATGAACATCATGCATCAGAAGATCGTGCTTTCGACGGTGGCAGTCGGTGCTCTCCTGCTCGGCGCTTGCGGCTCGGTGACGCCCGAGTCGCCCGAAGCGGTCTCGACGGAGGCGGACACGCTCAAGGCCGCGGACGTGTGTCCTGCCGGAGTTCCCGCCGCGCTCGCGCCCGCAGCCGATCAGACCATCAAGGGGAAGTACGACGCGGTCGGCGTGCAGGTCTACATGTGCAACGGGCTCGCGGCGGGCCCCGCCTGGACGTTCGTCGCGCCGCAAGCGAACCTGATGAAGGACAACGGCAAGTTCGTCGCGACCCACTTCATCGGTCCGACGTGGCAAGGCAACGACGGCAGCTCGGTGGTCGGCGCCAAGGCGGCGAGCGCGACGGTCGACGCGACCGCGGTTCCGTGGCTCCTGCTCACCGCCACGTCGCACGCGACGGACGACGGCTTCTTCGAGGACGTGACTTCGATTCAACGCCTCGCCACGGTCGGCGGCATCGCGCCCGCGACCGGCTGCGACGCCTCCCACCTCGGCGCGATCGGGCAGGTGCCCTACAGCGCCGAGTACGTCTTTTACAAGACGAAGTCGAAGGGCAACGTGCAGCAGTGCGCCGGTAACTGAAGCCCACGAAACGCGAGCGGCCCGCGTGAACGTATCGCGCGGGCCGCTCTTCGGCCGGGAACCGGCGTTTCGCTCAGCGCGTCACGACGTGCATCTTGCAGTCGGCGCTGATCCCGATCGACGCGGTCGGATCCGCCTTGATCGCGTCGCACGCGGCGGGGCAGAGGATGATCTGCGTGGGCGTCGTGGGGTTGTCGAAGTACCAGTCCTCGTCGGTCCCGGTGCCGCACTTGTCCATGCCGCTCACGTAGTTCAGGTTCGTGGTCGTGGTCATGCCGGCGGGACCGGTGGTGTAAGCGACTCCGATGTAGTTCGGG
Organism: Polyangiaceae bacterium; assembly: GCA_035499895.1. GTDB lineage: Bacteria > Myxococcota_A > Polyangia > Polyangiales > Polyangiaceae > PMG-095. The sequence continues at coordinate 34,882 of DATJXW010000076.1, read as the reverse complement.
TCGATCTCCTTGCCGGACACGTCCGAAGTCGGCACGTCGAGGTTGCACTTCAGTGCTTGCCCCTGAATCGAAACGAGCTCGTTCAAGAGCTCCGTCGTCGAGTTCGACGTGGCCGACACCGTGAACGCCTGCATGGTGCCGCCGGCCGCCGCAATCTGGTTCAACGGCATCGAGTTCAAGCCGCCGAGGCCGATCACGTAGGTGTTGATGCCGGCCATGTTCGCCGTCGCCGCGATGTTCGCGATGTCCGTCGCGTTCGTGTCACAGCCTTCCGGCTCGCCGTCGGTGATGAGGACGATGACGGTCTTTTCGTCCTGATGCGACATCTCGTAGTTCTCCGCCCAGGTCGCGGCGCCCTGGAGCGCGGCGGAGGTCGGCGTCTGCGGATTCGGGTTCAACGTCGCGACGTCCGGGGGCGGCGAGTTGTTGATCGCATCGACGAGCTTCTGTTCCTGCGTGTCCGTGGGCGCCGGGTCGGCCGTGAGCGCGCCGATGTCGACCAGGGGTTGCGCGCACGCCGTCGCGTCGCAGTTGTCCGTGGCTCCGGCCGTGCCCGAGCCCGCCGGGGAACCCGCGACGCCCGCGCGGCCCGCGGTGCCCGTTCCGCCCGTCTGGCCGCCGCCGCCGAAGAAGCCGCCCATGGTGCCGCCCATGAAGCCGCCCATCGTGGTGCCGGTCGTCGGATAGCCGTCACAGCCCGCGGCCGGATGATCGTCCGGGAAGAAGCGCAGTGCGACCTTCAAGCCGGCCGCCATCGGCGACTGCACGAACTCGATGAGCGCCGCGGACGTGAGCGCCCAGCGGCTCATCGTGCGGTCGGGGCAGCGCGGATCGCCGCCCGTGAACATGCTGTCCATCGTGTCGCCGCACTCGGTCATGGACCACGAGCGGTCGTACATGACGAACATGTTCACCGTCTTCAGCGTGGCGCTCGCCGTGCTCGAGGCGCAGGCGGCGTCCGGATCGACGGTCCCGCTCGTCCCGCTCGAAGCGCCCGTCGAGGCGTCCGGCACGGTGACGTTGATCGAACCGCCCGAGGAGCTGTTCGCCGAGCCGCCGGACGAGGACGAGCTGTTCGCCGAGCCGCCGCTCGCGAGGCTCCCGCCGTTGGCCGAGGCGCTCGAGCCGCCGGAGCCGCTCGCGGCCGTGCCGCCGGTGCCCGTGCCCGGCCCGCCGAGGCCGAGTCCGTCTTGCGGTGGGGTCGAGCTGCACGAATAAGTAGCCGTGCCGAGCGCACCGATCAAAATCCCGAGGGTGTGAAGAGTGTGTTTTTTCACGAGACCGCCTCCATGAGCGGGTCCAGCGTGGAAAGTCGCGGGGTCGTTCCTGCTGGGGTCGACCTAATTGACCAAAATTCTAGCACACCGTGTGCTCGAGGCGCCCATCAATCGCTACAAAGGCGGCCTCGGTAGGAGCCTGTCGGAGGTACAGTACCCGCCTCAGTGTCGAGCTGTCGGGGATCCGGTTCACGTCCCGTCGATTTTCTCGAAGCGTTCCCTGCAGCCGTTTTGCTGGAGCTAGAGGATTGTTGCTCGGTGGCAGCTCGCTTCGACGGCGTCCACCGCTGCGAAAGATCTTCGGCCACGCTAGAGCGCGGAGGGATGACGTTATTGTCGCACCGCCTTCGGACGGACACTTTCGCGGATCCGTTCACGCACACGCGCCACTAATGTCCGAACGCGAAAGCCGGTTTTCGGATCGACCAGCGTGCGGTCGTCCTCGTAGACACGCGGGGTGACGTACACGGCGAGGAGCGCCTGCCAGAGCGGCATCGATTGATAGCGCTCCGGCCAGCGCGCCTTCACGAGCTCGCGCACGAGCGGCGCGTGGCGCGAGCTCATCCACGGAAACAGGTGGTGCTCGACGTGAAAACCGAAGCGCAGCGTCAGGAAATCGACGACGCGCGGCACCGTCACGCTGAGCGAATTGGCGAGCGGATCGTTGACCGTCGTGTGCGGAGAGAGCGCGTGGTTCGTGAAGATGTAGGCCATCACGCACGCGTTCGCGAACAGGGCCGGCAAGACGTACGCGAAGAGGAAGACGCGCGGACCGAGCGCGACGAGGAGCGCGAGCCAGATCGCGGCGCCCGCGGCCGTCTCGACGAACGCGAACGCGAGCTCCCGCCGCGGCAAGTAGCGCTTGCGCCCGGCGCTCACGAGCACGTGCAGACTCTGCACGTGGAACCCGACGAGCAGGCTCGTCACGCCGCGCAGCCGAGCGCGGCCGATGCCGAAGCAATCGGTGCTGAGGCGCACGAGCAAACTCCGCCGGTGCTCGTCGAGCGTCGGGTACGCGTCGGGATCGATGCCGGGCCGGTTCGCGTGCCCGTGATGCATGCGGTTGTGCCACGCGACCCAGAGCCGCGGCGACAGCACGAACGGCACGAAGGCGAGCCACCCGACGGCGTGGCGCAGGCGCTTGTCGCGCACGATCGCGCCGTGGAGCGTCTCGTGGGCGAGAAAGGCGAGGCCGGCGAACGCGTAACCGATGCCGAGCGAGACGAACGGCAGCGCGAAGCCGGGGACGGCCCGGCGCGCGACGAGGGCGATGCCGAGCGCGATCGTCGCGAGGTGGACTGGCAGCCAGAGCAAGCGCGAGCGAGCGGGCTCGAACACGCGTGGAGGCAGATCGGGTTTGAGCTCGCTCGCGTACGCCGAAGTCGGTCGTAGCGATATCACTCTTCAGGTATGTGAGCGCCCGCCGCGCTCCGCCGTCATCCTTCGGTCAGAAGGGGCCGCGTTCGTGTCACGAAATCGTAGCGACCGCGCGCGTCACGCGCGAGAGCGCCATTCGACTCCGCGCCGCGTCACCCGCTTCGTCCCGTCGCGTCACACTCGAAGTCTCGGGTCTGCGCAGAAACCCCACGCACCGAGACACACACGTCACGACATACGACGAATGACCGCGAGCCGTTCACTCGTGACGACGCCACTCGGTTGGCGTGGACAAGACCCGGGTGGTGAGTAGAAGATTGTCCGAATCCCTTTCGGGTCGTGGAGGAGTTCGCATGCGCTCGGCCTTTCTTCTGTGGTGTGGTTTGGTGTTGGGGGGCACGGCGGCGTGCAGCCCGGGCAACGGTTTGGATCGGGGTCTGACCCACGAAGACGCCGGCGGCACGAGTGGAACCGGTAACAGCGGCGGCACCGGCAACGGCGGCTCGACGAGCAGCGGCGGCGACCTCGGCAGCGGCGGCATCACGCTCACCGGCGGCGCCACGAGCTCGGGCGGCACGTCCGGCACGGCAGGGTCGGAGTGCACGCCGCCGGAAGGTCCGTTCTGCGGCGACGGCGTGGTGAATCAGGCCTCCGAGACGTGCGACGACGGCAACGCGCTCCCGGGCGACGGCTGCACCGGCGTGTGCACGGTCGAGCCGTACTTCAGCTGTCCGCCGCAAGGCGGCAAGTGCACTTCGACGCTTCGCTGCGGCGACGGCATGCGCTCGCCCGGCGAGGCGTGCGACGACGGCAACACGACCGACGGCGACGGCTGCGCCCACGACTGTCAGAGCGTCGACCCCGGCTACTACTGCCCGACGCCCGGCATGCCGTGCCTGCGCTCCGAGGGCGCGTGCGGCGACTCGAAGGTGCAGGCCGGCGAAACGTGCGACGACGGCAATACGACCGACGGCGACGGCTGCAGCGCCGCCTGCCGCGTGGAGCCCGGCTATCGCTGCACGCAGCCCGGCAAGCCGTGCATCATGGTGGCGATCTGCGGCAACGGCCTGAAGGAGGGCGGCGAGGAGTGCGACGACGGCAACATGAACTCGGGCGACGGCTGCTCGAGCACGTGCCACGTCGAAATCGGTTACCTGTGTCCCACGCCGGGCATGCCGTGCCGGAAGACGGTGTGCGGCGACGGCAAGAAAGAGGGCTCGGAGTGCTGCGACGACGGCAACATGGCGAGCGGCGACGGCTGCACGGCGGATTGCCTGTGCGAGCCCACGTGTCCCGCCATCGGCCCGTGCACGGCCAAGTGCGGCAACGGCATCGTCGAAGGGACGGAGGCGTGCGACGACGGCAACCTCGCGAGCGGCGACGGCTGCTCGGCCACCTGCACGGTCGAGCCCGGCTTCATGTGCACGACGCCGCCCTGCACGATGATGAACGGCCAGTGCGTTCTCGTCGTCCCGGTCACGTTCCGCGACTTCAACGCGAACAACGTGGCGGGCGGGCACCCCGACTTTCAACCCGGATTCAACTCGCCGGGCGCCGTGCAGGGCCTGGTTCAGGACACGCTCGACGCCGACGGCAAGCCCCAGCAAACGACGGCCATCCCGCTCGCCACGCTCACCTCCACGGCGTTCTTGCACGGCCAAGCGGCGTTCGCCCAGTGGTACCGAAACGATCCGCCGTCGAGCGGTCCCATCCCCGGCCAAATCATTCTCTACGACAACGGCAAGGGCGGCTTCGTCAATCGCTGGGGCGCGAACGGCGAGCAGTGGAAGGGCGATCCGACGACGCTCGACTACGGCACGCCGGCGTACGGCGGTCCGGGCGGCGGCGGGTGCACGGCGTGCGCCGTCGGCCCCGGGCAGATGTGTTACGACCCGTGCATCCCGTGGAACGGGAGCACCGACGCGTGCTGCGCGGACATCCCGACGAACGGCACCTACGACGGTAACCCGCTCTTCTTCCCGCTCGACAGCGCGAAGGGGATCCTCACCGAGGCGCGCTCCGAAGGCAAAGTGCCGGCCCAATACGGGTGGATCGGCTGGCCCTGGGAAACCGACGTTGCTCCGAAACTCGGCATCACGACTCCGATTCAGACTTCCACGGCGCCCTTCCCGTCGAAGACCCACAACTTCAGCTTCACGACCGAGGTGAAGTACTGGTTCAAGTACACGGCGAGCATGAACGCGACGCTCGATTTCACGGGTGACGACGACGTGTGGGTGTTCTTGAACGGCCACTTGGCGGTCGACCTCGGCGGCTGGCACGTGCCGTTGAACGGCACGCTCACCATCAACGGCGCGACGATCGACGCGACGACGCAGCTCACGGCCGACGACAACGGCAAGACGCTCACGTCGGCGAGCAAGCCGGGCACCGCGACGACTTACGGCCTCACCGACGGCAACGTCTACCAAATCCAGATCTTCCACGCGGAGCGCGAGGTGCAGGGCTCGTCGTTCAAGCTCACGCTCGGCGGGTTCAGCATGGTGCCGAGTCAGTGCACCGAGACGTGCGGCGACGGCATCGTGACCGTGTCGGAAGAGTGCGACGACGGCCCGATGAACAGCGACGAGGCGTGCGGCGCCTGCACGACGCAGTGCAAGTTCGGCGCGCGCTGCGGCAACGGCATCAAGGAAGACGCGTGCGGCGAGGAGTGCGACGACGGCGTCAACGTCGGCGGGTACAACCAGTGCGACGTCGGCTGCAAGCTCGGGCCGCGCTGCGGCGACGGCATCACGCAAGCGGACTTCGGCGAGCAGTGCGACGACGGCCCGAACAACGGCATGCCGGGCGCGTGCACGGCGAACTGCGGCGTGCCCGGCTTCTGCGGCGACGGCGTCGTGCAGCCGCCGGAGACGTGCGACAACGGCGTGAACGACAACTCCTACGGCGGCTGCTCGCCGGACTGCCAGTTCGGCCCCCGCTGCGGCGACGGCGTCGTGCAGGCGGACGCGGGAGAGACCTGCGATCTCGGCGACATGAACTCGGACGCGTACGGCGGGTGCACGGCTCAGTGCCACACGGGTCCGCATTGCGGCGACGGCATCGTGCAGCCGCCGGAGCAGTGCGACGCGGGCGACGGGAGTATGATGTCGCAGTCGTCGATGAGCGCGGCGATCGACCCCGCATGCACCGATTTGAACAGCATCTGCACGCCCGAGTGCCGCATCAAGGTGGTGAACACGCGCTGAGGCTCCGGGCGCTCGGCGCGGCGTGCGTGCTCGTCGCCGCCGCGTGCTCCGGGCGCTCGAGCGTGCACGGAGCGCCAGCGGGCGCGGGCGGCGCGAGCGTCGGCGGCGCCGCGACGGGGGCGGGCGGCGCGAGCTTCGGCGGCGCCGTGACGGAGGCGGGCGGCGCGAGCGTCGAACCGGCGCCGCCCTTGCCGCGCGAGCCGGCGCTCGATGCGCGCTTCGTGAAGATCACGTTGCACCGCGAGTTTTACTGCGAGGGCGCGAGCTTCGGCGATTTCAATCTGGACGGCGTGACGGACGTCGTGGCCGGCCCGGATTGGTACGAAGGGCCCGGCTACGGCCGCAGCCACGCGATCTGGCCGCACATGGCGTTCGATCCGCACGGCTATTCGGATTGTTTTTTCGAGTGGGTGCGCGACTTCGACGGCGACGGCTGGCCCGACGTGTTGGTCGTCGGGTTCCCGGGCGTGCCGGCGTCTTGGTACGAAAATCCGCAGACGCCCGACGGCGTCTGGACGCGGCACGACGTGATCCAAAATCCGGTCGATAACGAATCGCCCGCGTTCGTCGATCTCACGGGCGACGGCGAGCCCGAGCTCGTGCACATGACGAGCGGCGTGCTCGGCTGGTCGGCGCCGGACAACGGCGCGAGCGAGCCCTGGGTGTTCCACGCGCTCTCCGATCAGCGCGGCTACGTCACGTTCACGCACGGCCTCGGCGTGGGGGATCTCGACGGCGACGGGCGCGCCGACGTGCTCGAGGCGACCGGCTATTTTCTCCAGCCGCCGTCGCTCGCGGGCGATCCGCTCTGGACGCGCGTCGATCAGTCGTTCGGCCCGGGCGGAGCGCAAATGCCGGTGCTCGACGTGGACGGCGACGGCGACGCGGACGTCGTCACCTCGCTCGAGGCGCACGCGTACGGGCTCGCGTGGTTCGAGCAGACGGCGCCGTCACCCGCGCTCGCGCTCGACGAGCACGTCATCGTGCCCGACGCGCCGCCCGCCGACGACGCCGCCGTCATCATGCACGAGCCGCACGCGGTCGCCGTCGCCGACATCGACGGGGACGGCGTGGACGACATCGTGAGCGGCGAGCGCTTTTGGGGTCACGTCCCGAGCGGCATGCCCGACTTCGACGAGCCGGCGCGCATCTATTGGTTCAAGACCGAGCGCTCGAAGAGCGGCACCGTCTTCACGCCGACGCTCATCGACGACGACTCCGGCGTCGGCACCCAGCTCACGGTGGGCGACCTCGACGGCAACGGTTCGCCCGACATCGTGATCTCCAACAAAAAAGGGGCGTTCGTCTTCTTGCAGACGGCGTCACACTGAGGCCTCGCACCCTCGGCGCGGGTTTTCTCGGAGGGTCGACGGAAAATCGCGCGGCTCCCCACTGCCTCGAACCCACGTGCGAATCCCTCGAGTTCGAGCTCTGAGTCCGTTGGATCAATACCTGCGCCTCGGCGTCCTCTGCGCCGCCGGCGCCGCCTGCACGTCGCCCGCCACGAGTCCGTCCGAAACGACGGGCACCGACGCGGGCGGTGCCGCGCAGGCGGGCGGCGGTCATGGCGGCTCGGGCGCGACGCTCGGCTCCGGCAGCGGTGGCGTGAGCGGCGTGACGGGTGGTTCCGGCGGCCTCGCGGGCGCCGCGACGACTTCCGCAGGCGGGACGTCGGCGGCCGGTGCTCCGCCGACGAGCGGCGGCAGCGGCGGCGCCGCGGGCAGTGCGGGAAGCGGCGGCGGCGGTCGCGGTGGTCGGCCGGGCGGCGCCGGAAGCGGCGGTATTTCGGGCCAAGGCGGGCGAGCCGCGGGGTTCGGCGGCGCCGGGACTTCGGGTCAGGGCGCGAGCGCGGGCACCTCGGGCGGCGGACGTTCGGGCGCGGCAGGCAGCGGGGGCAGCGCCGGCGCGGGCGCGAGCGACACCGTGTGCGGCATCCTCGCGGCGGCGGGCAACGCGTGCGCGGCGGCGCACAGCACGACGCGTGTGCTTTATCCCGGTTACGGCGGCCCCTTGTATCAAGTTTGCAAGGGTAGCTCCGCGCCCGGGCCGAGCTCGTGCACGAGCGGCATGATGAAGGACATCGGTTCGGTGGGCGGCTACGCCGATTCGGCCGCGCAAGACGCGTTTTGCTCCGGCGGCAGTTGCACCATCTCGATCATTTACGACCAGTCGCCGAACGGAAACGACCTCAAGCCCGCGCCGCCGGGCGGCGCCAAAAACACCTCCGACAACCCGGCGAACGCGACCGATGCGAAGACGACGCTGGCCGGTCACACCGTGTACGGCGTCCTCATCAAAGCGAACATCGGTTATCGCGCCGGCTGCACCGGGTGCGACAAGTCGAAGGGCGTCGGAACCGCGACCGGCGACCAAGCCGAGACTCAGTACATCGTGACGAGCCAAAAGGATCTGATCGACGGCTGCTGTTTCGACTACGGCAACGCCGAGACGAGCGACCACGACGACGGCGAAGGCACGATGGAAGCGCTCTATTTCGGCGGCGGCGTCGTGTGGGGGACCGGCTCCCCGGGCGGCCACAACAACGGTCCTTGGGTGATGGCGGATCTCGAGAATGGACTCTATGCGGGGTGGGAGAACAATCAGGATCAGAACATCTCGACCAACACGCCGCTCAAACACGACTTCGTCACGGCCGTGCTCATCGGCGACACGTCCGCGCAAAACGGCGGCAAGGGCCGCTTCGCGCTCTACGGCGGCGACGCGACGACCGGCACGTTGAAGACCATGTACGACGGCGTTCGTCCGACGAAGGCGGGATACGTCCCGATGAAAAAGCAGGGCTCCATCATTTTGGGGATCGGTGGAGACAACAGCAACGGCGCCGGCGGTCGCTGGTACGAGGGCGTCATGGCGAGCGGCGCGGCCTCCGCGGCGACGCTCGACGCGGTCCAAGCGAACGTCGTCGCCGCGCAATACGGCAAATAGCGCGCGGCGCCGCGTGGTCGAGCTCGAGTCGCGATCGAGCGCGTGAGCGACGTGCCCGCGCGCGGAACGGTCGCGCGCGGGCAATCCCTCGGGTGCTGCTCACTCTCCGACGTCGGTCGGACACGTGCCCGGGGCGAGCGTCAGCGCGACCGCAGCGACCTTGTCGTCGGCGCCGACGGGGGCGTCTGCTTCGGCCCACGCCTCGCCCGCCGTGCACTTGCCGTCGCCGTTCGCGTCGATCAGCGCGAAGACGCGCACGGTGTCGCCCGAGACGCTCACCTTTTGCTCGAACGGACCGAGCTCGTCGAGCGTGGTCGTGGCCGCGCTCTTCGGCGGGTCGGTGTCGTTCACGACATCCAGGAAATTCAGCTTGATCGGCCCCGTCACGAGCACGGCCGGCGCCGCCGAGACGTCGCCGCTCACGTCCACGTCGCGCCCTCCGGAGCAGCCGACCGCCGCCAGCAGAGACAGCACCACCATCTGACACGAGAGTGTTTTTCCTCGAAGCATCTGTGTTCTCCCTTTCACCAATTTCACCCGTCGAATCGACGCGGCACGCGCCGCGCTCGGGAGGCATTCAGCAAGCGATGTGCCACGGCCTTTCGAAGGCGGATTCAAGATGTTTTCCCTCGAATCGCGATTCGCTCGGCCGGAGTGCGTGCGTCGCGTTGCTCGGCGGCACAGCGCGTCGTGTCCGCGTTGCGTCAGTGTGCCGCTCGCTGTACTACCCTGCGCCGCGATGACGTCCCGTCCACGCTCCGACACCGCACGCACCTTGGCGGCGCTCGCGCTCGCCCTCGTCGCCGCCGCCGGCTGCGCGCTCGGCGCGCACACCCAAAAGCTCGCGAACGGCGATCTCGAGGTCGCGTGCAACGGCCCGCTCATCCCCTGTTTGAAGCCGGTTACCGACACCTGCACGGAGTACGGCTACGACATCGTGCGCGCCGAAGAGCGGCACGAGACGACGGGTTCCCCGCCCGAGCAGCAGACGTTCGTCCGTTCGGAGGCGACCGTTCGCTGCCGCCACGCGAAGCCGCTCTTCGGTCACGATCCCGAAGTGCCCGCCGCGAGCGCCGCGCCTGCGCCCGCCGCCGGTCCGCCGCGCTGCGTTCCGGGGGCGAGCCAAGCCTGCGCGACGCCGACCTGCTCCGGCGCCCAAGTTTGCGTCGCCGACGGCACCCGCTTCGGCCCCTGCGAATGCGCGCCGCCCGCCGCCCCGAGCGCCGCGAACAGCGCCGCGCCTCGCGACACGATGTAACGCCGCGAGCGGCGGATTGCGCCGCGGTATATCGTTTTCGCGACGCCCGTCCCGTTTCCCGGACAGGACCAGGGCAGGTTTAAGCGGGTTTTGGGCGGGTTCGGGGTTGGCCCGGGCGTTGCACTAGGTCCGTGCACGACGCGGCGCTCGGTGCCGGGCGCGACGCGGAGGCCCCCTGTGCAACGAATCCGCCGGGAAGACCCACCTGGCGGATTCGTTGTCCCCTTATTCGTTCGGCGCGAGCACGACGGCAATGGGCGCGCTCGCCGGGAGCTCGAAGTCGAAGGTCTGGCACACGGGGTCGGCGAGTGCGTCGACGACGCAGTAGTCGTCGCTGTTCGGCATGGGCGGCAGCGTGCGCGCGCTCACGCAAAAGCGAGCGGAGTAGCGGCCGGGCGTCGCGCACGCGGGCGCCTTGCACGCGGTCGCGCTCGTGCCGCAGGTGCTCGTAGCCCAATATTGGCCGGACCAGGCGGTCTCGGCGGCGCTCATGAGCGGCATCTCGCCGCACTCGAGGATCGAGTGGCAAGTCGGCTCTTCGCACGTGGAGCAAAGGGCTTCGCAGTTCGGCGGCGCGAGATTGAGCTCGTCGCCGTTCGCGTCGAAGAAGGTGACGCTCGCAGAACCACAACGTGCGCAAAACTGCGTGGGATCCACACCGTCGGCGAACGACACCTCGAACTTCACGGACAGCGCGCAGTCGCCGGCGGCGTCGCTCGCCCCGCCCGCGCTCATGGCTTGCGTGGCGCCCGCGCCGTTCCCGCCGCCGGTTCCGCTCCCGGTGCCCGCGCCGGCCGCCGCATCGGGAACGTCGAGCTCGCGCCGTGAGCGGCCGCACGCGGCGAGCTGCCACAGCCCGAACAAGCCGAGCGCGAGCACGGCGCCCCGCGGCAGGCTCGCGTTGACGAAGGAAACCACCGGCACCAAGTATGTCTCATGGTTGCCCTGCGCGGTCTCCGCCTCGAACGAGCCCAGGCTTCGCGCCAATTCCGCGAAGGGACGTTTCACAACACCTCGGGTCTCGGCGCGGAATTGAAGGGCAATCCTCTCTCGATGTTCGGGGAGTTCTTCTTCGGCGGCGCGGCTCGCACTCCTCACGCTCCGTTGCCGTTGGAGAGCCCGCTCGCCGCCTGGGCGACTCCGGTTTCGAGCTCGGGTTTGCGCGTCACCTGGCTCGGTCACAGCACTCTCCTCCTCGAGTTGGACGGATTGCGCGTTCTCACCGACCCGGTCTTCGGCGAGCGCGCGTCGCCGGTGTCGTTCGCGGGCGCGAAGCGCTTTCATCCGACGCCCGCCTCCATCGCCGAGCTCCCGCCGCTCGACGCCATTTTGCTCTCGCACGACCACTACGATCACCTGTGCGCGTCGAGCATGCGTGAGCTCGCGAAGCTCGGCGTGCCCGTCGTCACCTCGCTCGGCGTGGGCGCGCGGCTCGAGGCGCTCGGCTTCGCGCCGGAGCGCATCACCGAGCTCGACTGGTGGGAGACGCACACGCTGCCGGGCGGCGACCTCGCGTTCAGCGCGACGCCTTCGCAACACTTCTCGGGCCGGAGCCTCACGGATCGCAATCGCACGCTCTGGTCGTCGTGGGTCATCACGACCGCGAAGCGTCGGCTCTTCTTTTCCGGCGACACCGGTCTCACCGAGGAGTTTGCGGCCGTCCGCGAGCGCTTCGGCGCGTTCGATCTCACGCTGCTCGAAATCGGCGCGTGGCACCCGACCTGGGGCGACATCCACCTCGGTCCCGCGGGCGCGCTCCGCGCCATCGAGCTCCTCGGCGGGGGGACGCTGCTTCCCGTCCACTGGGGCACGTTCGACCTCGCCCTGCATGCGTGGGACGAGCCCGCCGAGACGCTGCTCGCGCTCGCCGCGGCGAAAGGGGCTCGCGTGCTCACGCCGCGGCTCGGGCGCCCGTTCGAGCCGGCGCACGTCGAGCGGCCCGATCCGTGGTGGCGCGCCGTTCGCGCCGCCTACGAGCCGGAATCAGTGAGCGGCGCTAAGCTTCCGCTCGACGCGAAAGCGTGAACCCATGACGACCCTCAGCGACGCTTCGAGCGACTCCGTCGTGTGCGAAAACATCGGTCCGCGTGAGCGCGCGCGGCGCCTGCGTTGGGGCGTCGGTTGCGCCGCCGTGGCCGTCGGACTTTCGGCGGCGCTCGTCGCGACGCACGCCCCGCACGTCTGGCGCCTGACCGCGTTCGTGCCCTTCGTGCTCGCCGGCTTCGGCTTCTTCCAAGCGCGCGAACACACCTGCATTTCCAACGTCGCGCGCAACGTGCGCAACATGGACGACGGCGACAAGCCCGTGACCGACGCGGCCGAAATCCGGCAGCTTGCGGCGCAGGCACGCCGTGTCTACGTCCAGTCCTTCGCGAGCGCGGCCGTGCTCACGCTCGTCTTGTTATTTTTGCCCTGAAGCCGGCGCCGCGGGCCGTCGGCCTCAGTGGATCTCGACCTCGACGCGTTGCCCGAGCCGGAGCGGCACCGGTTCGTCCAGGCGGATTTTCACGAGCAAGACGCGGGTGTCGACCGGACGCGCCGGATCGAGCGGGCGGAGCTGGCGCGGCACGACCTCGTCGGGGATCTCTTCGATCGTGCCCCGCCAGGTCGGGGCGTAGCCCTCCGCGCGCACCGTGACCTTCGCGCCGAGCGCGACGCGCCCCACGTCGAACTCGCCGATTTCCGCTTCGATCCTGAGCTTGTCGAGATCGACGAGCGTCACGATGGGCGCGCCCGCGCTCACGAATTGTCCCGGCTCGACGAAGCGCTCGGTCACCGTGCCCGCGAGCGGCGCGCGAATCGTCGCCTTGTCGACTTCGGCTTCGAGTCGCGCGGCCGTCGCGACGAGCGCGCCCTTGCGACGCCCCGCGCTCTCCGAGTCGTGGTTGCTCTTGTCGTAGACGGCGCGCGAGACCGCTTCTTGTGCGAAGAGGTGCTCGCTGCGCTCCTGTTCGAGCGCGAAATAGTTCACGTCCGTTTCGGCCTCTTTCACCCGCGCCCAGGCTTCGTGGAGCGCCGCTCGCTGCTCCTTCACGTCGACTTCGGCGATGACGTCGCCTGCCGCCACGTGGTCGCGCTCGTGCACGAGGAGCTTCACGAGCTTGCCGGAGAGCTCGGCTCCGAGCGTGACGCGAGCGTCGGGATAGGCGACGAGGCGTCCCTCCGCCAGCACCGAGGCCGCGGCCGGCTTCGTGTGGGCCGCGGCGACGGACACGAGCGAAATGCTCTTCGCCTGATGCCATTCGTAGCCGCCGACGGCGAGGCCGACTCCCACGAAAACGATGAGACTCGCGCGTGCTTTCAGCATTTCGACGATGCGCATGGTGGCTCCTCTCCTTCAAAAAAAGACGACTTCAAGCGGCGATGCGGCCGTCGGCGATGCCGACCACCCGATCGGCGACGCGGCGGACGCGCGGATCGTGCGTCACGATGAGCAGCGAGCGTTGCTCGCGCCGGGCGAGCTCACCGAAGAGCTCGAGCACCTGCGTCGCGACGCTCGAATCGAGGTTCGCGGTGGGCTCGTCGGCGAGAATGACGGAGGGCTCCGCCACGAGCGCCCGCGCGATCGCGACGCGTTGTTTCTGTCCACCCGACAGATCACGCGGCAAGAACTTCGCGCGGTCGGTCATGCCGACGCGGTCGAGCAGCGCCCGCGCTTGTTCCTCGGCGGTGCGCCCGGTGACGCCTTTCAGGTTGAGGGCGTACTCGACGTTCTCGGCGGCGGTGAGCGCCGGAAACAGATTGAACTGCTGGAACACGAAGCCGATGTGGCGCCGGCGCACTGCTTGCGCCTGGGCGGGGCGCGCCCCGTCGAGCGTTTCGCCCGCGATGGAGACGTGGCCGCTCGTCGCCGTCAACAAGCAGCCGAGAATCGAGAGGAACGTCGTCTTGCCCGAGCCGGAGGGCCCTTCGAGCGCCACGACCTCGCCCGGCGCAAGCCTGAGGCTCGCGCCGCGCAGCACTTCGACCGTCTCGCGGCCTTCGCGGAAGGTCTTCGTCACGTCTTCGGCATGAACGGTGAACATGGCGTCTCCCTGGGTACGAAGCGGTGTGGAGGTTCGGGCACTCAGGTGCGAAAAACGAGGGCCGGGTCGATGTTTTTGACCTTGCGGAACGAGACGAGCGCCGAGAGCAGGCAGAGCACGACCGTGCCCGCGAACACGGTCGCGGTGAGCTCCGGCACGATGATGAGCTTGAGATCGGCGCGCGCGACGACCGGCTTCAAGAGCTGCGCGGGCACGTAACCGAGGGCGAAGCCGATGACGGCCGCGACGGAGGCTTGCTGGCCGAGCATCTTGTAGATGTCGAGGTTCGAGCCGCCGATGGCTTTGACGGTGCCGAACTCGCGTAGATGTTCCATCGTCGACGTGTAGAGCGTCTGCGCGACCACGACGACGCCCACCAGGCAGCCGAGGAACACGGTGAGGAACGCGTTGAAACCGATGCCGGTGTTGACGACCCAGTATTGGCGCGAGCGTTCCGCCCAAGCTTTGGCGGTGTACACGTCGTTGTAGGGAAGCCGCCGGGCGAGCTCGGCCTTGACCGCCGCCACGTCCGCTCCGGGCTCGAGCTTGACCACGATGTACGAGGTCTTGCCGCCCAGCAGATCGGGCTGGAGCTCCTGCGCGCGGTGGTAGTCCATGAAGGCGAGCGGCGTCGTGGTGAAGCTCTTCGCGCCGCGCGTCTTGCCGACGATGCGGAAGCGCTGGCCGTTCACCTCGCGGTAATCACCCACGTCGAAGGGGCCGAAGCGCTTCGACGCCGACTCGTCGAACGCGACGAACGCGCCGCTTTCGAGCCCGGCGAGCGACCCCTTGGCGATCTCCCAGGGGACGCCCCAGCGGCTGAAATCCTCCATCGCGTAGACGATGGTCGTCTCTTCGGCGCCGGTCGGGAGCGCCACCTGCATGAACGACAGAATCAAGTTGTCGGCGCGTGCGACGCCCTTCACCGAGCGGGCGCGGTAGAGGTTCGACTCCGGAAACTGGTGGACGAAGTCGAGGTTCGGCGAGTTCTTGGAAGTGATCCAGAGATCGGCGCCGAGCTTTTCGATCGTGATGGTGGAGTTGTCGAGCAGTCCGACGAAGAGCCCGCCTTGCACGAGCACGAGCGTCACCGCGAACGCGACGCCGGACACCGTGATGAGGAAGCGCACCTTGTCGAAGAGCAGCGTTTTGAGGCCGAGGTCGACCATCGTCATCCGTCCTTTCGCGCGGGCAGGGCGCCGCTACCGAGGCTCCACGGTTTGTCCGTGTCTTCGGCGAGCACGCGGCGGAACGTCGCCGACGCGCGCTCCGGCTCGCGCGCGAGCGCTCGCCCGACGAGCTCGAGCATCGCCGCGAACCGCTGATTTCTCGGCCGAAACTCGAGCCACGGCTCGGCGTTCGGCAGCGTGAGCTCGAGCGCCGCGACACCGTGGACGGCCGCCCACGTCGTCTGCGCCACGAGATCGACGTCCGTGAGCTCCGGACGGAGCAGTTGGGCCTCGAGCAGCGCCGTCACGAGCGCGCGCACGAAGACGTAGGCGTTGTGCTGCGGGTCGTCACGCTCGCCGGTTTCCGGCGTCGTCGGCGGCAGGCCGCCCATGAACATCAAGCGGTAGTGCTGCGGGTGGCGGGCGGCGAAATCGAGATAGACGAGCCCCGCACGCGCGAAGCGCTCGAAGGGATCACCGCTGCTCACGGCCTCGAGCAGGCGCTGCGCGAGCGCGTCGAAGTCGTGCCGGCAAAGCTCGCGCACGAGCGCCTCCTTGTCCGCGAAGTGTTTGTAGAGCGCCGTCGCGGAGTACTCGATGCGCCGCGCGATCTCGCGCATCGTCACCGACTCGTAGCCGCGCGCCGCGAAGAGCTCGCGCGCGGCGTCGAGGATCCTCTGCCGAAGCTCCTGACGTTCCCGCTCGCGTCGTTCCGGAATACCCATGCTGCGCGTCCACCGTTGCGAACGACGTACACATAGGTAACAACGTTTACTATGTCAACGGCGTAATCATCGGCGAATAAAATACAATAAAATCAATAATATAGGAATTCAGCGACTGGTTCAACCAATCGCGGCCACCTCGTCCGAGGCGGCGAGCGAACGCCGCGTCGGCTCGGGGCAGCGCCGCGCCCGACGTGGCGTTCAGCGTGCGCCCGCGCGCAGAAAGCCGCGGATCGCGTCGGCGAGCTTCCGCTCCGCGCGCTCGCGCCGCTCGTGCGAGCTCCGGTCGACGCGATGGATCAGATCTTCGAGGCGTGCGCGATCGGCGCGCGGGTATTCGGCGCTGAACGCGTCGAGACCGGCGAACCCTTCGCCGAGCAGGCGCGCGAGCCACTTCGCTTCGAGGCCGGGTTCGGCGTCGCCCGCTGCGGGAGCGCTCGGCGGCAGCGTGCCGAATTCGAGCAAGTGACTCACGCGCTCGCGCAGGAACCCCCACTCGCTGCTCCGGAGCGCGATGCGCACGAGGCGGAGCTGCCGCTGACGGGCCGGCGGACTCTTGATGGCGTGCACGCCGGCAATCGCGTCCATCAAATCTTCGGGGAGCTCGAGCGCAGCGAGCTGCTTCTTGCCGAGCTTCACGAGGTCGAGACTGAGGCGCGCGAGCGTCTCCTCGACGACGCGATTGGCGCGCTTCAGATCGCTCCGCGAGGTGAGATCCTCGGGCTCGTCGGGCGGCGTGGAGTCGGGCGGGCCTTGGCGCGGCATGCCCGCATCGTAGTCACGCGCTCGCTCGCGAGCCCGAGTGTTCTCACCGTGCCGTCAGCTGAGCTGGCCGAGGACGCCTGCGACGCCGCCGCCCGGGACCTGTTCGATCGCCCATTCGGTCACTTTGCCGTCGCGGACGGTGATGGCGACGCGTTCGGCCGGGTTTCGGAGCTTGCGGCCCGTCGCGGCCAGGGTCGGACCGTGCGGCACCACGAGGCTTCCCTCGTGCGTCCCCGTGACTTCCACGACCCCGTACACGATGTTTCCGGCCTCGCGCAGATCGCGCAGGTTGTGGTTGAAGTCGGGCAGCGCGGTGCGCATCGCCGTCCACACGCCGAGCGTCTCGCCCTTGCCGAGCGGCGCGGGCTGCGCGCCCACGAAGCGGAAGCCGTCGGCCATGTATTCCGCCGCGCGTCCGAGATCGCCGCCGCAAATTTCCTGATTGAGCTTTTTGACCACGTCGATTGGATTCATGAGTTTCGTGCTCCGTTTCGTTGTCGAGTGACGGTGTGCACTCTGCCTGCTTCGAGCGAGCACCCACAATGATTGAAGGCGCACGGGTGGCGTGCGATCGTGCACGGGCTCTGGACTGGAACGATCTCAGGTATTTGCTCGCCATCGCCCGCCACGGCACGCTCGCCGGCGCGGCTCGCGCGCTCGGGGTCGAACACACGACGGTCGGCCGCCGGCTCGGCTCGCTCGAGACCGCGCTCGAGGCCAAGCTCTTCACGCGGAGTCCCGACGGCTTCGCGCTCACCCCGGCCGGGCGCGAGATCGTGCCGCTCGCCGAGGCGATGGAACGGAGCGCGACGGCCATCGAACGGCGTGTTTCGGGCGAAGACACGCGCGTCGCCGGCAATGTCCGCCTGACCACGTCGGAGGCGTTGAGCGGCTACCTCGTCACGCAGTTTTCGGAGCTGCGGGAGCGGCACCCCGAGCTCGTGGTCGAGATCCTGAGCGGCAATCGCGCCTACGATCTCCTGCGCGGCGAGGCCGATCTCGCCGTCCGCGTGCGGGAGACCACCGAACCCGAGCTCGTCGCGCGGCGCATCGCGACGGCGGGGTGGTCGCTCTACGCGTCGCCGAGCTACGTCGAGCGCAAGGGCGCGCCCGCCGATCCGGAAGTGCTCGCCGGCCACGACGTCGTCGGTTTCGATCAGAGCCTCGCTTTCGTGCCGGGCGCGCTGTGGCTCGAGGAGCACGCCGCCGGGGCGAGCGTCGTGCTGCGGGGCAACAGCATCGTGGCCGCGCTGAACGCGGCGACGTTCGGCGTGGGCATCGCCGTGCTGCCGTGCTTCCTCGCCGATCCGGAGACGCGGCTCGTTCGCCTCACGGCGCGCGTCGTCGGCTCGCGCGACGTGTCTCTGGTCGTGCACCCCGACCTCGCGAAGGTCGCGCGGGTGCGGGCCGTGATGGATTGCGTCGTGGCGGCGTTCGCCCGTGACGCGGCGCTCTGGAGCGGCGCCGGCCCGGCTTCACGCTGAGCGCGCGAGCGGAACGCCGAACGGGCCGAGAAGCAGGCGTTTCCACGCGCCCGCGAGCGAGCGCCGGCTCACCGCCCGCGGCCGATTGCGGCGTGCGTGCGCGCGCCGTTCCACACGCGCGAGCCGGTCGAGGTGCTCGGCGAGCGTCAAGCGGTCCACCGCGCTCGCCTCGACGATTTCGAACGCCTCGAGCTCACCGAGTCCGCGCACGGGTCGCACGCTCAAGCGCAGCGGCGCGCTCGCGCCCGGCAAGAACAGATCGAGACCGAAGCGCTGCTCGGGTCGAAATGCGGCTTCGCGAAGGCGCCGTTCGGCGAAGCGGAGCACGAGCCCCGTCGCCGAGAGCTCGACGACCATGGCGTAGGCGCCGTGCGAGCCCCCGCGGAAGACCGACCACGCGCGGGCGGGTACGCGCAGCCCGAGCCGGCGCTGCGGATGGGACGCTTCGGTCGCGGCGGAGAGCATGCGAACCGGTGTTGCACGTGTCGGGCCGCGCTCGGCTCGCGTCATTTCGCGGCAGTCGCGCGTCCGAGCCGCGGCAACCTGTCACGGCGCGCCACTCTGCCCCGCGCTGCGCGCGACCACGGCCTCGAGTCGCGGAACGAGGCTCTTGAACTCGAGCGCTTCGAAGAGCCCGCCGAGTCGCGCGGCGGACGAAGCCGTGAGCGGCGCCGCGAGCGGCCCGTCGTCGAGCGGCACGTCGCGCCGGAGCGTCGCGAGCTCTTCGTTCAAGAGCGCGCGCTCGGCGTGTCGGCCGAGCGCTTCACGGAGCTTCGGCGGCGTGATTCGGTCGAGCGCCGCGACGAGCGCCTTCACGCTGCCGTGGGCGCGGACGAGCTTCGCCGCCGTCTGCGGGCCGACGCCCGGAACGCCCGGCAGGTTGTCGGAGCTGTCCCCGACGAGCGCGGCGTACGAGGGCAGCTCAGCGGGTGTCACCCCGAAGCGCGCGACGACGGCGGCTTCGTCGAAGAGGACCGGAGCCTGGCCGCGGGCCCCGATGAAAAGGACGCTCGTTTGCGCCGTGACGAGTTGCAAGAGGTCTCGGTCCCCGCTCACGACGAGGCCGCGCCGTCCCGAGCGTTCGAGCCGAGCCGCGAGTGTCGCGAGCACGTCGTCCGCTTCGAAGCCGGGCACGCAGAAGCACGGCGCCTCGAACGCCGCGAGCAGCGCCGGCAGCCGTTCGAGTTGTTCGGCGAGCGGGGTCGGCGTGCGCGGACGGCCGGCTTTGTAGGTCGCGTCGCGCTCGGCGCGAAACGTGCGAGCGGGCGCGTCGAGCGCGAAGGCGAGCGCGCGAGGCCGGTGTTCACGCATGACTCGCAGGAAGAGGGAGCAGAAGCCGTAGAGCCCGGACGTGGGCTCTCCTCGCGAGGTGCTGAGCGGCGGCAGCGCATGAAAGGCCCGAAACAGCATCGAGTACGTGTCGAAGAACACGGCGTCGGCCGGGTCAGCTCGAGGTTTCGATGACGGCTTGGGCGGCATGGTCGAGGGCAGGCTCCGAGTTTTGGGTATTCTCCGCGCTCACGCGATGACGCTCGCCGATCTTCCCGCCGCTTCCGCGTTGATGTCGAGCCGCTGGTCGCAGGACAACCTCGTCACGGCGCATCCAGCCCAACTTTACGACGGCCGCGTGAACGAGCGACTCGGCGCCGAGGCGCTCGACTACTTGATCCAGGATCTCGTCGAGCAACGCGGGCCGTTCGACGTGATTGCGGGTCGCATGGGCGTCTTCACGTGGGACGTCGTCTGCAAGGACGACACCGGACGCTTCGTGCTTCAGGTGCCGTTGGCGCTCGACGAACCGGGGACCCGCGGGCGCGCCAAGCGCGACGTGCCGCGCTCGAACCTCGAGAACGCCCGCTATTTCCGCGAGCGCGGCCTCGCGCGTTTCGTGAGCGAGCCGCGCCGAGCCTGGACGCTCGCGGGCGGCGTGCCCGCGGCCGAATTCGGCGCCCTCGACCGGCACTTTCCCGTCACGTTCGGCGCCGGCGCCGTCCGCGTGCGACTCCCGGACGGCTGGCTGCTCCCCCTCGGTCCGGCCGGCACCGCGGACGTGCTGGTCGAGATGGTGGCGGCGCTCGTCTACCACTACGAGCCGGAAGTCGCCGGCGGCACCGCGCTCACCGACGTCTTCGTGAACGACGGCGACTTCGCGCTGCGGCGCCGCGGCGACGGCTCGCTCGACGTCCGGCTGACGGCCGCGCGCCGGCGCGAACCGGGGATCGGTCCGAACCTCTTCTTACTCTACCTCGTCCAGCTGATGGCCTACGAGGACTTCAGCGTGGACGGGGCGCTCACGGGCTTGCCGGCGCTCTTCTCGAACCCTTCCATCGCGTTCGAGGGCGTGGTGCGCGGCTCGACTTACCGCGCTCGCGACCTCGGCGCGGAGCCGGCCGAGGGCGAGCGACGAGCGCGGGCGTGGATCGCCGATTTCGGTCGTTCGCGCGAGGGGCACGCGTATCGTCCCTGGGTCGACCGCTTCCTCGGGGGCGAGCTCGAGCCGAGCTTCGGCGCCGATCCGCGCGAGCATTGGTGGCGGCTCTTCCCGCTCGAGCGCAAGCAGAGCTTGCTCGAGCTCCGCGGCCGTCGCGACGCCGGGGCGGCGGATTCGGCCCGCGCGCTCCGAAGCTTCCTCGAGCGCCTGTCGCGCGAGATCGGCCGCCTGCCGGAGGACGAGCCCGACTCGATCCGCCCGAACGATCTCGACGGCGAAGGCATGCGCCGCCTGCTCGCCGACGCCCGCGTCGATGCGACTTCGCTCGACGCGGTGATGGACGAGACCTTCGCGCACTGGCCGTTCCGGAGCCTCGATCCCTGGCTCGCCCGCGTCCCGCGCGCGCGCGGGCTCCGGCGCCTGAAGAGCCGGCTCGTGTTCGGCGCTGCGTTTCCGGTGGCGGACGAGGGATCGCTCAAGAGTCTCGGCGCGCCGCCGAAAGCCGCGTCGCGCCGCCCGTTCGCGAACGACGAGCGTTTCGGCGCCCTGTCGCTGCCGGCCGCTCTGCACGCCGCCGCCGCGCGCACCTTTCCCACCTTCGAAGCGTACATGGACGCGGCCCTCCACGATCCGGCGTGGGGCTACTACGGACATCGCGTCGTCATCGGCAAGGGGGGCCACTTCGACACGCACCCCGAGGAGCTTGCGCCGCATTACGGTCGTTGGATCGCCGGGTGGGCGTTCAAGGCCTGGTGCGAGATGCTCGCGCGCGGGGAGCTCGGCGCCGATGACCCATTTCGGGTGATCGAGTTCGGTGCGGGCAACGGACGACTGGCGCGGGACTTTCTCGACGCGGTCTCGCAGGCGGCCGCCGACGCAGCGAACCGCGAGCGCGAGTCTTGGCACGCGTTCGCCGCGCGCCTCCGCTATCACGTCTACGAGATGTCGGAGGCGCTCCGCGCTCGCCAGCAGGAGCTCGTGGGGGAGCGCGCGATCATCGCGCCGGGCGACGCGCGCAGGCCGGGGGCGACGCTCCGCCGTGATTTTCCCGACGGCGTTCGCGGCTTCGTGGTGACGAACGAGGTGCCGGACGCGTTCGGCGTGCACAAGGTGGCGCTCGCCGCGGACGGTGTGGCGCGCGCCGCGCTCGTCTTGCCGCGGATCGAGCCCGCCCTCGCCGAAGCGCTCGAACCCGCGTTGCGCGATGCCGTCGTGCGCACCGACGCGACGCTGCGCCAAACCTTCGCTCTCGCCCACAACGCGCCGGATCGCTACCTCGATGCCCGCACGTTCGCCGACGTGATGGCCGCGCTCGCCGCGCTCGACGAGCGCGAACGCGATGCCCGTCTCGCCGCGCTCTGGTTCGAGGAGGCCTACGTGCCCACCTCGGTCTTGCCCGAGCTCGCGGCGCACCTTCGCGTGAACGCACGAGAGTACGCGCTCGCGCTCGCCGCCGAGGAGTCGGGCGTCGTCGTTTACGTCAACGTTCACGCCGACGGCTTCGTTCGCGAGCTCGGCGGGGCGCTCGCCTCGGGCTTCGTCGTCACCATCGACTACGGCCAGAGCACGTGGGGACTCGTTCACGGCGCGCGGCGGGGCGACTTCCCCTTTCGCGTTTACGGGGCGGGGGACGAGTACGTGCCGCGCCCGAACGACCCCTACGCGGCGCCCGGCAGCCAGGACATGACCGCCGACGTGAACTTCACGTCGCTCGCCGCCGCCGGTCGGGCCGCGGGGCTCGAGCTCGTCCACTTCGGGCCCGAGCGCGACGTGCTCGGCGACTCGCTCGCCGAAGTGGTGCGAACGCTGTCCGAGCGCGAGCCGTTCGCGAAGTTCTTGGGCAATCCCGGGTTCAGGGTGCTGGTGCTCGGCACGCGGCCGAGCGAGGCGTTTTCGTCGCCGCTCATGACCCCTCTCCTCATTAATGGACGTGAGCAGGACGTGCCCAAGTCACTGCGCGACCGGATTCAGCCTTTGGAGCGGCAGCTCTCCGGAGAGGCCATTCACGAGCAGACAGGTTGAAAAATTACCCCGTGAGAATAGAGAGAGCTGGGTAGGACGGCCTATTAGCGCGCTGGGCTGGAAAATTTAACCTCAGTGTGTCGAAAAGATCATCCCCGATCACAGATGCAATTTCGGGAGGGGGGTGCGGGCATAACTCCACGACAGTCCTTCTTGGGCGAAACCCCAAGTACCCGCGAGGTCAGTCTCATGGTCATGTGGAGGAGTGCAGTATTCGTAGCAGCCGCGTTGGGCGCGGGCTGTACGGCGGACATTCATGCGTCCGGCGTCGGCTCGGGTGCGAGCGGCAATGCAGCGCCCGGCTCTGGCGCCGGTCCCAGCTCGGGTTCGGGCGCGAGCTCGTCCTCCTCCGCCAACAGCGGTGGGACGACGTCGAGCAGCGGGAGCGGCGGCTCAACGAGCCCCGGCGCCGGCGGAAGCTCCGGGGGCACCACGCCTGGCGCCGGTGGCTCTGCTTCCGGCGGCACCGCGCCGGTGAGCGCGGACTGCACGCCGATGGTCGAGACCACGTCGCAGGTCCCGCGTCTGACGAACGCGCAGTACGACCGCACCATTCGCGATCTGCTCGGCGTGACCACGCTGAACGCGGCGAACGGCGTCGTTCCCTCCACGCTCCTCGCCGCTGACTTCAGCGGCGGCATGACGGATCTCGCGTGGGCGAACTACAAAGACGTCGCCGACAAGATCTCCGCGCAGGTGATCGCGGACCCGACGCTCACGGCGAACTTCATGAAGTGCACCCCCACCGCGGGTGACACGACGTGTTTGCACCAAACGGCCATCGACTTCGGGCGGCTCGCGTTCCGGCGCCCGCTCACCAGCGACGAAGTCGCGCGCTTCGACAAGGTGATCGCGGCCGGGTCGACCATCACGCCGACCGGCGCACCGATGGAGATCGCCCAGGCGCTCCTCTACATGTTCCTGATTTCTCCGACGTTCATCCAGCGCGCGGAGACGACGGAGAACTCGGACGGCGCCGGCCACTTCACGCTGTCGAGCACCGAGATCGCGCAGCGCCTCTCCTACATGCTCTGGGGCACGACGCCGGACGCCACGCTGAACACCGCGGCCGACGCGAACATGCTGCAGACGACCGACCAGATCGCCGCTCAGGCCCAGCGCATGCTGCAGGATCCGAAGGCGCGCGACATGGTGAGCGCGTTCCACCAGCACTACTTGCTGATGGATTCGGAGTCGCACTGGGCGACGGCGAGCCGCGACCCGAGCTTGTTCCCGAACTTCGACCCCTCCATCGTCGGCACGCTGAGCGACGAGACGCTGAAGTTCTTCGACGCCATCACGTTCACGCCGAACTCGACGTTCAAGGACTTCCTCACGAGCCCGATCGCGTTCGTGAACAAGGATCTCGCGCCGCTCTACGGTCTCGACGGGAGCAAGTACGGCACGGACCTCACGCAGGTGACCCTCGACGCGACGCAGCGCCCGGGCTTCCTCACGCGGCTCGGCTTCTTGATGAACTTCGCGTCGTACACGCGCACGAACCCGATTTACCGCGGCGCGTTCATCTCGAAGCAGATCCTCGGTATCGACATTCCGGCCCCGCCGCCCGGCGCGACGCAAACGCCGCTGCCGACGGACGCGACTCTCGTGACGAACCGCGAGCAGGTCGACGCGCAAACGTCGGGTGATACCTGCGCGGGCTGCCACCACGTCTACATCAACCCGCCCGGCTTCGTGATGGAAGCGTTCGACGCGATGGGCGCCTGGCGCACCACGGAAACGAACGGCGCCGCGCTCGACACGACGGCGGACATCACGGTCACGGACGGGCAGCCCACGGTGCACGTCACGAACCCGAGCGAGCTCATGACCGCCATGGCGACCGCGCCCGGCGCGCTCGCTCAGTACGTCACGCAGTTGGTCGGCTACGCGTACCAGCGTCCCGGTGACGCGGCGGACGCGTGCGACGTGGCGAAGCTCGCCGCGAAGATGAACGCCGGCAACTACGCCATCCTGAACTTGTTCTCCGATCTCACCCAGACTCAGTCGTTCCGACTCCGCGCTGTAGAGGTTTCCCAATGACGCCCACGAAGCGGCCTCCGATGCACCGACGAATCTTTTTGAAGGGCGTGGCCGGCGCCTGTTTGGCGGCGCCCTTCTTGAGCTCCGTCCACGAGAAGTGGGCGAAGGCGCAGAACGTTCCGGCCACGCCGCCGAAGCGCAACGTCATCTTCTACACTCACAACGGCTGCCTCACGACGCGCTGGTTCCCGACGAAGGAAGACGGCGCGCTCACGGCCGACGATCTCACGGGCACCTACCTGCAGCCGCTCGCGCCGTACGTGAGCAAGCTGCTCTTGCCGCGCGGGTTCCGCTCGATGAACTCGTACGCGGTCGGGCAGTCGATCGATCCGCACGACCAGGCGTGCGGCTCGAAGCTCACCTGCGCGTACATCAGCACGGACTCGAACCGTTACGCGACGGCCCAATCGCTCGATCACACGATCGCGCAGCAGATCAACCCGGGCGACAAGACGCCGCTCGTCCTGAGCGTCGGCGCGCCGAGCACGCTGATCAAAGAGGTCATCTCGTTCTCGGCTCCGAACACGGCGTTCCCGTCGAACGTGAACCCGTCGAGTGTGTACAAGCTGCTCACCGGCGTGGTCATGCAGGGCGCCGCCACGGGGACGAGCACGGGCACCACCGGCACGACGACGGGCATGACCGCCGCCGATTATCAGACCGCCCGCGGCAAGAGCGCGATCGACCTCGTCACGGACGACCTCAACACCTACAAGCGCCTCAACATGAGCGCGTCCGATCAGCAGCGCATCGACGCGTGGCTCTCGCTGCTCCGCGACACCGAGACGGGCATGATGGACCCGGCGATGGCGGCGGCGTGCAACACCACGACGCAGTCGATGCTCGGCATCACGGACACGGCGGTGACGGCGGCGAGTCCGACCGGCAACATCACGGCCGGTAACGTGCTCGGTCCGAAGGGCACGCCGGACGGGGACGCGAACCTCGCGACCTCGTTCACGCAGGGCGGCGACATGATGATGAACCTCATGGCGCTGGCCATGACGTGCGACATCAATCGCAGCTTCGTCTTCCTCTATCCCGGCTACTGCATCTACAAGTGGGACGGGATGATGGACACGAAGGAGCACCACGGCCTGTCGCACCGCACCGGTGACTTCACGGTCGGCGGCAACTGCTACGCGGACGTGCTCGATCTGATCGCGCAGATCGACACCTGGCTCGCCGGCAAGTTCACGCGCCTCGTGCAGACGTTCGACAGCATGCCCGAGGGTGACGGCACGTTGCTCGACAACACCGCGACCATGTGGTTGCCGGAGTTGTCGGACGGCGCGGCGCACAACCTGAACAACCTGCCCATTCTCATCGCCGGCAGCTGCGGTGGTTACTTGAAGACGGGCGTCGCCGTGAACGTCGAAGGCAAGGGCACGATCGGCAAGGGCAACAGCGAGAGCTCGTGTCAAAACGGCGGCACGATCGGCAACACCGGCTCGAGCGGCGGCAACTTCCCCATCAACAAGCTC
This sequence comes from Polyangiaceae bacterium, assembly GCA_035499895.1. Taxonomy (GTDB): domain Bacteria; phylum Myxococcota_A; class Polyangia; order Polyangiales; family Polyangiaceae; genus PMG-095. The sequence continues at coordinate 8,667 of DATJXW010000076.1, read as the reverse complement.
TACGTGACGCTCATGAACGCCGTGGGCTGCAAAGCCTCGGACGGCGGTCCCGTCACGACGTTCGGCGTGTTCGACGGCAACAAGGACACGGACGGCATCACGAACCCCGGCGAAGTCACCGCCCTCAAAGCTAGCTCGTAAAGGGACGCGACGACCGAGCGACGCCACGAGCACGGCGTCGCTCGGTGCGTCTTCGCGCGCGGCGCGCGGAGAGCCACCTCGTCGCCGCCTCGTGTCGTGTGTCGTTGCGTGCACTCGAGTGCTGGCGACGGCTCGGGAAATGTACTACACCGAAGGCGATATACCCGAGCGAGCTTGGGTGTAAGAGCAGCGGATTGTCGAACCTCGTGAAGCGCGCCGTGATCGTGAGTGCCCGCGTGGTCGTTGCGGGTGTGCTCGTCGCCGCGGGGTGCAGCAGCGGCGGCCCCGTGCTGCCGACCGACGACGGCCCCACGACCGGCGGATCGGCCGGTAAAAGCGGTACCGGAGGCGCCACGAGCGCCGGAGCGGCGGGTCACGCGGGCGTCGCGAACGCGGGGAACGGCGCCGGCGGCACGGGCGCGACCACGCCGGGCACGTTCAACGACGTGGCCGCCATCATGGCGAGAAATTGCGGGGCGTCGCAGTGCCACGGCGGCGGACCCGGCGGCCAACCGCTCGTCTACACGAACAAGGCGACGCTCTACAACACGCTCACGACCACCGTCGTGACGGAGTGCATGAGCGCGAAGCTCGTGACGCCGGGCGACCCGACGCACAGCGCCCTCGTGCTCTTGCCGACGTGGATGTGCAAGGACCAATCCGGCGGTCCGTTCGTGATGCCTCAAGGCTGCATCACGCAGCCGGACCCCTGCCTGACGGACGCCGAGATGGCGTCGATCAAGCAGTGGATCATGGCCGGCGCACCGGCGCAGTGACGCTCGCGCGGGGCTAGCCCTGTTCGCGCCGCGCGGCGTCGAAGGGTCGTTCACCGCGAACCCAGGCGCTGCCGAGCGCTGCGTCGCCTTCGAGCAAGAGGCGCATCACGGCGAGCAGATCGAGCGGCCGCGTGTCGAGGTGATAGAGCTCCGAGAGACCGAGCTGGAGTCCGGCGCTCACGGCGCGGAAGGCTTGAATCGGCTCGAGATAGGCGTGGCCGCCGTGCCCTTTCGCGAGAAATTCGGCGCGTCCTTCGGGCGCGCGGAGCCGGCGTTCACATTCACCCGCGTCGAGCGAGTTCATCCCGCGACAGGAGAGCGGCCGCACCTCGTAGATGGAGCAACTGCCGGCTTCGAGAAACGCGCAGGGATGCTCCGGCGAGAAGCGATCGGCCGAGGAGAGTCCGCGCGCCCGCTCGTAGAGCTCGGCGACGCGCGTCTTCAGCTGCTCGAGCTCCGCGCCGGAGCGCGTTTCCACGAGGTGAGCGAAGAGGGTGAGCGCCTCCGCCGCCGTGACGCCGACGACCTGATAACAGCAATGGTCGCAGCCCGCCTTGCACGCGACGGCGCCCGCGGGCGCGCGCGCGAGGAGGGCCGCGATCAGTCGAGACGTGGACGCCATCGCGCTTCGAGTGAGCTCGAGGACGCGGTCGAGCGTCGGTTCGTGGCGCAGCACGCCGAGCACGGTGTTGGCGGCGGATGCGGCGAGCTCGTCTTGCCAGGCGTCGCCGAAAAGCGGCGCCTTGAGCGAGACGTGCTCGCCGCCCGTCCGCGGGTCGCGGTGGAGGACGAGATGCAAGCGCCCCGCGTCGTCGCGAAAAGCGCGCTCTTTCTCGCGTTTTCGCGCCGCGGCCGCTCGCGCCGCCTTGCGGCTGCTCACGGTGCTCCGATCGGCGGGTGTCCGCCGATGAGCGCGAGGGGCAGGTGGTTTCCGGGCGGGACGAAGCGCAGCTGGGCCTCGTGCTCGGCCGCGTCGCGCAAGCGCGCTTGATCGCACAAGCTCGCGTCCGCGGCGCACGCCGCTGCGAAGACCGCCGCTTGGCCGTCGAAGTTCTGGTCGACCAGACCGAAGCGCAGGAGCAGCCGCGCATGGCGAGGAGCGTCCGCGTCCCCGAGCTCGTCGAGCTCGAACTTGACGAGCTTGAGCGCGAGCTCACCGCTCGCGAGCGTCCAGACGGCGTTGTCCATCGCCCGCGCCGGCACGGCTTCGAGGAGCTTCTGCGCGTCGACCGAAAGCGACGAAGTCGCCTCGAACGAGCGTCCGCGCTCGGCTTTGGCTCGCAAGCTGCCGAGCTCGCCCGCGCCGGCCGCGACGAGCAGCGGGCCGAGCAGCCACAGTGCGAGCGTGCCCGGGCGCGGAGCCTTCACGGCGCGCTCCGTTTCTGAATCAGTTCGAGCGCCCGGGGGTCGCAGCGCACCAATTTCAGCGCGAGGCAGCGTTGGCTGGCCGCGACGTAGTCCGGCCGGCCTCCGCTTCTCAAGCCGCGGAGGGCGGCGACGAGCTCGAAGGCGTCGCGTTCCGGCGAGCCGAGGCCGGCGCTCACGCCGTCGGCGTCGTTTTTGAGGAGTGCGAGGCTCGCGCCGTCACTCGCCGTCACGCCGTCGCGTAGCGCGAGACCGACGCGCGCGAGGGGCGTGGATCTGGACGATTTCAGCGCGCCGTACGGCAGCGCGCCGCGCACGCCGAGCACGTAGCCGAGCCCGGCGGCGACGACGTAGGTGACGACGAGGGCGGCGCGACGAGGGCGGTCGCTCGTCTTGCTCTCACTGACCACTGAGCTCGCGACTCTAACACAGGCTCCCGCGCCACGCCCTCCCGTGGGACCTACGGCGAGAGCCTCGACACCAGGCGCGCGAGCGCCTCGATGCTCGCGAAATTCGTCGCGCTGAGTTCTTCCACCGGAACACGAATTCCGAACTCCGTCTCGAGGAAGCTCGTGAGGCGCGTGATGCCCATCGAATCCACGACTCCGAGCTCGAGCAGCGGAGTGCCGCGCTCGAGCCCCTCCGAGTTGCCCCCGAGCAGGCCGTTCGCGATGAAAGAGAAGATGCGGGCTTCGACGACGTTCGGGTCCATGCTTGCTCCTTCAGAGGCAGGCGCTCGCGATCGCGCCGCGATCGAGCTTGCCGTTCGGGGTGCGGGGCAGGGTATCGACCCACACGACCCGATCGACGATCATGTAGCGGGGGACGTGCTTGGCGCAGTGAGCTTTGAGCTCGAGCAGGGGCACGCGGCGTTCACCGCGCGCCACGGCGACGGCGACGAGCCTCGCGTCCGTGCCCGAGCCGACGACCGCGGCGGCGACGGCGCCGATCTCGGGGTGAAGGCCGAGCGCCGTTTCGACCTCGCCGAGCTCCACACGGTGACCCTTGAGCTTGACCATGCGGTCGCGGCGCCCGAGGTAGTCGAAGCCGCCGTCGTGCCGCACGAGCACCTGATCGCCGGTTCGGTAGGGCGCGCCGCGCGGATGCGGCTCCTGCCCCCAATAGCCCAGCATCACGGTCGGACCGGTGACGCAAAGCTCGCCCGTTTCGCCGGGGGTCGCGCGCGCGCCGTCGTCCTTCACCGCCCACACCTCGTCGCCGCACGCCGCGACGCCGATGGGAACGGGCGTTTCGCCGTCGACGGCGGCGGGCGCTTCATGGAAGGTACAGACGTTGGTTTCGGTCGGCCCGTAGAGATTCAAGAGGCGCGCGGAGGGCAGCCCTGCACGCAGCGCGGCGAGCAGGCGCGGTGGAAACGCCTCGCCCGCGCAGCAGACGACCCTGAGCGCGGGCGGAGGCGGCTCGAACAACCCGCCGTGATGGAGCATGAGGGCGACCGCCGAGGGCACGGAGTACCAGACGCTCACGCCGTGCTGACCGACGAACTCGACGAGCTGGCGCGGCGAGAACGCGGCCATCTCCGGCACGAGCGCGACGCTCGCGCCGGCGCTCCACGCCGCGTACACGTCGAGGACCGACAAGTCGAAATGGAACGGCGCGTGATTGGCGAGGACGTCCGCCGGCGTCACCTCGAGGAGCGCCGTCGCCCAATCGATGAAGGCGAGCGCGTTCTCTTGACTGAGGGCGACGCCCTTGGGAACACCCGTCGAGCCGGAGGTATAGAGGATGTAGGCGAGCGAATTCCCGTCGAGCGTCGCCGCGGTGTCGGGCAGCGTTCCGGCGTCGAACGGCGCGAGCGCCCCCTCGTCGAGCGCGAGCGTGAAGGGGAGCGCGGCCCCTGTGTCCTCTCCGAGCGCGGCGAGGCGCGCTTCGTCTCCGACCATCGCCGCGAGGCGACAATCGTTCGTGATGGTTTGGATGCGCGCGACCGGGCTCGACGGATCGAGCGGCACGTAAGCCGCGCCGATGCGGAGCGCCGCCTGCATCGCCGCGAGCGCGTCGGCCGACTTCGGCATGAACACGCCCACGCGATCGCCCGCCCGGACGCCGCCGCGAAGCAGCGCCCGCGCGACGCGGTTCGCGAGCTCGTCGAGCTCCCCGTAGCGGACGGCGCCCCGTTCGGGGCAAATCACCGCGACGCCGTCGGGGGTGCTCGCCGCCGCCGAGAGCAACACGTCTTTCAGGAGCCGCATCGAGCCTGCCTCACAATCCGAGCGCGCGCGCGATGAGGTTACGCTGGATTTCCGAGCTGCCCGAGACCGTGCGCGCCGGCAGCGCGTCACGCAAGAAACGCTCGATGCCGCCGTCGTTCGTGACGCCGAGGCCGCCGAAGAGCTGCATCACGTCGAGGCCGGATTGAACGGCCGCTTCGCTCACGAAGAGCTTGGCCATCGCGACGTCGAGGCGAGCGTCTTCGTTTCGATCGAGCTTGAAGCAGGCGCGGTAAAGGAGCGCCCGCGCGGCTTCGAGTCGGACCTTCATGTCCGCGATACGGTGCGACACGGCCTGAAAATCACCGAGGGCGTGCCCGAATTGCCGGCGCGTCTGCGCGTGTGAAATAGCCCGTTCGAGCGCCGTCTGCATGCGCCCGAGGTAGAGCGCGAAGAGGCAGCTCCGTTCCCACGACATGGCGTGCTCGAAGAGCGGCGCGCCCTGACCCACCTGTCCGAGCAGGTTCTCTTCCGGTACCCGGCAAGCGTCGAAATAGAGCGAGCACGTGGGCGACGTCTCGAGCCCGACTTTGCGGATGGGCTGTCCGACGCGGAGCCCCGGCCGCTCCTTTTCCACCACGAACGCGCTCACGCCGAAGTAGCCCGCGTTCGGATCCGTCTTCGCGTAAACGAGGAACACGTCCGCGACCGGGCCGTTCGTGACCCAGGACTTTTCACCGTCGAGCACGTAGGCGTCGCCGTCGCGCACGGCGCGGCAAGCGAGCGCGAAGACGTCGGAGCCGGCGCCCGCTTCGCTGATCGCGTTCGCGCCGATCAGTTCGCCGCTCGCGAGTCGCGGCAAAAGCCGGGCTTTTTGCGCGTCCGTGCCGAAGCGCGCGAGCGGCACCACGCAAGCGAAGAGGTGGGCCGCGAGCGAGAACAGGAGGCCGGCGTCGTCGCAGCCGCGCCCGAGTGCTTCGAGCAGATGGGCGCTCTCCGCGGCGCCGAGGCCCATGCCGCCGTGCGTCTTCGGCGCGGGGAGGCCTGCGAGCCCGAACGCGCCGGCGCGCTGCCAGAGCTCGCGATCGAACGTCGCCGCGCGGATCCGCTCGCTCGAGCCCGGCGCGAGCACGCTTTCCGCGAACGCGAGCGTCCTCGCGTAGAGCTCCGCGTCCTCCCACTCGAACGCGATCACGGGGTTTTTCCGCTCGCGGCGCGCGGGCTCGGGCGCGGGGGCTGCCCGACGTAGCGCACGAATTCACGCGGCAGGCGCTTGAGGACGGCCGGCGCCGTTCGTGAACCCTCGAACGAGTTCGCGACGGTGTTGGCGACGAGCAGCAAGATGCCGAAGACGTCGATTTGCTCGGACGAGAAGCCGAGATCGAGGCAAATGCCGCTCACGAGCGCGGCCGCGTTCATCGGCAGCTGCTTCTTCTCGAGCACGAGGGGTGCGGCGCGCTCCACGAGCGAGAAGTAGCGACCGCGTTCGCGTCCGTGCGCGCGCACGAGCGCGAGGATGGGCGCGTTGCGCTCGTCCTGGTTGCGGAAGGGCGTGCCGAACCCCGGCGGGCGCGGCGAGCGTTCGAGCTTGTGATCGAGCGCGCGGCCGAGAGCGGCGTCGTCGGCGTCGTCCGGGCCGAGCTCGCGGGCGAGCTCCTCGAAGAAGCGCGCCACGGCGGCGAGCGCCGCCGGCCCCACGCTCCCGCTGCTCATCATGATGAGCGGCCCGGCCATGCCCGTCGAAAAGCGGCCGTACGCGCTCATCAAGCGGCAGAGCTTCCACGGCCAGATGCGCGGATCGGGGCCGACGAGGCTCGTCGCGAGGTCGTCGAGCAGTCGCGAGTCGTCCGGCGCGAGGCGCGGCCCGCCGATGGCGAGCGAGATCACGCTCCAGTACGTCTCGTGTCCGACGAGGTCGCGGCCGACGTCGAAGCCCCGAAAGCGATGATGATCGGGCCCGACGTGGCCGACCTGCGTCGGCAGCACCGGGCGCTCGCCGGTCTCAGCCATCGGCGGCCTCGACGTAGCGGAAGGCGGGCAGGTCCATCGGATACGTGAAGAACGCGAACGGCTTGACGGCGAACGCCTCGGCGATGGTCGCGGGCAACGCGGCGAGCGAGAGCGCGGCCTCGAGTCGGGGCGCGTCCGTGAGCCCGACGCCGTGGAGCACGCCGAGGAGCGCCGCCATCCGCGTCGGGCTCGCTTCGAGCAACGGGAACGCCGCGCCCGCTTCGCCGAGCGCCTCGCGCAGACGAGCGACGGCGCTCGCGTCCTCCGGATCGTCGCTCTGCACGCTCGGCGGCGGCGGGCCGCTACCGGCGTCGAGCCAGGCGACGAGCTCGGCGTGAGCGGCGACGACGTGGCGCGCGCGCTCCGCGAGGCCCATGGCGGCGCCGCTGATGACTCCGCTCGCGTCCGCTCCGATCAAGCGCGCGAGTCCTGCGGCGTGCGCCGGCGCTTCACTCACCGGCACCGGCGCGAGGAACGCGAGCGCGATCTCGAAGGCGCGCCCGTGCGAGCGTTCCGGCGCGCTCCCGGTGAGCGCAATCAGCGCAATTTCGGCGAACGAATAGTGCCGCGCGAGATCGGCCTCGACGTCGTAGCCGTGGACGCGGGGTACGGGCCCCGGCTCGACGACTCTGGCGGACAAGGCGGAAGGCCAGAGCTCGACGTCGATCGGGCCCGCGCGGCGGGGGGGAGCGCCGTTCGTGGGCTCGCTCATGCCCGACTCGGTGCGAACCGTCGATGAGACGTCATCGGCTCGTGAATGGTCGGATCGCACAACCATCTCGGTGGGTCAATCGAGCTTCGTCGCGAGTGCAAGCAGGGTGCATCGACGCGAGACATGGGCAATTTTCACACAGTACCACGGGTCTCGTCCCCGTCGCAGTTCCGAAACGCCGATGAGCTCGAGAGGACTCGAGAGCTATCGTACGAGGCTCAGGTTTGGTGCGGTTCCGCGTGCGTCGCCGCGCGGCTCACGGGCGACCGCTCCTCAGCGTCTCCGTTTCGCTCCGGACCCAATCTCGGAACGCGACCACCGCGCCTCGCCGCAAGCTCTCGCGCGGCGCCGCGAGGTAGTACCCGAGCCCGGTCGGCAACGCGTGGAGCTTCGGAAACGGCAGCACCAGGCGCCCCGCCGTGAGCTCGTCCACCGCGAGCGACCAGCGCGCGAGCCCGACGCCCTGCCCGCGCACCGCCGCTTCGATCAGCATGCTCGAGTCGGTGAGCTCGTTGCGGCGCGCGCCGAGCTTCGCGCGAGCGCCGTTCGCCGCGAGCCAGCGCGCCCATGCGTCGGGGCTGTCGTCCTGCAAGAGCACGTGGTGGGCGAGATCGCGCGGAGAGCGCAGGGGTTTCTGGGCGAGGAGCGCCGGCGCGCAGACGACGACCCAGGCGTCGTCGGCGAGCTTCTCCGTGACGAGCCCGGGGTAGCGCCCGAAGCCGTAGCGGATCCCGATGTCCACGCCTTCGCTCGCCAAGTCCACGAGCCGCTCGCTCGAGGAGATGCGCACCTCGGTGTCCGGATGGCGATCGAGGAATTTGCCGAGACGGGGGACGAGCCAGCGCGAGCCGAACGACGGCAGCGTGCTCACCGCGACCTCGCGCACGCGCGGACGCGGCGGTTGCCGCAAGCGGCGATTGAGCGCGTGCAGGCGCGAGAAAATCTCGCCGAGCTCGAGCGCCCACGCTTTGCCTTCCGCGGTGAGCTCGACGCGTTTCGGCAATCTGCGAAACAGCGCGACGGCGAGCTCGGTTTCGAGCGCGCGGATTTGATGACTCACCGCGGTCTGGCTGATCGAGAGCTCACGCGAAGCCTCGGTGAAACTCAGGTGGCGCGCGGCGGCCTCGAACACGTGGAGCCCGTGCAGCGACGGCAGCGCGAGCGGACGCGGCAGACTCGGATACATGAGTTTTTCTCATGTACCATGGAAACGATTCGTTTGGCGCCGCGCCGCGCCTTCCGTAGAGCTCGGGCCATGAAGCTCTACCGAACTCGCTACAGCCCCTACGCCCGCAAAGTGCAGATGCTGCTCGACTTGCTCGGCCAGCGTTACGAAGCGATCGAGATGCCGTACAGCGACCGCACCGAAATCGCGTCGGTGACGGGCGGCTACATCTACGTGCCCGTGCTCGTCGGCGACGACGGCAGCGTGACCGTCGAGTCGCGCGACATCTGCGAGAAGCTCCTCGCCGGTGAGGCCGGCCGTCGCCTT
>DATJXW010000075.1:0-16141 GCA_035499895.1 Polyangiaceae bacterium | reverse complement strand
GTAGTAGGGCGCGATGGTGCAGTCGCCGTAGCAGCCGTCCGTGTAATCGTTGTTGCCGTCGTCGCACTGTTCGCCGGCCTGCACGATGCCGTCGCCGCAGTAGACGTTGAGCTTGCACGGCTGACCGGGGTGGAGGCAGACGTAACCCGCCTCGATGGTGCAGGTGCTGCTGCAGCCGTCGCCGTCGACGGTGTTGCCGTCGTCGCACTGGTCGGAGCCGTTCAGCCGCCCGTCGCCGCACGCGTAGAGACGCGTGCAGAGCTCACCGGGCTTCGTGCAGACGTACGAAGGGTCCTGCTTGCAGGTGCTGCTGCAACCGTCGCCGTCGGCGGTGTTGCCGTCGTCGCACTCCTCGCCCGGATCGCGCACGCCGTCGCCGCAGACGATGGTCGAGGTGCACACGCTCGGCGAGGTGCCGGTGCAGTCGTAATAGGGGTCGACCTTGCACGCGGCCGAGCAGCCGTCACCGAAATTCTTGTTCCCGTCGTCGCACTCTTCGCCGAGCGACGCCTGCACGATGCCGTCGCCGCAATATTGATCGAGCACGCACGGCATGCCCGGCTTGCGACAGACGTAGCCTTCTTCCGTCTTGCATTTCGAGCTGCAGCCGTCGCCGCTCACCTTGTTGCCGTCGTCGCACTGTTCGCTGCCGTTCACGCGACCGTCGCCGCAGTCGTAGAGCAGCTGGCACGGCTTGCCGGGATCGGGACAGACGTAGCTCGGGTCTTGCGTCTCGCAGTCGGCGCTGCAGCCGTCGCCGTCGTCGGTGTTGCCGTCGTCGCAAACTTCACCCGGGTCCACCGTGCCGTCGCCGCACGCGATCGTGAGCTCGCACGGCATGCCCGGGGTCGGGCACTTGTAGTAGGGCTCGATCTGGCAAATGCCCGAGCAGCCGTCACCCGGAAGGCTGTTGCCGTCGTCGCACTCTTCGTCGTCCTGATTGATCTCGCCGTCGCCGCAGGCCGGGCCCGACGGCTCGAGATCCGAACAGCCGTCCGGCGGGTTCGGCCCCTTGCAAGGATCGTTCGCTTGTCCCCCTACGGGCTGGTCCGATTCACCGGCCATACCGCCCACGTTGACGATCAGCGTCCCTCCGCTGCCCGTGGCGCCCGTGCCCGTGCCGCTACCGCCGGTGCCCCCGCTCGCGCTCGAGCCGCCGGTACCGCCGGTATCCATGTCGATACCTTTCGTGCCGCTGGCCGAAGTGACGTTGGGTGAACCGCCGCAAGCGACGGCGAGGAGCACCGCGGAGTAAACCCCGAGGGTGCGGGTGAAGAGCGTACGAACGAACGAGGGCATGCACGAACTCCGTGAGCGCGGAAGTTCTCGGAAGACCTCGCGCGTCAACCTTACATCCTAAGCGACACCCACTTCGTCGCCTTCAAAAATCTTCCCTTGCCCCGAAGATTGGTCGCGCTTTGTGTGCGAATGCCTACATGCCCGCTGCGCTCATTCGATTACATGCGCCGACATCACTTACATACTTGCTAAGGTCGGTGGTTATCGGCCACGCGTCGAGAACGGCGCCCGCGTCAGCCGCTCGGAGCGCAGAGTCGCTCATATCGAACGTGGCAGTCGGTGAGCGCGACGGCGGGAGCGCCGCGCGTGCGAGGTAATGCCGCGCGCGCCGTTTCGGTCGCGAGGCGGAAAAGCTCCGCGCCGTCGTCGTCCACCTGGGCTGAAATGACCGGCGGGCAAAACGCCGCGCCCGTAGGACGGCGCGCGCGGGAGGTCGGACGATCTCGCACGACCGGCATCAGTCGACCAATCTGGTTCGAAGCTCGCCGCCGCGGAAAAACACTGCCAAACGGCTTGAGTCGCGCGAAAGGACGAGCATAGTGTGATGCGTGCTGAACGCCTTGCGTCTTGGTGGGTCCGGTCTCCGATCTCTCGTCACTCTGTTCGCGCCCGTCGCGCTGATTGCGATTGGCTGCGGAGGTTCGCCGTCGGTCACGACGCGCGGTGATCAACCGACGTCCGGAACGGGAGGGACGGGCACGGGCGGCAGTAGTGCCGGCGGCACCGGCGGCACGAGCGTCATCACCGGCACCGGCGACATGGGCGGGCAGAACGAGAATCCCGAAGGCGGCATGGGCGGCGCGCCGCCGGCCGTGTGCGGCGACGGCGTGCTCGAAGCGGGCGAGCTCTGCGACGACGGCAACACCGTCGACGGCGACGGCTGCAGCAGCGACTGCACGATGTCCGATCCGGACTACCTCTGTATGGAGGGCCAGCCGTGCGTGCGCGTCGTCACGTGCGGCAACGGCATCATCGAGGGGAACGAGGTGTGCGACGACGGCAATACGACGGACGGCGACGGCTGCTCCGGCGACTGCAGCTCGATCGACCCCGGCTACGCCTGTGAAAAACCCGGCGAGCCGTGCGTCGCGCTCCCGGTGTGCGGCAACGGCGTGCGCGAGCAGGGCGAGCAGTGCGACGACGGCAACGACAAGAGCGGCGACGGCTGCAGCTCCGCGTGCCAGCTCGAGGACGGCTACTTCTGTCCGCCCGGACAAGCCTGCGTGAAGCTCAAGTGCGGCGACGGGGTGCGCACGCCGGACGAAGGCTGCGACGACGGCAACACGAAAAACGGCGACGGCTGCAGCTCGAAGTGCACGGTGGAAGACGGTTGGGCCTGCGGCACGAGCGGCTGCAAGCCGATCTGCGGGGACGGCAAGATCGTCGGTAACGAGGGTTGCGACGACGGCAACGCCGTGAGCGGCGACGGTTGCTCCGCCGCGTGCCAGGTCGAACCTTTCTACAATTGCACCGGCACGCCGAGCACGTGCACTTCGACCATCGTGTGCGGGGACGGCACGCTCGAGCCGGGCGAAGTCTGCGATCCGGGCATCGCCGGGGAGAGCGCTTGTTATGCGACCGGCGCGCTCGCGTGTCAGGGCTACGACACCGGTCTCGTGAACCCGCCGGTGTGCAACAACGGCGTGGTCGAATACGGCGAGGGCTGTGACGGCAACGTGCCGGGCTGCACGATGTGCAAGGTCGACCCGGGCTACGTGTGTCCGGCGGCGGGCGTCTGCTTCAAGCTGCCCGTCTGCGGCGACGGCGAGCTCCAGGCCGGCGAGCAGTGCGACACCGGCCTCACGAACGGCGTCGGTTGTCAGGACTGCATGATCCAGAGCGGCTACTTCTGCTCCGGGCAGCCGTCCGTGTGCGTCGCGTCGGTGTGCGGCGACGGTATCCTCGCTCCGAACGAGCAGTGCGACGACCACAACACCGCCAACGGCGACGGCTGCTCCTCCACGTGCACGGTCGAGTCCGGCTGGGCTTGTCCGCCGAACACGGGGTGCTTGCCGGTGTGCGGCGACGGCATTCTGGTCACGCCCTACGAGCAATGCGATCCGACGCCGGCGAACGCGACCGCGTGCACGAACTGCAAGCTGAACGCGGGCTACACGTGCGGCGCGAACGGGCTCGGCCCGTGCAAGGCGACGGTGTGCGGCAACGCCACGGCGCCGACCGCCGCGCCGGGCACGACGGCGTACGTGACGGCGGCGAAGCTCGCCGCGGAACCGGGCGAAGGCTGCGACGACGGCAACACGATCGCCGGCGACGGCTGCGGTCCGACGTGCCAGCTCGAACCCGCCGTGACCATCGGGACGAACCCGAGCGTCGCGGTCACGTGCGGCGACGGCCTCGTGACCGGTACCGAGCAGTGCGACGACGGCAACACCACGAGCGGTGACGGCTGCGACAGCAACTGCAAGGTGGAAACGGGCTGGTCGTGCTCGCCGAGCGTCAGCTACCCGGACAGCATTTCGTTCAAGATCACGTACCGGAACCTCGAAGAACGGGACGTGGCCGGCGGTCACCCGCACATGAAGGTGAACGGCAGCGGCTCGACGACTGGCTGGCCCAACGGCGGCGGCACGCCCGCGAACTCGCCGGCGCAAGGTGACGACCCGGGCATCACGGGCGACGTCTGCACGACCGCCAACACGGACAAGAACGGCACCACGGGCACGGGCACGTGCGGCAAGCTCGATACGGACGGCAAGCCGCTCTACGTCGGCAACACGGACGCGGGCGGCGCCGTCTACAACGGAGGCGTTTACCCCGGCACGGCGGGCGGTGTCGCCAACGTTCTCCCGACGCCCGGCATGCACCCGACCATCGACACCACGGGTGACGGCGCCGGCCTCGACGAGGCGTATCACAAGGCCGCGTTCAAGCTCTGGTACAACGACAGCAACAGCGGCGGCTTACTCGACGCGCAATCGCAGGCGGGCGGCACGCCGTCGCACACCATCTCGGTCATTCCGAATCCGCCGACGGTACCGACGCCGTTCGACACGCTGACCTTGTTCAAGACGAGCGGTGCGGGCAACCCCGCGACGAAGAGCTCGTACCTCTACTGCGCCGGCAACGGCTGCCCCGCCAAGACTCCGGCGTGGCCCACGTCGTTCTTCCCGCTCGACGGGCGCGGCAACAACGCGCCCGGGCAATCGCACAATTTCCAGTTCACGAGCGAGCTCCGCTACTTCTTCCAGTATCAAGGCGGCGAGACACTCTCGTTCTTCGGCGACGACGACGTGTGGGTGTTCATCAACGGGCGCCTGGCGGTCGACATCGGCGGCATCCACGCGCAGTTGAACGGCCGCGTGGTGCTCGGCGACGACGGGGACGGCACCGGAAACACCGACAGCGATTGCTCGATCCAGGGCGCCAACAACAACAACTCGGCGACCGTGGCCACTTGCACGCTCCAAACCAACGAAGACAACGGCGACGACAAGCGCTTCGGCCTCACCAAGGGCGGCGTCTACGAGATCGTCGTGTTCCAGGCCGAGCGCCATCCGACGGGCTCGAACTACAAGCTCACGCTCGACGGCTTCCTCGCGCCCCGTTCGTTCTGCCAGACGACGTGCGGCGACGGCGTCCGCGCCGGTTCGGAGGAGTGCGACAACGGGCCCGGCATGCCGGCCACCGGCTACGGCGTGTGCCTGAACAACTGCACGATCGAGTTCTGCGGCGACAAGGTCAAGAACGGCACGGAACAGTGCGACGACGGGACGAACGGCACGCTCTACGGGACGAGCGGCTGCGCGCCCGGCTGCGTGCTCCCGGCCTACTGCGGCGACGGCGTCGTGCAACCCGGCTTCAACGAGCAATGCGACCTCGGGACCGCGCAAAATACGGGCGCCTACGGCGGCTGCACGAGCATGTGCAAGCTCGGGCCGTATTGCGGTGACGGCACGGTGGAGGCGCCGGAGACGTGCGATACCCCCGGTTCGTTCACGACGTACTCGACGACCGGCGCCGGTCAATGCAACTACAACTGCCAGCCCGCGCCCTACTGCGGTGACGGCATCCGCAACGGCACCGAGGTCTGCGACGGAAGCGCGAACTGCAACGCGCAGTGCAGCTTCAATCCGTACTGCGGTGACGGCGTGAAGGAGACCGGCGAGCAGTGCGACAACGGCCAATTCAACGCCGACCCGAGCAACACGCCGTACGACGGCTGCACGACCGCGTGCAAGCTCGGCCCCTATTGCGGTGACGGCACCGTGCAGGCGGCCGACGGCGAAGAGTGCGACGACGGCAGCAAGAACTCCGACAACACCTACGACGGCTGCACGACGGCGTGCTTGCTCGGACCGCGCTGCGGCGACGGCGTCGTGCAGAAGGCGGCGGGCGAAGCCTGCGACAACGGCTTCAACGACGACGACTACGCGTATCCGGGCGACGCCGATCCGTGCGGGCCGAACTGCATGGCGGTGCCCTACTGCGGCGACGGCGTCGTGCAGAGCGCGTTCGAGCTCTGCGACAACGGCAAGAAGAACTCCGACACCGCGTACAACGGCTGCACGACCATGTGCACGTGGGGCCCGTACTGCGGCGACGGCGTGAAGAACGGCCCGGAGCAGTGCGACAACGGCGTCGACAACACGGCCTACTCCGCGGACGGCACCGGCTGCAGCTACCAGTGCACGAAGGACGTTCCGTACTGCGGCGACGGCATCCGCAACGGCCCCGAGCAGTGCGACAACGGCACCGCGAACAACATGGGCCAATACGGCGGCTGCAACGCGGACTGCACCAAGGCCGCCTACTGCGGCGACAAGATCGTGCAGCGCGCGAACGGCGAGCAGTGCGACGACGGGCCGAGCGGCAGCCTCACTTGCACCCCGCAGTGCAAGCTCCGCACGGAAGTCACGCGCTAGACCGCGTTTCAATCGTGTGTGACACGATTCTTGGGCGCGCGCTTCGCGCGACCGAGCGCCGCCCGCCCGTGCGGCGGCGCTCAGGCCGCGTCGGCTTCGAGCTTCTGAAAGAGCGGCGCGAGCTCCGGGCGGCGCCGGAGCGGCGCGCAAAACCCGGTGGCGACCTCGAGCAGCTTCGACTCGAGGTCGTCGGCGGTCTTGCCGAGCTCGCTCACGAGCTTTTCGCGCGCGGCGTTTTCCTTCTCGAGGCTCTCCTCGTGTTTGCGGAGCGCGGCGCGGAGCTCTTCGATTTGGTACTCGAGGTCGCTCACCTCGCTCTTGCGCTTGTCGGCGAGCGTCTGCGCGGCCTGAACACCGGCTTTCGCGACGCCCCACTCGTCGAGCACGCCCGCGGCGGCGCGATACGCCTGGGCGAGGTCGGGGTACGGCTCCGCGAACGCCGAGCGGCCTTCCCAGCGCAGGATCTCGCGGTGCGCGGCGAGCAGGCGCCCCTTGTAGTCCGCCGTGCCCGCGGCGAGCGTCGCGACGTGAGTGCCCGCGGCCTTGGCCTCGTCGCGCGCCTTGCTGAGGTCGATACCGAGCGCGTCCACCGCGTGCCCGAAGCGCTGACGGGTCTCGCGGCCGCGTGCCTCGATCGACTCGAGCGCGCGCTGCTCGTCGATGGCGCGGCTGCGGAGCTCGCTGATCTTCTGCACCAGTGATTTCACGGCGCCGAGCTTCTCGACGAGCTCCGGCGGGCGCTTGTCGCCGAAGGCGTGGGCGAGCATCTGGTCGAACACGGCCGTGCGCTTGACCCAGCGGTCGATCGCGACGGGCGGGAGCGTGCGGGCCGGCCCGCGCGAGCTCTCGCTCGTCTCGGCGATTTCGGCGGGAGCGCGCAAGCCGAGCGCGCCCGCGATGCGCAAGAGATCGGCGTGCACGCGGTGCGCGTCCACCGGCCGATCCTTCGGCTCCTTCGCCATCATGTCCGTGATCAGCCGATCGAGCTCGGCGGGGACGGACGGCTCGCGGCTCTTCAGGCTCGGCGGCGGCTCCTTCAGGTGCTTGATGAAAAACTGCGCGATGTCGGGCGCGTCGAACGGCAGCTGCCCGGCGAGCATCTCGAACAGCATCACCCCGAGCGCGTAGAGATCCGCCGACGGACCGGCGTCGATCGAGGTGATGCGCTCGGGCGCCATGTACTGCGGCGTGCCGAAGACCTCGCCCGCGCCGGTGAGCCGCACGTCTTGCATCGAGCGGGCGATGCCGAAATCGAGGAGCTTCACGAAATCGCCGCCGTCCTCCGACTCGGCGAGAAAGACGTTCTCCGGCTTCAAGTCGCGGTGAATCACCTCGAGATCGTGGGCGCGGGCGAGCGCGCGCGCGATCTGGATGCCGATCGGCAGCGAGCGTTCGACGGACATCTTGCCGCGGAACACGACGTCGGCGAGCGTCTCGCCTTCGAGCAGCTCCATCACGAGGTACAAGCTGCCGTCCGGCAGCTCACCCTGATCGAAGATCTCGATGATGTTCGGATGAGCGAGCTTTTGCGCCGCTTTCGCCTCGCGCCGGAAACGCTCGCGGATAACCTCGTTCTTCGCGAGCGCGGCGTTCATGATCTTCACGGCGCACGGCCGATCGACGAGCCGGTGCCGCGCCGCGTACACCGTCGCCATGCCGCCCTCGCCCACGGCGGCTTCGAGCTGGTAGCGCCCGTTGATGGTGCTGCCGATGCGCGGATCGTTGACAGGCGAGAGCGCCGACCCGCAGAGGAAGCAGGCGTTGGTCTCGTCGGGGAACTTCAGCTTGCACTTCTCGCAAGCTTTCATGCGCGGTCGCCCATCATCGCCCCAAAGGCTAGCCGCGGGCCACCGGGGTCGTACCCGACGAAAATAACGATTAAATCCGGGTAGTTACCGCTCTCAACATTGCTTAACAGCGCGCCACGCACGCGCTTCACACGCCGGTCCGACCTTTCTGCTCGACGGCGGCGGGCACGCCCGCCCCGCCGAAACCAGAAGGAGCTCAGGATGTTCGGATTCATTTTTGGAACGCTGTGCCTCATCGGGCTCGTGCGGCTCGTGACGCGCAGGCGCTGGGGTTACCGGCACGGCTATTACGGCCATTGGCACGGTCGCGGCTTTCATCGGGGCTACGGGCCGCGCGGCGCGCTGAACGCCGTGCTCGCCCGCCTCGACACCGCGCCCGGGCAGGAGAAGGTGATTCACCAAGCCGTCTCCGAGTTCATCGACCAGGCGCGAGCGCAAGGTCGTGAGTTCAGGGACACGCGCCGCGGCGTGTCCGAAGCCTTCCGCGGCGAACGGCTCGACGAGGCGCGCCTGAACGAAGTGTTCGGGCGCCACGACGCCGCGCTCGACAACGTGCGGCGCGCCGCGGTCGACGCGCTCCGCAAGGTGCACGAAGCGCTCGACGAACGCCAGCGCAAGATCCTCGGCGATCTACTCGAGTCGGGGTTCTACGGGTACGGCCGTTACGGCCACGGCGGTTGCTGCTGAAAGGAGCACGGTCATGAGAAGAGGAATCGGAATCGTGCTCTTGGCGGCAGGAACGGTGCTCGGCTTCGGCTGGGGCTTCGCGCGAGTTTCGGGCCATTGCCCGTACGGCTACGGCTGTCACGGCCCGGGCTTCTTCGGGCATGGCGCGTGGGGCGACCACCGTCAATCGCTCGAAGATCGCGCCGCGGACGCGTGCGTGCGCGCGGCCGAACGCGTGATGAACGAGCGCAAGACGCCGGCGCCGGCGACCCCGGGCGCGAATCAAGCACCGAACCCGTGAGCCCGAAGTGGAACGCGCGCCGAGTGGTAGCCTGCGGAACGCGATGACGACACGGGTGCTCGTGGTGGACGACGACGTGCGGCTCTACGAGCTCATCGCGAGCTACCTCGAGCAGAACGACGTGAGCCCGGCGCACGCCCCGAACGGGCGCCGGGCTCTCGAGCTGCTCGAACGCGAGGCGTTCGACGCCGTGCTGCTCGACGTGATGATGCCCGAGCTCGACGGGCTCGCGGTGCTGAAGAAGGTGCGCGCGCGCTGGCCCGCGCTGCCCGTGCTGATGCTGACCGCGAAGGGCGACGAGACGGATCGCGTGGTCGGGCTCGAGCTCGGCGCCGACGATTACCTCGGTAAGCCGTTCAGCCCGCGCGAGCTCTTGGCGCGGCTCCGCGCCGTGCTCCGGCGGGCGAACCCCGACCTCGGGCGCCAGCGACTTGCGGCGGGCAACGTGGTGCTCGAGGTGGAAACGCGCGCCGTGCACGTGAACGGCGAGCCCGTCGAGCTCACCGGGCTCGAGTTCGATTTGCTCGCCTGTTTGCTCCGGCGCGCGGGCCAAGTGGTGCCGCGGGCGAGCCTGCTCGCGCAAGCCGGGCGCTCCGACGTGACCGTCAGCGATCGCACGGTCGACGTGCACATCTCGCATTTGCGAAAGAAGCTCGGCGACGATCCGCCGCGGCTCATCCGCACGGTGCGCGGCGTGGGGTACGTGCTTTCGAAGGAAGCGACGTGAACCATTACCGCTCCTTCCGTCATGGGCCGCCGGGTCGCTCGCCGTTCGGCGACGCCACGTACTGCGGGGTCCCGCAACGGTTTCGCTTACGGCGCCGTTTGTTCGTTTGGTTTGGGGTCACGATTGCCGTGACGTGCCTCGTCGTGGGCCTGACGGTCGGCGTGTTCGGCCCGGGCGGCGCGCACTTTCACGAAGAGGTGCAGCGCGTGCGCGAGCTCGCCGGCGCGGAATTCGCGCGGGCCTGGCCGCGAGCGGACGACCGGCGCGCGCTCGCGGGCAACGTCGCGCGCGCGCTCGGCGGCGCCGTGACGACGACGGACGCCGCCGGCCGCGCGCTCGAGAGCACGGGCGCGCCGTGCCTCGCCGGCGAGTACACGCTGCGCGTCGAGAACGGAGGCGCCCTGCTCGGCTTCGTGCACGCGTGCGTGCCGCACCGGAGTTGGTCGCCGTACGGCATGCTCGTCGCGCTCTTCGCCGGCGCCGCCGTGCTCTGGGGCGCGGCGGGCGTCATCGCGCGGCGCCTGACGCGTCCGCTCGATCAACTCGTGCGCGTGACGCAGGCGATCGGCGCGGGCGATCTCGGCGCGCGGGTGCGGCTCGGGCGGCACCAAGCCGGTGAAGTCGGCGCGCTCGCCGACTCGGTGAACGAGATGGCGGCGCGCATCGAGCGGCAGCTGCGCGAGGAGCGCACGCTGCTCGCCGCGGTGTCGCACGAGCTCCGGAGTCCGCTCGCGCGCCTGCGCATGCTGGTCGAGCTCGCGCGCGGCGGCGCGAGCGCCGAGCGACTCGACGAGATCGAACGCGAGCTCGTCGGCCTCGACGCGCTCATCGGCAAGCTGCTCGCGAGCTCGCGGCTCGAGTTCGGCGAGCTCCGGCTCGAAACGCTGACGGCGTCGCAGGTGGCCGCGCGCGCGCTCGAGGTCGCGGGGCTCGGTGCGGAGCTCTTGACCGACGCGAGCAACGGCGCGCTCGTCGAGATCGATCCGACGCTCGTCGGGCGCGCGCTCGGCAACTTGCTCGAGAACGCCGCCGAGCACGGCCGCGGCGTCGAGCGGCTGACGGTCACGCGTGTGCAAGAAGGGCCGCGTGGCGAGCGCGTGCGCTTCGAGGTGACCGATCGCGGGCCCGGCTTCGAGCCGAACGTCCTCGAACACGCGTTCGAAGCTTTCTATTCGTCGCGTTCGAGCGAAACGGTGAAGGAGAGCGGCTCGCTCGGGCTCGGGCTCGCGCTCGTCGCCCGCATCGCCCGCGCCCACGGCGGCCGCGCTTTCGCCGAAAACCGCGCCGACGGCGGCGGCGCCCGCGCCGTCCTCGAGCTACCCGCCGCGGAAGTGCCGTGATAAGCCACCGTGGTCTCAGAAGCTCATGGCGACTTCCCGCCGTCAGCCGGCACTGAAAGTCGAGGTCCCGCGGCCGAGCAACGTGCCGCTGCGGCTCGGCCGTGTGGGCCTCATCGCGGTGGTCGGCTTCCTCGCCGGCATCGTTTGGCCGCGGCTCGCGGGGCTCCGCTTGGTGCCGACCCTGCCCGCACCGACCGCGTCGTCGCAAGATTTGACGGGCGCGCCGCCCGACGAGCAGCCGGCGGCCTCCGCGCTCGCGTCCGCCGTGCCGGCTCCTTCGGCGAACAAGCCGGAGCCGCTCGCCACCGGCGGGCAGCCGCCCGTCGTGGGTGAAGCGCTCGTCACGAGCTGCCGTGACGCGAGCGGCGGCAAGATCGAGCACTGCGACGCGGTGGATTTCGATCGCGTCGCGCGCGATCGCTTGTCGTCGCTCGACGATTGCCCCGCGGCCAAGGGCGTCTCGGGCGTGCTGTCGCTCGGCTTCGATCTCGATTTCACGACCGAGCGCATCACCCGCATCACGAGCGGCAAGGCGACCTCGCTCGCCGACGAAGCGTTACAAGCCGTGCTCGAGTGCTACCGGCAGGACTTCGCGAACGTCTCGCTCGTCGCGATTCCGCACCAGCACCAACGCTACTCCGTGTTCTATCGGATCGAGCTTGCCGCGGCGCCGCCCGAGGCACCAGCCGCGGCGAGCGCGGCGCCCGTCGCGGTGACGCCCGCGAGCGGCAACGCGACCGTGAGTTGGGAGACCGCGCTCGTGCACGCGACGCCCGAAAAGGACGGCAAGGTCGTCGCGCGCGTGCTCTCCGGAACGCGCGTCGGCGTGACGGGTCGAAGCGGCGATTGGTATCGCGTCAAGTACGACGCCCGCGGCCGCGAAGGTTGGGTGTTCCGCACCGCCATCGGGATGTGACTCGTGCTAAGCTACGAGGGTTGAACGACGACGAGCCCAAAGGCGCCGACATCGCGCTGATTCACGGCAAGACTGCGGACGGCGCGGGCCTTCGCATCATCCGTAAGCGCGACGATCAGCTGGAGCTCGGCGCGGTCCGACCGTTGAAGCACGGCGCGCCGATCACGGGTGAAGTCGTGAGTCTCACGCCGCGCCCCGAATTTCCGCTGCTCTGCGACGTGAAGGTGGAGCTCGAAGCGCCGCGTGCAACGAAGGACGTGGCCGAGACGGCGCGGAGTGGCCCAGCTCAGGTTGCGACCGACGCTTACCGCGAGAATTGGGATCGGATCTGGCCGAGCAAGGACGAGCCCGAGCTCGCGAACTGATACACGACGGTCACAGCGGCGACGGCAAACTCGAGTGTGGGGCGAGAAGGCCACTCAAGTTCATTGAAGAACTCAGCGAGAGCCGAAAACTCGCTTCCGAGATGTGAAATTTCTCGCCGGCCAGCGAAACGGCTGCTGTGGCAAGCAATCCCCATGCAAAACCGCGTGCTGCATAGGCTTGCTCCCCTGCTGATTGCGACGGGCATTCCCCTCGCACTGGTGAACTGCTCTTCCGGTGACGACGATTCCGGCAGTAAGGGTTCGGGCGGCACGAGTGCGGGTGCGACCGGCGGCGCGGGCGGCGCGGGCGGTTCGTCCACGGCAGGCACGCCGGGCAGCGGCGGCACGGGCGGCACGGGCGGGAGCAGCGGCGGCACCGGCGGCTCGACGGGCGGCACGGGTGGATCGACCGGCGGCTCCACCGCGATGGCCGGCAAAGGCGGCAGCGCCGGCGCGAGCGGTACCGGCGGGTCCGGCACGGGCGGCATGGCGGGCAAAGGCACGGCCGGCGGCGGCTCGGGCGGCAAAGGCACGGCCGGCGGCGGCGGCATGGGCGGCAGCAGCGGCTCGGGCATGGGCGGCATGGGCGGAGCGCACGGCGGCGCGAGCGGTTCGGGCGGCGCCACCGGCGCGGGCGGCACCGGGAGCGGCACCTTCACCATCACGAGCCCCGATCAGATGGACGGCGCGCAATTCGGCATGATGTTCACGTGCGCTGCGAACGGCGGCAACTTGGGCGGCGGCGAAAACCCGGAGCTCGATTGGTCCGGCGCTCCGTCGGGCACGCTGTCCTTCGCGATGACGTTCATCGACACGAAGCTCGGCGCTGAAATGGCGACGGGCGAGCACTGGGCGGCGTGGAACATCCCGCCGGCGGCGATGCAGATGCCGCGCGGCACCACGATGCTCACGGGCGATCTGATGGGCGCGCTCCAGACGAACAAGTTCCTCGCGCCGTGCCCGAGCGGCAACGACACCTACGAGCTCACCATCTATGCGCTCGCGACGGCGACGCTCAACGTGCCGTCGAGCACGGCCGGAAGCGGCACCTCGAACTCCCCCGGCGTGAAGACGGTGTACGACACGCTCCACGACTCCACGAAGTCGATGGTGCTCGGAACCGCCGTCCTGCACGGCAAGTCCGGCGCCAAGGGCGGCATGTACATGGGCTCCTAGCCCGCCCGTTCGGGAGACCGCCTCACGCCGCCGGCACGTCGTCCGTGAGGCGGATCTCGAGCCGCTTCATCATTTTCTGCAGTCCGAAGCGCGAGACGCCGAGGAGCTCCGCCGCGCGGGTCTGGTTGCCCTGAGTGCGGCGGAGCGCCGTACGGACGAGTTCCGCTTCGAGCACGTCGAGCCGGCGCCGCAGATTCAAGCCGTCCACCCGTGCCGCTTCGCTGCCCTCGCGATCGCGCACTTCGGGGCTCAGGTGCTCGACGTCGATCACGTCGTCGCAGAGGACGAGCGCGCGCCGCACCTCGTTTTCGAGCTGGCGCACGTTGCCGGGCCAGGCGAACGCGGCGAGCGCGTCGAGCGCGGCTCGTGAAACGCGCAGGCGGCGCCCGGCCGCATGCACCTTCACGAAATGCTGCACGAGGAGCGGCACGTCGCCGCTCCGCTGCCGCAAGGACGGCACGCTCACGCCGATCACGTTCAGGCGGTAGAACAAGTCTTCGCGGAATTTACCTTCGCGCACCAGCGCCGCGAGGTCCCGGTGCGTCGCGCCGATGACGCGCACGTCGACTCTCCTCACGGACTCGGCGCCGACGGCGCGGATCTCGCCGTCCTGAAGCGCGCGCAAGAGCTTCGCCTGCATGCCGAGGCTCATCTCGGCGATTTCGTCCAGGAAGAGCGTGCCCTTGTGCGCGACCTCGAAGAGCCCGGCGCGCGGCCGCACGGCGCCGGTGAAGGCGCCCCGCACGTGGCCGAAGAGCGTCGATTCGAGCAGGCCCTCCGGCACGGCGCCGCAGTTTTCGGAGACGAAGGGGCCGCGGGCGCGCGGGCCGTTCGCGTGAATGGCGCGCGCGACGAGCTCCTTACCGCTGCCGGACTCACCGTGGATCAGGACGGGCACTTCGGACGCGGTGACGCGGTCGACGACGCGCAGCATGGCGCGCACGGCCTCGCTGCCGCCGACGATCGCGTCGTACGCGAAGCGCGTGTCGCGGCCGCCGGTCGCGCGCGCGAGCTCGCGCTCGGCCACGTCGAGCTCGGCTTCGCGCCGCGCGAGCTCGCCGGAAAGGCGCGCTTCGGCGCGCTCGGCGCGCCGCGCCGCTCGACGCAAGAGGAGCTGCGCGCGCGCGTCGGCGATGGCGACCGCGGCGAGCGTCGCGACGAGTCGCACCCAGCCGAGCTCGGACGGCCCGAACGCGCCGCGCCGCACGCGGTCGTCGAGGTAAACGACGCCGAGCGCCTCGCCGTGCGCGATGAGCGGCACCGCGAGCACGCTCCGGAGCTTCAGCGCGTGGACGCTCTCGTGCACGGCCGGCAGATCGCCCGCCGCGTCGACGGCGACGACCGGCTCGCCGACTTCGAGCGCACGTTCGGCGAGCGAGCGGCTGAGCTCGAGCTGCGGCCCGGCGAGATCGGAGCGGGCGAGATTGCGCGCGGCGCGCGGCAAGAGCCGATCGCCGGGCGCGCGCAAGAGCAAGAGGCCGCGTTCGACGCCGGTCCAGAGCACGAGCGCGTCCACGACTTGCCGCAGGAGCGACCGCAGGCGATCGCGCCGGCCGAGCGCGCGCACGAGCGCCTCGACGTCGCCCACCTGCTGCGCCGAGAGCTCGTCGCCGAGCCCGGCGGCGTCGGCGATGCGCACCCAAGGGACGCTCGCGATGGCGGCGCGGAGGCCCTCGGGCGCGCGCCGCAGGATTTCGCGCGCGGCGTCGCCGGCGGCGAGGGTGAGCCGGCGCGTCATGTCGCCGTCGCCCGTGCGCGCGGCGAGACGCGCCCCGGCCGCGAGCGCCGGGCCACGCGCGACGACGGGACCGCCCGCGAGCGCCACGAGCGCGCCGAGAATCGCCTCGGGACGCCGCGGCTCGGCGCTGCGTCCTTCGACGGCGGCACGCGCGCCCCACCACTCGAGGCGCGCCTCGAGCGGGCTCTCGGGAGCGCTCGCGAGCGCGTCGAGCTCGGCGAGATCGAGCGCCGTTTCGCCGTGCAGCCAGAGTCGCGCCCCGACGCGCAGCGCGTCGTCGCCGCCGCCGAGTTGACTCTGTGCGTAACGCGCATGTTCGAGACCGTCGAGGCTCGGCGCGTCCCGCAAATCGGCGAGCACGAGGTGCGCAAAGCCCGCGCAGCGCCGATCGCCGGCCGCTTTGGCGCGCGCCGCGGCCTCGAGCGCCGCTTCGCGCGCCTCGTCACGGGCCCCCGCCGCCGCATGGCTCGACGCGACGGAAAGCATCGCGCGGGCGGCTTCGACGCGGCGCCCGAGCGCTTCGAAGAGCAAGACGGCGCGACGCGCGGCCGCGTTGGCTTCACCGAGCTCGCCGAGCTGCGTCCCCGCGGCCGCGACGCCCGTGAGGTACGTCGCTTCTTCGAGCACGGCGCACGCCCGCGCGGCGTGCTCGGCCGCGGAACGAAACGCCCTGAGCGCCGCTTCGGCGTCACCGGCCGCGTGGGCGACGTTGCCGCGCACCGCTTCGAGGCGCGCCCGCGCGTCGTCGCTCGCCGCGAGCGAGCTGCCGCGCAAGCTGAGCTCGAGCGCAGCGCGCCGGTCGCCGCGCGCCATCTCGACGAGCGCGCGCGTCTCGAGCACGGGCGCGGAGTCCGGCTCGGCCGCGAGCAGCACGCGCGCCGCTTCGCTTTCGCCGCGGTCGAGCGTGAGCCGCGCGAGGGTC
>DATJXW010000074.1:0-20881 GCA_035499895.1 Polyangiaceae bacterium | reverse complement strand
CGGCCCGGCGGACGATCGGAGGCGCGACCCGGCGGGCGATCGGAGCGGCGCCCCGGCGGCCGATCCGAGCGGCGCGGGGGCGGCTCGGAGCGCGAGCGGCCGCCCGCGTCGGCGTCCCCGTTCGACCCTTGCAGGCGCTTGAGCTCGTCGCGCAGGCGGGCGGCCGTCTCGAACTGCAGACTCTCGGCTGCGGCGAACATCTCTTGGCGGAGCGCTTGAATGCGCTCGGTCATGTCGGCGTCGTTCGCGCTCGCCGCCGCGGCTTCCGGCGCCGTTCCGGGGCGCTGGCGGGGGACCGCGTAGTAGTCGCTGGTTCCGCTCGCCGGGTTGATGTCGAAGATGGCGCGCTTGACGGTCGCCGGGGTGATGCCGTGCTCGGTGTTGTACGCCTTCTGCAGCGCGCGGCGCCGCTCCGTCTCGTCGATGGCCTGCCTCATCGCGTCGGTGATGCGATCGGCGAACATGATGACCTGGCCGTTCGCGTTGCGCGCCGCGCGTCCGATCGTCTGAATCAACGAGCGCGGGCTGCGCAAAAATCCCTCTTTGTCGGCGTCGAGGATGGCGACGAGGCTCACCTCGGGCAAATCGAGACCCTCGCGCAAGAGGTTGATGCCGACGAGCACGTCGAACTCGCCGGCGCGCAAATCACGGAGAATTTCCACGCGTTCGAGCGTGTCGATGTCGGAATGAAGGTAGCGCACGCGCACGCCGAGCTCGGCGTAATACTCGGTGAGATCCTCGGCCATGCGCTTGGTCAGCGTCGTCACGAGCACGCGCTCTTGCCGCTCCACCCGCTTTCGGATCTCGGAGAGAAGCTCGTCTACCTGGCCCGCGACCTTGCGCAGGATGATTTCGGGGTCGACGAGCCCGGTCGGGCGAATCAACTGTTCGGCGACCTCGCCGCCCGTCTTTTCGAGCTCGTAGTCGCCGGGCGTCGCGGACACGAAGATCACGTGCCGCATGTTCTTTTCCATCTCGTCGAACTTGAGCGGCCGGTTGTCGAGCGCGCTCGGCAGCCGGAAGCCGTACTCGACGAGCGTTTCCTTGCGCGAACGATCGCCGCGGTACATCGCGCCGAGCTGAGGCACCGTCTGATGCGACTCGTCGATCACCAACAAAAAATCCTTGGGGAAGTAATCGATGAGCGTCGGCGGCGGCTCGCCCGGCGCGCGCCCCGAGAGGTGGCGCGAGTAATTCTCGATGCCCTGCACGAAACCCATCTGGTCGAGCATCTCGAGGTCGTAAGAAGTGCGCTGCTGGAGCCGCTGTTTCTCGAGGAAGCGGCCTGCTTTGTCGTAAAACTCGAGCCGCTCGCGGAGCTCCGTGCGAATGCCCTCGATCGAGCGGGCGAGTTGCTGGCGCGGGGTGACGTAATGCGAGCCCGGGTACACGGCGTACTTGTCGAGCTGCCCGAGCACGCGTCCGCGCAGCGGATCGACTTCGCGGATCGAATCGACCTCGTCGCCGAAAAACTCGACGCGGATGGCGCGCGCTTCTTCGTACGCGGGGAAAATCTCGACCACGTCGCCGCGCACTCGAAACGTGCCACGGTGAAAGTCGGTGTCGTTGCGCTCGTATTGGATGTCGACCAAGCGCCGCAAGAGCTCGTCACGCCGGAGCTCCTCGCCCTTGACGATCTCGATCAAGAGCCCCGAGTACGTCTCGGCCGAACCGATGCCGTAGATGCAGCTCACGCTCGCGACGATGATCACGTCCTCGCGCGAGAGGAGCGCGTGCGTCGCCGCGTGCCGCATGCGATCGATCTGGTCGTTGATGATCGCGTCCTTCTCGATGAAGGTGTCGGTCGTCGGGATGTACGCTTCGGGCTGGTAATAGTCGTAGTAGCTGACGAAGAAGGCGACCGCGGCTTCGGGAAAGAGGTCGCGCATCTCGGCGTAGAGCTGCGCGGCGAGCGTCTTGTTCGGCGCGATGATGAGCGTCGGGCGCGCGTAGTGTTGAATGACGTTCGCGATCGAGAACGTCTTGCCGCTGCCGGTGATGCCGAGCAGCGTCTGGTACTGACGGTTCTCGTCGAGGCCCTTGCAGAGCTCCGCGATCGCCTTGGGCTGGTCGCCCTTGGGTTCGAACTCGCTCCGGAGCTTGAAGGGTGCGCGAGAGCCCGGCATGGATCGGATCCGAATATTCCCCACGGATCCAGAGCGCCCGCAATCGGCACTTTGGCGGTCGGGCCGCTAACTCACGGAAATTCCGCGATTTCCGGCAGGCCGAGCGCGTCCGGCCAGCCCAGGGCGACGTTCAGCGCCTGGATGGCCTGGGCGGAAGCGCCCTTCGCGAGGTTGTCGATGGCGCCCATCGCGAGCACGGTCGAAACGCGGGTGTCCACCGCATACGCGACGTGCGCGCGCGCCGAACCGCGCACCCAGAGCGTGTCCGGCAACACGCCCTTGTCGAGCACGGAGACGAGGCCGTCCTCGTAGAGGTCGCGCGCCGCGGCGCGGCAGTCGTCTTCCGTCTTGCCGGGCAGGAGGCGCGCGTACGCGACGCTCAGGATCCCGCGCGTCATCGGCGCGAGGTGCGGCGTGAACACGACGTTCAGCGCGTCGCCCGCGGCGAGCGAGAGCTCCTGCTCGATTTCGACCGTGTGCCGGTGCGCGCCGGCGACCTTGTACGGCCGAATGCCCTCGGCGGCTTCCGGCAGGTGATACGCCTGACCCGGCGAACGCCCGGCGCCGCTCACCCCGCTCTTCGAATCGATGATGATGCCGTCCTTCGCGACGAGCCCGGCTTTGAGCAACGGCGCGAGCGGCAAGATCGACGAGGTCGGGTAACAGCCGGGCGCCGCGATGAGCCGCGCGCCGGCGAGCTCCTTGCGGTGGAGCTCCGGCATGCCGTACACGGCGACCTCGAAGAGCTCCGGCGCCGGATGCGGGCCGTACGTCTTTTCGTACGCTTCGCGGCTCTTCAGCCGAAAATCGGCCGACAAATCGACGACGCGCACGCCCGCGTCGTAGAGCGCCTTGCCCGCCTTCGCGCTCGCGGCGTGCGGCAAGCAAAGGAACGCCACGTCGACGCGCTTGGCGAGCTCACGCGCTTGTCCGGGATCGAACGCTTCGAGCACGAGCTCGCCGACGCCCTTCACACCGAGCGTCGACGGCACCACCTGATCGAGACGCTTGCCGGCGTTGTCGCGCGCGGCGACGAGCGCGAGCGTGAGCTCGGGGTGGCGGTGGATCAGCCGGACGAGTTCGGAACCCGTGTAGCCGGCGGCGCCGATGATCGCGGCTCTGAGCGTGGGCATGGGGCGCGGAGCCTAGCTCAGAACCGCGACTATCGCCGCCCGGGGCGCGGCTCGGACGTCGGCCGCGCAACGGACGCGTGGCGGTTACTGGAGTGCCGCCGGAGCGCAGAGGCTCACGCACGCCGAGCCGCTGTCGGGCGTGACGGCGCAGTTCTGCTGCAGAATCGTCTTCTTGTGGAGCCCGCTCGTGCTGTCGTAGTAGCTGCACGCTTCCCCGACGCGCTGAACGGCGCCGAAGAGGTCGCCCGGCAAGGGGCCGTAGTACGACATCGGGTGGTAGTAGTTCGTGCGCAGATACGGGTCCTGACCCTGCGGGTACACCGTGTTCGACTCCCACGGCACCGGATCCGTCGTCACGGAGCCGTCATCCGTCGAGAGCACGAACCCCGGGAAGCCGCCGGCGCAGAGCGCCGCGCACGCGCCGGAAGAGCCGCACTTCTGATCCGTTCCGGCGGCGTCCGCGAAGCTCAGGCTGTAGATGGAGTTGATCTTGATCGCGTCGACGATTTGCGGCGTGAAGCCGGTGTCGGGCGCGGGCAGCTTCGGCAACGCGCGCGCGATGCGATCGTAGAGCTCGGGCGTGGGGTTGTTGATGACGCCGGATTTCGTCCAATCGGGGCATTCGGTCGAGCCGCTGCTGTCGAAGTCCTCGCGCCAGGTGGCCCACGTTCCCGCGATGCACTCGCGCGCGTACGCGAGCGGATCGGTCGGGAAGTTGATGGTGTCGCGGGTCTCGTATTGCAGACCGAGGAAGGCGTCGATCGCGGGGATGAGCGTCTGATCCTGCAAACACTCGGTGAAGTTCCGACGCAGATAGCCGTTGTCGTCGATGATGAACGAGTTCTGATCGATGCGGCCGAGGCAGTCGACCGTGTAGCCCGCGATGGCGGCGCCGTAGCTGTCGAATTGCGAGCAGTCCGACACGCTGATGCGCACGTTGGCGAGGCCCTTGTTCAACTTGATCGGGATGCCCTGCGTGATGAACTCGAACACGACGTCGATGATGCGCCCTTGCGTGACGGTGAAGGAGAGCGGGTTCGCGACGAGCTCGGCGTCGACCGCGCTGAAGCTCGTGTCGTTCGGCCCCTCCGCCTCGAGCACCCAGCCGTCGGAGAGCGTGATCACGTAGCTGTCGGCGGGCAACACTTCTTGATCGATGGGGAGATCGGCGGCGGGCGTGATCACGCGCGAGAAGCCGGAGCTGCCTTGAATCGTGAAGCGCGCGCTGTTCAGTCGATACTTCACGCCGGCGGCCTGCGCGGTGAGGGGTAGCTCGACGGTGCCGGTCACGGCGGTGTCCGAGCCCGTCCCGGGAGCGTTGGAACAGCCGCTCACGAACGTGGAAAGCGTTAGAACGCCCAAGACCCCCGCACACAACAATTGCCTCGACATCCGCTTTTCTCCTCGGAAGGCTGGACCCGGTCGCGACCGCGAAGCCCGAGGTCGGGCCCAGCGTAACTTTCGCATCCCATACCAGCTTCGAGTCGAATTCAAGCTCCGCGAGCGCGCGCCCCGGTTCGAGTGAACTTCACGCAACGCCCGACACCCGCGTAACTTCGCGACTCGCACTGGGTTCTCGCGACATGACGCGGGAGTGACGCGCTTTCGGGAGCGGTGCTTGTCCGCTATGCTCGACGCATGTCGAGGGCACGAGCGAGCGCTTTCGTTCTCGCGGCGCTCCTCGTCGGTGCCGCGAGCTGCGGCGAGAGCGCGACGCCGGGGCCCGCGGGCGGCGCCGGAGAGAGCGACCACGACGGCGGCGAAGCGGGTGTGACGCTCGAGCACGGCGGCGACGCGGGTGCCGCGGCGCTCGGCGGCGAAGCGGGCGCCGGCGCCACGACGGGCGGCTCGACACCGAGCGACGGCGGTTCGAGCGGCCGCACCAACGGGAAACCGGCGCACGGTGGCAGCGGCGGAACGTCTTCGACGAGCAGCGGCGGGAGCGACACGAGCGAGGGCGGCGCGAACGAAGGCGGAACGACGGGCAGCGGCGCGAGCGGCGGCAGCGGCGCGCTCGCGGGCGGCGGCGGGCTCGGCGGCTCGGGCGGCGCGTCGGGAGGCAGCGCGGGCGGCGGCGGCGCTTCGAATCAGCTCTCTCTCTGCGTGCGCTTGTCGAACGCGACGAACCTCGATCTCGAAGTGACGAACGATTACGAGAAGGCGTTCATCGCCGACTGCAACATCTACTGGGTGTTCTATCTTTATTACGACGCTTCGAAGAACCTGAACGAGCGCGACAAGTTCTTGAACCAGATGCTCGCGTTCAACTACGCGCTCTGGGGTTGCGCCGGGTCGCCTGCGCCGACGAGCTTCGACCTCGTTTACAAGCCCGTGCCGCTGAGCCAGGCCGACGCGGACGCGCTCATCGACGCGTACATGGGCGTCGCCACGCGGGATTTGTCGCTGAGCCCGGGCGAGAGCGCGGACATGCGCGCGGCGCTCGAGCGGCTGAGTGAGCCGCTCTTGATGTCGCCGGATCCGGGCGGGTATTCCCAGTCACGCTGCAACGGCGAGGGGGGCGCAGGGGGCCAGGCGGGGGCGGATGCGGGCGGGGCCGGTACTCCGGCGGAAGCGGGCCAAGGTGGTGATCCGGGGCAGGGTGGCACGGGCTAAGCTCTCGCCGATGCTTGGCCGGTCGAGAGTCGAGGCCGCTTTTTTCGCCGCGCTCGCCGCGGGCGCCGTGTCACTCGCTGCCGTCCGCGCGAACGCCCAATCGGGGACGGAAGAGTCGCTCGCCGACACGCTGTATCGCCAAGCGCGCGAGCTCAGCGCCGCGGGTAATTTCGCGGAAGCGTGTCCGAAGTTCGCCGAGAGCTACCGGCTCGATCCCGGCACGGGGACGCTCTTGAACCTCGCGTCGTGTCACGAGTCGCTCGGCATGCTCGCGACGGCGTGGGTCGAGTTCAACGACGCGCTCGTGCAGTCGCGGCGCGATCGCCGCCAGAGCCGCATCGACTACGCCGAGGAGCACATCGACGAGCTCACGCCGAAGCTCTCGCGCCTCACGGTGACGCTCGCGGCGAGCGCCGACCAAGACGGCCTCGAGCTCAGCATGGACGGCGTGGTCGTCGGTGTCGCGGCGCTCGGCGTGCCGACGCCGCTCGACCCCGGCCCCCACACGATCGAAGCGAAAGCGCCCGGAAAGAAGCCGTGGTCCGCCACCGTGACGATCGGCGCCGTCTCCGATCAGCAAACGCTGGTCATCCCCGCGCTCGAAGCGTTGCCGCCTGCGCCCGTCGCCGCACCGCCGCCCGTCGTGGCACCGGCGCCGTCTCCGCCGCCGCTCGCCCCCGCCGCACCCCCCGCGGACCTCGCGCGTGAACGCCCCGTGCCGACCTCGGTCTACGTCGCGGGCGGCGCGACGATTGCGCTCGCGCTCGCGGCGAGCATCACGGGCGGCGTGTATCTCGACCACCGTTCGACCTACGACGCGACCGGCCGCAACGACGCGGACCGCGCCGCCGCGAAGAGCGATCACGACTCGCTCGTCACGCTCGGGGTCGTCAATCTCGTGCTCTGGATCGCGGCTGCCGGCGGCGCCGGCGCGACGACGTACCTCTACGTGACGCGTCCCGAGGTTCCCGCGGCTCACACCGGGCTCACGCTCACGCCTTGGGCGAGTGCGAACGGCGCCGGACTCTATGCCGGGGGCACGCTGTGAGCGTGCGTTCGTGGCGTCAGCAGAGCGCCGCGTTCGTGGTGCCGGTCGCGCTCGCGAGCGGCTGCCTGTTGGTCGCGCCGCCCGAGGATTTGCCGGCGGCCGGCACGAGCGGCCAAGGCGCTCAGGGGAGCGGCGGCAGCAGTGCGGGACATCCCAGCGCCGACACGGGTGGTTTTGGGGCGAGCAGCATGCTCACGGGCGGGCAAGGTGGCGAGCCGAACCCCGAAGGCGGCAGCCCGGGCAATGCCGGCAGCGGCACGGGTGAGACCGGCGCGAGCGGCGGAACCGGCGGGAGTCGCGCTGGGACGGGTGGCACGCACGCGAGCGGTGGGACGGGCGGGACGGTCGTGGCCATGGCCGGAGCAGGCGAGGGCGGCGCGCCCGGCTGCACGACGAACACCGAATGCACGGACGCCGCGCACGAGCCGTCGCTCTGCCGGCCGAGCGATCACACGTGCGTGGCGCTCAAGACGAACGAGTGCCCGGTCGTGTACGGCGACGCCACGGATCCGAACGCGCTCTACATCGCGTCGTTCGCCGTCTTGAGTCAGGACAATCCGTCCGACAGCGACATCTATTGGGCCGAGCAGCTCGCCGTCAAAGAGATCAACGACGCGGGCGGGCTCCCTGGCGGCCCGAACGGCGCGAGCCGGTCGCTCGTGCTCATCGTGTGCACGAACGACGGCGTCGCCGTGCCGGGCGCGGTCTCGAACAGCATGACGCACATCGCCGAGGAGCTCGAGCTGCCGGCGCTCATCGCCATGCTGCAGCCGGACGATCTCACGAGCGCACTCCTGCAGGAGCAGGACAAAAAGCTCTTCTTTTTGAACCCGGTCGCCACGCTGCGCCGGCTCACCGATGCGAAGACCACGGGCGGCCGCGTCTGGACCCTGCTCGGGCAACCGAGCGATTACGCGCCCGCCTACCACCTGCTTTTGAGCGATCTCGAAAAACAAATTCGCTCGGAGCAGGCCCTCGTGCCGAGCGACGAGATCAAAGTCGCGCTCGTGACGACGACCGACGCGTTCAACACCGATCTGCGCTTTTACGTGTACCAGAGCCTCGTCTTCAACGGGCAAGCGGCGGCGAACGAAAGCGACGCGGGGAACTACAAAGAGTACACGCTCGATCCCACGGCGGCTCCGACGCAGAGCATGCTCGACGACCTCATTGCGTTCGCTCCGGACGTGATCGTCTCGACCGCGAGCGACGTCATGACCGCGACGAGCGGCGTGCTCGCGTCCGTCGAAAGCGGCTGGTCGAGCAGCAAGCCGCACCCCTACTACCTGCTCTCGCCCTACAACGCGACCTCGGACGCCCAGAACACGATCTTCACCGTGATTCACGGCGAGCTCACCGGCGAACCCGCCGCCGCGCGCCGCTTTCTGGGCGTGAACGCCGCCCCCGCCGACGACCTCACGCTCGAGAACGGCTACGAGACCCGCTACGATTACGCGTTTCCCGACGCGCCTTCGACGGCGGCGCCGAACACCGACAACTACTACGACGCCGTCTACTACCTCGCGTACGCCATGGCCGCGGGGGATTCGCTCACCGGTCCGGGCATCGCGAACGGCATGGCGCGCCTCATCACGGGCGAGCCGCACGACGACGGCCCGACGGACATCCCGAACGTGCTCGCCGCGCTCGCCGCGGGCAAAAGCATTGCGCTCGGTAGCACGCTCGGTCCGCCGGACTTCGACACGACGACGGGGGTGCGCCCGGTGACGCCGGGCGTCTTCTGCTTCGCGTACAACGGCTTTCCGGCGTCGTACCCGAACGCGCTCCGCTACGATCCCGATAACGACACGTTCACCGGGGACTACCCGTGCATCGACAACTTCCCGCCGCCGTGAGCGCCCGAGCGTGGCGCGCCGCACGGCGCCGCGTTGCGTCCTCGGCGCTCGTCCTGAGCGTGGGCGTCGCGTGCACGGCGCGCGCACCGAGCGAGTCGCGCATCGGCGTGACGAGCGCGCCGGTCGTCGACGGCGAAGTGTCCCCGGAGGGCGGCAGGGAAGACGCGGTCGTGCTCATGCGCACCATCGTCGACAACGCCGAAACGGTGTGCACGGCGTCGCT
The DNA here is from genome assembly GCA_035499895.1 of Polyangiaceae bacterium. Lineage (GTDB taxonomy): Bacteria > Myxococcota_A > Polyangia > Polyangiales > Polyangiaceae > PMG-095. Next base: position 11,882 of record DATJXW010000074.1, on the reverse strand, counting down.
CGTCGCGCAAAACCTCGTCATCACGGCGCGCCACTGCGTGTCGCACCTCGTGGAAGGGGATTTTCGCTGCACCGTGCAGGGCGATCTCCAGAGTCAGGATCCCGGCGCGGGTGTCCTCGGTATGTATTTCGACGCGTCGGGCCTCGAATTTTACGACGGCAAGACGCCGCGCCAGACGCCCATCGCGTACGGCTCGCAAATCCTCTCGACCCTCTCCGACACGATTTGCGTGAACGATCTCGCGTTCGTCGTGCTCGATCGCTCGGTCACGCTGCCCGTCTTGCCGCTCAGAGAAAACGGGCGCGCGTCGATCGGCGAAGCGGTGACGCTCGTCGGTTACGGCTTCGACAACGCGATGTCGACCGGCAGCGTGCTCGACGTGACGACGCAGCCGCGCACGCACAACGACACGCTCGTCATCGGCGACGTGGGTCCGTCGGGCGACGACGGCGTCACCTCGGCGCCGCCGCGCAGCATCGTCGTCAACGGCCCGGCGGGCTGCATCGGCGACAGCGGCGGACCGCTCATCGCGAACGCGACGGGCGCCGTGCTCGGCGTGTATTCGCTGCTCGATGGCGCAACGTGCCTCGCCAACGACGCGCGGAACCTCTTCACGCACGTGCCCGACTTCGGCGTGCTCGCCGCGCAGGCGTTTCAAGCCGCGGGCGCCACGCCGACGCCGGAGCCGAGCGGCGCCGCCACGGGCGGCTCGAGTTCCGAACCGACGGGCACGGCCGGAGCCGGCACCGAAAACGGCGCAGGCGGCGACGGCGGCTCGACGAACGTCGCCGAAGCCGGCGCGCCGACGGCCGGCGCGGCGCCCACGGGCAACGACGGTGAAGGCGGCGCGCCGAGCATGCCGAGCGACGGCGGCGGACAGAGCGGCGCTCCGGACGTGGCGGCGACGAGCGGCGCGCCATCCGGCGCCGGCGTCGGCGGTGCGTCCCGGGCGGAGCCGACGACGACACCTCACGCGAAGGGTGGTTGCGCGCTCGCGCCGGGCGCTGCGCGCGCTCCGCGCGGCGCGTGGTTCATCGCGTTAGTGGCGGTTTTCGAGCGGGTCTTCCGTGTCCGTCGCCGCGTTCGTCGCCGCGCGCGGCTTGACGGGGGCGGGCGCGCGCGGTCGCTCTGACGGCGCAGCCGCCGATTTCGTGGGAGTGGCCGCGATCTTCGCGACGGCCGGCGGGGATTTCGCCGCCGCCCTCGCCGTGGCCGACTCGGACGGGGGCGCGCTGCTCGACGTTTCGGGCGCGGGCGGGCTCGCCGTCGAGGCGACGGTTGCGCTCGGCACGACTTCGACCGGTGGTGCGGCGGTGCTCACGTGCGTTTCGGCCGTCACCACCGCGTTCGCCGGAGGTTGAGCGACGCCGCTTGCGGGTTGCGCGGCCGGCGCGCCGCCGTCGGACGCCTTGCGGACGGCGAAGAACGTGACGCCCACGATGGCGACCGCGCCGGCGAGCGCGTAGAGAGCGCGGCGCCGTGAACGAAGCCCTTCGGACTGCGAGCGCCCGAAGTCGGTCTGCGTGTCCTTCGCGCCGCGGCTCGGCGGGACGGAGTCGCCCGAAAGCTCGGTGGCGTCGTCGCCGCGCGGAGGCCGCGCCGAGCCGCCTCCTTCTTTGCGCGTGACCGGGAGCTTCGCGGCGACCTCTTTGTCGTGCTCGTGCGGCGTCCGGGCGGTGGCGCTCCGCAGCGTCGTCGTGGTCGGATCGGGCGACGGCGGGGCGACGGAGCGCAAAATGCCCGAAATGCGCGAAATCGAGCGCATCGATTCGGTCGGCGCGAACGGACGGAGCGCTTCGGCGAAGTCCGCGACCGTCTGGTGCCGATCGTCGGGGCGCTTTTCCAGGCATTTCGCGACCACGGCTTCGAGCTCGCGCGGCACGTCTTGCCGGATCGCCCAGATGCTCGGCATCGGATCGGCGAGCGCCGCGGTCAGCACTTCGAGCGGCGCCTCACCGGGGAACGGCGTCTCGCCCGTCAAGAATTCGTACAGAATCACGCCGAGCGACCAGATGTCGGTGCGCGTGTCGACGGCCTTCGGCCGGCGCGCCTGCTCGGGCGACATGTACGCGGGCGAGCCGAGCAGCGACTGCGCCGCGGTGAGGCTCGGCGACGCGTTCATCGGCCCGGTCGACGACTGGATCGCTTTCGAGATGCCGAAGTCGAGCACCTTCACGAGCGGCGAGCCGTCCGCGCGCCGCGTGATGAAGAGATTCGCCGGCTTCAGATCACGATGGATCACGCCGATGGCGTGCGCTTCAGCGACGGCCTCGCACGCCTGGAGCACGTAGTCGATGGCCGTACCGATCTCGAACGTGCCGAGCGCCTCGAGCTCGCGCGCGAGATCCCGTCCCGACAAGAACTCCATCACCATGTACGGCGCGCCGTTCTCGAGCTCCCCCACGTCGATGACGCGCGCGACGTGCTCGCTCTGGATGCGCACCGCGGCGCGTGCTTCGCGCAAGAAGCGCGCGGCGGCGTCGGCGTCTTCCGCGAGCTCGGGGACGAGCAGCTTCACCGCGACGCGCTGCTCGAGTTGCTCGTGCATCGCGGCGACGACGTAGCCCATGCCGCCCTCTCCGAGCACGCGCTCCACCCGGTACTTGCCGGCAAGGAGATCGCCCGCGGAGACCATGGAGCCCGAAGCATACCATGCGTGTCCGGAGCGGCCGCTTTGGCCGAAGAAACGCCCGCGTGAGGGCGCGGGCCGCTCGCTTAGTGGTTTCTTTTAGTTACAGGTCGCGGGGCTGTTCGGAAAGAAGCCGCACGCCGAGGCGTCCGAGCAGCCGCACGTGCCCGCGTAGCAGTGGTCGGCGCCGCGCGCGGTGCAGTCGGCGTCGCTCGCGCACTCGCAGGTCTGGCTCTGCACGTCGCAATGCGAAGGGCCGCTGCCCGCCGTGAAGCAATCCTGGTCGCTTCCGCAGCCGCCGCAGCGACGTGAGGCTGTGTCGCAGTGGGGGCCGAAGCCAGGACCCACCGTTCCGCCGTCGGTGCAGTCGGCGTCGCTCGCGCAGCCGAGCACGCATTGATGGTCGTCACAACGTCCGGCGAGGCTCTCGCAAACGTCGACCGGCCCGCTGCCGTCGAACTCGTTCATGCTCACCGTGTTGCTGCCCGGGAAGAAGCAGCCGGCCTCGGGGTCCGGGATGACGGCGCAACGGCCTTGGGTCTCGCCGGTATCGACGCACACGTCGCCGAAGATGACGTGGCCCGAGCAGTCGTCGTCGCTGCCGCAGCTCTCACCGGTCCGCGCGCCCGTGTCGGACCAACCGCTCGCGAACGGGATGCAGTCGTCGTTCGTGTCACATCCGGTCGACGTCTGTTCGCATTCGCCGTGCGGGCCACAGTCCACGTCTTCGGCCGTTCCGCATTCGCTGCCGCCCTGCGTGCACGGGTAATGACAAAGCAACGCGCTCGTCGTGCCGCTGCCCGCCGTGCCGCTGCCCGCGAAACCGCCGCCGCCGGCCGAGCCGCTCGTTCCCGCAAATCCACCGCCGCCCGCGGTGCCGCCGTTGCCGGCCAAAGCGCTGCTGCCGGCCGTCCCGCTGCCTGCCGTTCCACCTTGGCCGTTGCCCGCGCTTTCGCCCGCGGCGCCGCTCTCTCCGCCGGTCGTGCCGCCCTCATTGCCGGAGCCGCCCTGCGCCGTGGTCCCGCCGGTGCCACCGCTCGACTTGGTTCCGCCGGCCGCGTTGGTGCCGCCCTTGCCGCCCGAGCCGTTGCTCGAGCCGCCGGTTTCGGTCGAGCCCCCGGTGCCCGCGCTCGCGCCTGTGCCGGGCGAGCCGCTTTCGCCTTCGCCCGCGGTCGCGCCGGTTGCGCTCGAGCCGCCGGTCGCGCCCGTTGCGCCGCCCGTGCCGGTGCCGCCTTTCGCAGCCGAGCCGCCGGATCCGCCGGCAGCCGCGTTGTCGTCGTCGTCACTGCCGCAGGCGAGGAACGCGACCGAAGCGAACCCAATCAGCCAAATGCAAGCAAGAGCAGAGCGCATGCGAGGACTCCCTGCGCGGCGTTATACGCCGGCCTCGGAGAACGTCGCAATCCCGCTCGGCCACGACCCAACTTTCTGCGGGGTGGCCGCCGACTTTGCCGCGCCCGGAGCGGCGCGCGTCGAGCTGAAACGCCTCAGCGCTTCGAGTACTGGAAGCGCTTGCGGGCGCCCGCTTGACCGTACTTCTTGCGCTCGACCTTGCGATCGTCGCGCGTGAGGAAGCCGGCGCGCTTGAGCGAACGGCGCCGTTCGGGATCTTCGCGGGTGAGCGCGCGCGCGATGCCGTGACGGAGAGCCTCGGCCTGAGCGCTGTGGCCGCCGCCCGCGACCGTGGCGCGCACGTCGTACTTGTCGAGGAGCTCGAGCACCTCGAGCGACTGGCGCGCGATCATGCGCGAGGTTTCGCGCTCGAAATATTCGTCGGCGGGCTTGCCGTTGACGGTCACTTTGCCTTCGCCGGTTCCGATCCAAACGCGGGCCACCGCGGTCTTGCGCTTGCCTGTCGCGTACGTGAGTTCAGTCATGCTTAGTCCCTAGACCTCTTCAAACCTTGAGCTGCTCGGGCTTCTGCGCCTGATGCGGATGGTCCCCGTTGCCGTAGACCTTGAGCTTCTCGATCATCTGCCGGCCGAGCACGTTCTTCGGGAGCATGCCCTTCACCGCGAGCTCGATGGGGCGCTCGGGGTGCCGCACGATGAGGTGGCGGAAGCTCTCCTTGCGGATCGAGCCCGGGTAGCCGCTGTGCGAGAAGTAATTCTTGTCCGTCGCCTTCTTGCCCGTCACCTTCACCTGGCTCGCGTTCACGATGACGACGAAGTCCCCGGTGTCGACGTGCGGCGTGTAGGACGGCTTGTGCTTGCCGGAGAGCACCTGAGCCACCTTGGACGCGAGGCGTCCGAGCGGTTGATCCTTCGCGTCCACCACCCACCATTTACGGGTTGCGGCTGCTTCGGCTGGTTTTGCGGAGCTGGTCATCATCGTTCGGACTCGCGGAGGCAGAGAAACGGCCGGGGAGCGGCCGGAAAGGGGCGAACCCTTAGCTTCCGCCGGGCGGAACGTCAAGAACGGCCGAGCAAATCGAGAGAAACCGGGGTCCGGCGGGCGTCTTTCGGGCGGTCCTTCGGGCCGGAGGCGCCCGGGCATCGGCTATCCGACTCGCGCTAAAATAGGTGGCTCGACCATGACGGCGCCGCAGAAGAACAAGCTCCTCGAGCGGCTCGTCGCCGACAAGCTCATCACCCCGGAGCAGCAAGAAGCGGCGCTCAACGTCGTCGCCCGCACGGGCGAGCGCGTCGAGGAGGCGCTCCTCGACCTCAAGGCCATCGACGAGATCGCGCTCTTGAAGCACCTCGCGACCGCTCACAAGACGCGCTTCGTTTCGACCGAGAAGCTCGCCAAGGCCGAGATCGATCCGACGACGCTCGCCAAGGTGCCGCGCAAGCTCGCCGAGCGCGCGAACGTGTTCCCCGTGCTCTACGACCCGCAGACGGCCACGCTCAGCATCGTCATGCCCGACCCGGGCGACATCCAGACCATCAACGACGTGCAGGTCGCGTCGGGGGTGAAGGAGGTGCGCGCGTTCGTCGGGCGGGCGCGCGCGATCAAGGCCGCCATCGGCAAGGCGTACCTCGGCGACATCCACGCGTTCGCCGCGCTCGATCGCGACGCGCACGCGCAGTTCACGTCGATGCTCAACGTGTTCGAGCGCAACCTCGTGAGCGAAGAAAGCCTCACGATGTCGCTCGCGCGCGAGGCCACGACGGGCGAGCGCGTGCTCACGAGCAACGACCTCGAACAAGCGGGCAAAGCGCAGCCGACGCGCGGTCGCGGGCCGCTCGACGACGCTTACCTCGAGACGCTCAACGTGCTCGTCTCGCTGCTCGAGAACAACCGGCAGGAGCTCCGCGGTCACTCGGCGCAGGTGTCGCGGCTCATGCGCCGCATCTCCGAGCGCATCGGCGTGTCGGAGTTCGTGCTCTCGGCGCACATGGCGGCGGCCTACGTGCACGACCTCGGCAAGATGGGCGCTTACCACCTCACGGCGCTCAACGTCGCCGAGTACGAGGGGCACCGCACCTCCGCGCAGAAGCTCGTCGCGGCGCCGCTCCAGCTGCTCGAAGCCGTGCGGCTCCCGGCGGAGACGGGCGACGCCGTCGAGCACATGTACGAGCGCTACGACGGCCAGGGCTTTCCGGAGAAGCTCGCGGGCAAGGAGATCCCGCTCGGGGCGCGTCTGCTCGCGATCACCGACACGTACGCCGATCTCACTCAGAATTCGCGGAACCCGTTCCGCAAGACGCTGCGGCCGACGCAGGCGTGCGAAGTGCTCACGCGCCACCGCGGCACCATCTTCGACCCGAACCTGGTCGATATCTTCAAGCAGACGGTGACGGGCGAGGAGATGAAGGAGCGGCTGCTCGCGAATCGCAGGCGCGCCGTCGTCGTCGATCCCGATCCGGAAGAGACCACGGTGCTCGAGCTCCGGCTCATCGAGCAGGGCTTCGAGGTGAACCAGGCGCGCTCGGCGGAGCAAGCCGTGAAGCTTCTCGAGAAGGGCGACGTCGACATCGTGATTTGCGAGATGCAGCTCGGCGAGGGCACGGACGGCTTCAAGCTGCTCGAGCTCGCGCGCAAAGCCGAGTGGGGGCGCGCCCTGCCGTGGGTGTTCGTCACCGGCAGCGCGGCCGGCAACGACGCGAAGCGCGCCTTCGATCTCGGCGCGGCCGACTTCTTGACGAAGCCGGTGAGCGCCGATTTGCTCGTCGCCAAGCTGCGACAGATCATCGAGCGCGAGGCCACGCGCGGGGGCATGAAGCGCGGCGTGTCCGGCTCGCTCACCGAGATGAGCTTGCCTGACATGGTGCAGGTGCTCTGGCACGGCCGAAAGACCGGTGCGCTGAAGATCCGCTCGCAGGCCGGAGCCGGTGAGATCCACTTCGTGAACGGCAACGTCTACAACGCGCTCTACGGGAGCCAGCGCGGCGAGGAAGCCTTCTACGCGATGCTCGGGCTCACCCAGGGCGACTTCGTCTTGGACCCGAACTTCGTCGCGCCGCAGGAGCTCTTCAATAAAAGCCCGGAGGCGCTGCTGCTCGAGGGCATGCGGCGCCTGGACGAGGCTCAGAGATAGCGGTATCCTGAATCTTCGCGGGCGCCCGCGAGAGGTTTGCCCTTGTCCAAGGTGCCTCCGCCAGTCCTCGGTTTCAACAACAACGTCCGCCACCGCGGGCGGATTTTTCACATCCAGACCGAGGACTCGGGGGTGCGTTTTGCGCGCATCGTCACGCACCTCTTCGCGGACGGCGGGCGCATCATCAAGACGGCGCGCACCGATTACGCCGAGCACCTCGAAAACGGCGACGTGTCGAAGATCGTGCGCTCGCTGATGAAGGACCAGCACCGCGCGATGTTCACGGCGCTCCGCGCGGGGGAGCTCGACGCGCTCCTCGAGCGCACCGTCGGTCCATTATCGGAAGCGCCGACCGCGGCGCCACGTGCCCCCGTGAAGAGCGTGCGGCCGCCCCGCGCGTCCGAGCGCCCGCGCGAATCCGAGCGCCCACGGCGCCGTCAGCTCTCGAACCCGGCCTTGCGCGGGGTCGCCCAATCGATGTCGCCGCCGAGCGCCGACGGTTTCGATCTCGACGTGGGCGCGCTCGACAAGCTGCCGTCCCGCTCGCGCTCGCAGCCGCCGCGTGCGCCGCGCAAAACGCAGCCGCCCCGCAGCCGCCCGCCGCAGCCGCGCCCGCAGGCTCAACGCCCCACGGCGCAGTTCGCGAACGCCCCGGAAGCGCGCGCCCGTTCGATTTTCGGCGACGAAGCCATCAGTGAACAGACGCTCGACGAGGTCATTTTGAGCTACCTCGCGGAAGATCTCGACGGCACTCACAAATAAAGCGAGATCGCCGCGTGGCATCGAAACAGCGTCGCCGTTCGACCTGGCTTCTTTCCGGCGGCGCGGCCGTCTGCGGCGTCGTCGCCGCTCAAACCGGCTGCATGCCCGACTTCGACAAGCTGTCGTCCAACTGGCAGCCCGCGAGCGGATCGGGCGGCACGGGCGCGCACGCCGGCTCCGGCGCGAAGGAGGGCGGACGGGGCGGCACCGGCGGCGCGAACGGCGGCACGACGAACGGCGGGAGATCGAACGGCGGCAGCCCGAACGGCGGCGGCCCGAACGGCGGGCGCGGTGGAGGGGCTCGCGCCGGGACGGGTTCGGGCGCCACGAGCCCAGGCGGTGAGGCCGGGGCCGAAAACGGCGGCAGCGGCGCCGAGACCGAGGGCGGAGCGTCCGGCGGCGGAGGCACCGCGGGCACGTCGGGCGTTTCGGGCACGAGCGCGCTCGGCGGTGAGGCCGGCGCCGTGTGCGACCCCGGCTACACGACGTGTCCCGGCTCCGGCGAGTGCGCGACGCGCCTCGACGTCGGCGACGCGAGCGGAGCCACCGTGAACAACTGCGGCACGTGCGGCGTCACGTGCTCCACCGCGAACGCGACGAGCGCCACGTGCACGGACGGCGCGTGCCAGGCGACGTGCGCGTCGAACTTCGCCGACTGCAACGGGACGACCGCGAACGACGGTTGCGAAGCCGACCTCACGACCCCCGTGACGTGCGGCAGTTGCACTCACGCGTGCTCGACCGCCGGCGTGTCGATCCGCGCCTGCACGAGCGGGGCGTGCGCGCCCACGTGCGGCGCGAGTTACCTCGACTGCGTCGCCGACGACGGGTCGCACACGGACGACGGTTGCGAGACGTTCGTCGACTCGCTCTCGAATTGCGGCGTGACCTGCGCCGCCGCCGGAGTCGCCTGCAATCCCGACGAAGTCTGCGCTTCCGGCCTGTGCGGCCCTGCGAGCGGGCTCGTCCAGATGAGCATCCCGTTCACCGCGTCGGGTCAAGCTCAGCGCTACGCCGACGTCTTCTCCCAGCCCGACCTCACGGGCTCCACCGTGACGGTGCGCATGTATGCGCCGGGCGCGACCAACGGCTCCGTTTCGACCTTCCTCGTCGACGGGTCCTCGAACAGCGTGTTCAGCCCCGCCGTCACCACCGACTTCTCGATCTTGAGCGCGGGCTGGACCGACATCGTGGTGCCGGTGCCCGCGGCCGGCGGCGGCTTCGAGACGACCGCCGTGCATCAAGTCACCTTCGACTTCACCGCGACGAGCGCCGCCGGACCGTGGGAAAACCCGACGCTCGTCTACATCGATCGCGTCTGGTCCTCGAACGGCGCCGTCAACGACACGTTCGACACCACGTCCGGAAGCACGGTGGCCTCGACGCGCGTGGTCCTCACCGGATCGTCGTTCGCCTGGGTTGCCTCGGTGCCGTGAAGCGCCGCCAACCGGCTCGGTGAAATTACCAATGGTTTTGTGGGGATGCCCGGTGCCCACGAAAAAAGTGACGGCTCGCGTCGATCGGCGAGCGGCTGGTTCGTCGCCGGAGTGAGAGCGAGGCCGCACGGGCGACCTCGAACCCGAGGAGAACACCGATGCGATTCATGGTGATGCACAAGATGACGCAGGAGATGGAGCGAGGGCTGCCGCTCGAGCCGGCGACGATTGCGGGCGTCCACGCGCTCGTGGACGAAGGAGTGAAGAAGGGGATTTTCGTGTCGGGCGAGGGGCTCAAGCCGTCGTCGGAGCGCTACCGAGTCGTTTACGAGAACGGCAAGCGCACCGTCACCGACGGACCGTTCACCGAAGCGAAGGAGCTCGTCGCGGGCTTCGCGCTCCTCCGCGTCCAGTCGAAGGAAGAAGCCATCGGCTGGATGGACAAGGTCGCGGCGTTGAGCGGGGACGCGGAGCTCGTCATGGGTCCGGTCGTCGAACCGTGGGATCTCGGCCTCACGCCGCAGCCGGCGAACCCGCCGCTCCGCATTCTGGCGCTGCGGCAAGCGAACGAGAGCGCGAAGGACGCGCCGCCCGACGCGAAGCGGATGCAACGGCTCGGCGGGCTCGTCGCGGAAATGACCGCCGCGGGCGTGCTCCAAGCGACCGGGGGCCTCACGAGCACGAAGGATGGCGCTCGCATCCACTATGCCGCCGGCAAGCACAGCGTCGTCGACGGCCCGTTCGCCGAATCGAAGGAGCTCGTCGCGGGCTACGCCATCCTCGACGTGCCGTCGAAGGCCGCCGCCGTCGAATGGTCGCTGCGCTTCGGCGACGTCGTGAAGGTCAACGAAATCGAAGTGCGTGCGCTCTCGTGAATCGACGGAAATCACGGAGGCACCGCAATGCTTCCCGTGAGCCCCGTGAGAGCGAAACCGCGCGTCAGTCTCGCTTGTCCGTCGCGCACAAGAACGTGTTCGTCGCGGAGTTGATCCCCGACATCGTGTAGCCGATGCTGGGGGTGCAGACGTGCATCGGATGGTTGGTGTGGTGCTGCACGACATGGGCACAACGCCCGCGACGTTCCCGTGCGTCGACGCGGCGATTGCAGCCGTCGCCGGCTGACGCCCGTCGCGATTGGCTACTTCGCGTGTACCTGACTGGGTGGCTGCTGCGGAGAGCCGGTGACGCTCCGCCTGCGGACGAGTCGTTCGCCGCGAACCAAGCGACGCTGGTCCCGCGGCCAGGGACCGAAGCCGCAAGCGCGGCACCCGAGCTCGACGCCGAGGTCGCCTGAGCTGTGGTAGGCGAGCCCGATGGCTTTGCCGATGCTGCCTCCGATCGCAGTCTCCGCTCTCCAATGGACGGCGCAGCAGTCCGCCCCTTGGGCCCTGCGCAGGGCGACCGGCTGGTTCGCCTGGTGGGGGCAGAGCAAGCTCGACAAGCGTGCTGAGGCCGAGATTCGACAGGTCGCCGATGCCCTAGTTCCGGAGCACGTGGTCGACGTCACCGCCGTGTGCCAGCCCCAGACGATCCACGGCATCGTCGGCAACGAGGTCGTCATTGGGTTGCGGATCGTCTCGACCGCCCCCGTTGCTGTCCGACCGCTGCGGCTCGAGAAGGTGAGCTGCTCGCTGGTGTGGGACGGCCGAGCCACACGGGTCGACGTCGACGACCGTCCAATCGCATTGACGAACGGAGTCGACTTCCTGCGAGTGGGGGGCGAGCACATGGTCGAGCTGAAATCCCGGTTCGAATGGAACGGACCTCCTCCGCCGCAGAACGCCGCGGTGCCATTGGCAATCAGCGGCAAGCTGGTCATCGCTGCTCCGTGGCGCGCTGAATACAAGCCTGCCGAGTTCGGCAGCAACGTCTTCGTTCGCGTCAATGGTGTTTGAGCTAAGGTTGCGGCGGGGCGCAGGAGCTGAGCCCCGTGACGCTGAGCTTCTGCTCCAACGCGTCGACCGACTCCGGGTCTGGGCACTCCCATGCCCTCTTCAGGTCAGCGTTGGTCGGGTTCATCAGCTCGCCGCCCGCGGCGTGCGTGAGGCCGAGGAGGTGCAGCACCTCGTGCATGGCAACGAGCTTCGGGTTCTGCTGGTAGCCGTCCTGCGCGTGGCCGTCGGCGCTGAACGTCGTCGAGATCATGAAAGCCGCCATCGGCTCGCCCGACTCGTTGTGCCACAGGCCGCCGATGCCCTGGACGCATCCCAGTGCGCCGGTGGTGCCACCGTCGCCGCAGGTGTTGCCATAGGGCCCGATCTCGAGGACGGCGACGTCGACGGGCGAAGGGTGAGCGCCGGGATCGTCCGGGAAGACAACGTCGATGTCGGTGTCGCTGGGGACCTCGACCCACTGTCGCACTCCCTGCGTCATCTCCTGGAGGCCAGCGAACGCCGCTTCGACGCCAGCTCGCTCCGTGAGATCAGGGCTCTGAGCTTCCCCGGATTTTCAGGACACCCAGCGAGGAGGGTATCCTCGGGGATAGTTCATGGAATCGAACGGCAAACGGAAGCGGAACAAGCGGACCGAAGAGTTCAAGCGTGAAGCGGTTCGACTGCTCGAGAACCGCGGC
>DATJXW010000073.1:0-11093 GCA_035499895.1 Polyangiaceae bacterium | reverse complement strand
GAGCGGGTCGATGGTCTCGATCAGACGCGAAGCCGCGTCGTAGTTCATGCGCGTGACGTTGCCGGCGGCGTCCGTGACCGAAGTCAGGTTGCCCACGGCATCGTAGGCGAGCGTCGTGCGATTGCCGTCGACGTCGACGACAGCAGTGACGAGGCCGTTCGCGTCGTATTCGAACGAACCACTGTGGTTCAGCGCGTCCGTGATCTCGGTGAGGTTGCCGTGCGTGTCGTACGCGAGCGCCGTGACGTTGCCGAGGGCATCCTGCACGCTCGTCGGGCGGCCGAACGTGCTCTCGTACGTGAACTGCGTGACCGCGGACGCTTCGTCCGTCTGCTTCACGATCTGGCCGTTGGCGTCGTACTCGAAGAGCTGGTGACCGGCGCCTCCAGGGCAGCTGCCGCAGTTCGCCGAACCCACCGTTTCGAGGAGACGGTTCGTGCCGGCTTCGCGATTCATCGACTTCGTTTGTCCGAGCGCGTCTGTCTCCGAAATCAAATAACCGCGGGGGTTGAAGCGATAGGAAGAGACGTTGCCGGAAGGATCGGTGACCGTGGTCTCGACGACCGGGCTCTTCGGCATGCTTTGATTCACGACCGTGTACGCGAACGTGGTCGTGCCACTGCCGACCAAAGTCTCGCTGCTCACTCGACCGTTCGCGTCGTACGTCAGCGATTCGATCTGAACGTTGCGCGGGTCGGTGATCGTCGCGAGCTGCCCGCCCGCCGTGTACGTGTATTGCGTGACCTTGCCGAGCACGTCCGTCACGCTGCCGAGCAGCCCGGCACTCGTGTACGTGTACGAGACCTTGCGCCCGAGCGGGTCCGTGATCTGCGTGATGCGCGACGACGAGTCGTAGCTGAGCGTCAACTGGCGGCCGACCGCGTCCGTGACGGTCGAGACGGCGAACGGCGTCGCCAGACTGCGGGCAAGCGTGACGGTGTTGCCGTTCGGATCGGTGATGCTCGTCAGCATCGAACCGCCCATGCGCGGAAACGGCTGGAAGCCGAGCACGGTGCCGTCCAACATGCGCAGTTGGGAGCCACCGGTTACGGCCGTAAAAACGGCTCCGGCATAAGCCGGGTCGGCTTGAGTGACGTAGGTTCCGTCGGACTGTCGAGTGAAGGGCACGACCTGGGCACCCGGCGTCACGAGGTTGAAGGTCGCGGCCGTGAGCGAGCCGGTGCTGAGCTGATAGTGATAGTTGTGCGCCGTGCCGATGCCGAACGGGCCGACGTTCGTGTTGTCGCTGCGATACATGCGGACGATGCCCATGCCGCCGCGTGACCCGCCCACACTGATGTCCGTCGTCGTGCGATGCTCGATGCCGGTCGCGAAGCTAACACTCCCCGGAGTCATCTTTTTGCAGGTGCAATCAGGCTCGGGCCCACACGACGCCTCCGGATTTGCCGGGGGATCGTTCGTAAACGGCCCATGCCAATCGAAGTGCACGATGCCGTACTCGCGTCCCGGGTAGTTCGGGTCCGCGTCGGGGACGATTTGGAGTCCGTCGTCGGAGACTTTGCCGGTGCCGTATTGGACCATCACGCCGCGATCGGGGTCGAGGGTGAGGAGCGGCATGGCGGTGCCGGGCAAGAACGCGAGTTCGTTCGGGTAGGAGACCGCGACGGGCTGGCTGGCGATGGCGTTCGCGGGTTGGAAGGCGACGATGAAGAAGTGGTAGCCGGGCTGGGTTTGCGGGACTTCTTCGGGAAGGCGGTCGACGGGGACCGGGACCGCGGTGAGCGGGAACGGGTCCGGGGTGCTGCCGTCGGGCATGGTGAGTGTGGTGCCGGCGTAGACGGTGACGGAGAGGTTCGGGATGCTCGGGAAGGTGAGGACTTGGTCGGTGCTGGCGTTTTGTTTGACGCCGACCGTCGGCGCGTTGTCGATGCGCGGGAGGTGAACGAGGGCGCGCGCCTGGGTGGCGACGCCGGGGGTGAGATCGTTGGCGATGTCGACGCCCGCGAATTTGCCGTCGGGGGAGGTGACGCTGAGGCCGTCGTAGCGGACGAGCTGGGTGCTCGTGCAGCCGGCGGGGAGGTTCGTGAAGGAGAAGTTACCGGCGGCGTCGGTGACGGTGGTGCCCGAGCAGTTCGTGGTGCCGCCGTTGCCGTCTTTGCCGAGCAGCGTGACGGTGACGCCGACGAGCGGCGTCTCACGCGGGTCGTCGAGCACCGCGCGCCCGACGAACGCGGTGGTGACGGGCTGGAGGCCGAGCGACAACGTGCCGACTTCGCTTTGCGTTTGGTCGTCGACCTCGGCGCTCGCGCGCACGGTGAGGTCGACGTCGGTCGCGGCCGCGTCGCCCGTCGCCTGCAAGGTGAGGAGCGCCCAGTCGCCCGCTCGGATTTTTTGGGGCGTGAACGTCGCCGTGACGCCGTCGGGCAAGCCGTCGACGCTGAGGTCGGCGAGATCGGCGAAGCCGCTCGACGACGCGAGGCTCACGACGGCGCTCACCGAAACGCCGGGATTGAGCGCGACCGTGCTCGGCGCGACGGAAAGATCGAAGCGAGTCGAGGGCTCGATCTGGAGCGGCTTCGAGGAATCGACGCGCTGATCGCCGATCACGACCGTGAAGGTGCCGCTCGTCGTTCCGGGCGGCAGCACGAAGGTGAGCCCGGTGTCCGTCACGGAGACGAGCGTCGCCTGCACTTCGCCCGACGCCGTCTGGACGAACACTTGAACGGGCGTGTCGCCGCTCGTGAAGCCGCTGCCCGTGACGGTCACGACCGTGCCGGCGGCGCCGGTCGCGGGCGAAAAGCCGTCAATCGTGGGTCCGGCGGGCGGCCCGGGCGGCCCGGGTGGAGCCGCCTCGACGCTGATCGCGACGCTGTCCGGGTCGCTGTCGAGGTCGCCGTCGTTCACGGTCAGCGTGACCGAGTAAGCGCCCGCGACGTCGGCGACGAAGGTCGGCTTGTCGCCGTCCGCGCCCGAGAGCGCCGCCTTGCTGCCCGAGGGCCGCTTCTCGAACTTCCACGTGTACGTGAGGTCGTCGTTGTCCGGATCGCTCGAGCCGCTGCCGTCGAGCGCGATGGTGTCGCCGACGGTGCCGGTCGCGTCGGGGCCGGCATCCGCCGTGGGCGGTCGGTTCTCGGGCGTGACGAGCGCGGTCGCCGGATCGCCGTCGACCTTGCCGTCGTTCACGATGAGCTGCACCACGTAGTCGCCGCGCAAATCGGGGACGAGCGTCGCTTTCGAGCGATTGCCGTTCTTGATGGCGGCCTTGCTGTGCTTCGGCTTCGACGTGAGCGACCACGCGTACGTGAGGGCGTCGCCGTTCGCGTCGTGCGAGCCCGTGCCGTCGAGGCCGACGCTTTCGCCGACGAGGATGTGCGCCGTCGTGACCGCGACGGCCGCGACGGGCGGCAAGTTACCGGTGCTCACCGTCACGTCGGACGGATCGCTGTCGAGCGCGCCGTCATTGACCACGAGCTCGACGACGTAATCGCCGTCCACATCGACCGTGAACGACGGCGCCACGGCGGACGGATCGGACAGCGCGGCCGTACTGCCGTCCGGCGTGCTCTTGAAGCTCCACGTATAAGTGATGCGGTCCCCGTCGGGATCCATCGAGTGGCTGCCGTCGAGCGTCACCTCGTCGCCGACCTTCGCGGCGACGTCCTCGCCCGCGTCGGCAACCGGCGCTCGATTGTCGGACGTCGAAATGGAGACGCGCGCCGGATCACTCGAGAGCTCACCGTCGTTGACGACGAGTTCGAACACGTAACTGCCCGTCTTCGTGACTTTGAAGGTGGGGCGAACGGCGGAGTCGTCCGAAAGCGAAATCCCGGCGTCGAGCGGCTGGCTCACCACCTTCCACATGAAGGTGAGCGCGTCGCCGTCGGGATCGGTGGACTTGCTGCCGTCGAGTGTAACTTTGTCGCCGACCTTCACGATTTGAGCCGGGCCCGCATTGGCGACAGGAGGCCGGTTCTTGGCCGCGGCGCTGCCACCGCCCCCGCCTTCGCCGCCATGGCCGCTACCGGTGTCCGGCTGCGGTTTCGGATTCGAGCCACAGCCGACGAGAACGAGTGTCAGCCAGATCGCGAGCCTCGAGAGCCACTTCATTCCCTTGCTCCACCAAACCTGAAGGTGATCTCGACGTCGGAAAGAACACACCAGTCGAGCGTGCCCTGCCTAACACGGACGAGGCGTCTTTCGTCAACCAGTTTCGAGGCCCACTCGAGAGCGCGAGAGAACGAAACCTTCAGGAATCGATTCCGACGTTCCGGAACAGCTCAGAGCCGCCGTAGTCGGCCCCACGCGCACGAGCGAGCGGATGGTCATTTCTGTCAGCTCGACCCGGATTTTGCGAAAGCGGATCACTTTTGCGAAGACGAGCGTGACCTGCCCCGCGCTTGGAGGCGCCGCGCGCGCCGTGGTAACGGCGGCTCGATGGGATTTCTTGCTTCGCTCGCGCTTCGGCAGCGACTCCTGCCGCTGCTCTTCCTCGGCGCGCTCGGCGCCGGGTGCGGGAGCAAACCGTCGAGTCCCGAGCCGGCGGAAGTCCAAGCGTGGGACCTCGATCTTCACGACCTTCCGGCCGCGTTATTGTCGGTGTCGGGGCGCGCGGCGAACGACGTTTGGACGGTCGGAGCGCTGCTCGATCAGGAAGCGCTCGTTTTGCACTCGGATGGGCAGACGTGGGAACGCGTCCACGTCGGCGCCCCGGGCGATCTCTGGTGGGTGGATGCGTTCGACGACGGGACCCTCCTCATGGCCGGCAGCGCGGGGACCATCATCCAGGGCGACGGGGTGAATTTCACCACGCTGCCGACGCCGGACCCCACGGTCACGCTCTACGGGATCTGGGGCACCGACCCCGAGCACCTGTGGGCGGTCGGCACCGACGGGACGAACGGCGTCGTCTGGCGCTCGAGCGACCAAGGCGGCTTCGAGGTCGCCGACGTCGATCCGGCGCTCCTCGACCACGCGGCGCTCTTCAAGGTTTGGGGCCGCAGCGACGACGACGTCTGGATGGTCGGAATTCAGGGCCAAATCTTGCACTTCGACGGCACCGAGGTGTCGCGCGTCACGTCGGACAACCAACTGCCGCTCACGACCGTGCAGGGAACCGACAGCGCGCTCTATGCGGTCGGCGGGATCGGCGGCGCGGTCGTGCTCGAGCTCGAAGGAGACGACTGGGTCGACGTGACTCCGACCGACGCACCGTCGATGAACGGCGTCTACGCTCGCGGCGACGTCGTCTACACGGTCGGCGTGCACGGCGAGGTGCTGCGCAAGAGCGGCGACGGCGCGTTCGAGCGCGTGGAAACCGGGCTCGATCTCGCGCGCGATTACCACGCCGTGTGGATCGACGAAGAGGGCGGTGTCTGGGCGGTCGGCGGACACGTGAGCGTCGCGCCGCTCGTCCAGGGTCTCTTGAGTTACTCGGGGTCCACGCCGCCGCCCGCGGACGCGCCCGCGTTATGAGGCTCCGTCTCGCCGGCGCGGCGGTGCTCGTCCTCGTTCTGGGCGCGAGCTGCTCGGGCAAGCCGCACGAGCCCGCCGCGACCGTCGCCCCCGAATGCACGCGCAACGGCGTCTGCGACGACGGCATCTTCTGCAACGGCGAGGAGCGCTGCGAAGACGGGCAATGCGTCGCGGGCGAACCGGTGAACTGCGACGACGGCATCGCCTGCACGGCGGACAGCTGCGATGAAACGACGTGGACCTGCGATCACACCGCGCCCGACGCCGATCACGACGGCCACGCGGACGCTTCGTGCCTGGACGCGCACGGCCGCCCGCTCGGCGACGACTGCGACGACGAAGATCCGACGCGCTACCCCGGCGCCCAGGAAGTCTGCGATCCCGACGGCGTCGACGAGGACTGCGATCCGTCCACGGTCGGCGATCTGGACGCGGACGGTGACGGGGCGATCTCGTCCGCGTGCTGCAACGTGACGCCCGAGAGCCGCCAGTGCGGCACCGATTGCGACGATTCGAACCCGGCAATCTATCCCGGCGCTCCGGAGGTCTGCGACGGACTCGACAACAACTGTGACGGGCGCATCGACGAGGGCGTCGAGCTCGTGCTCTATCGCGACGCCGACGGCGACGGCTACGGCACCGACGATTCGACGCTGCACGCCTGCACCAAGGTATCCGGCTACGCCACGCAAGACGGGGATTGCGACGACACCGACCCTTCGATTCACCCGGGCGCGCCGGAGAGCTGCGACCTGCCGGCGGTCGATCGCGATTGCGACGGCGTGAAGAACGACTTCCCCGGCGGGTGCAGCTGCAAGACGGGCAGCACGCGCGCCTGTCCGCTGCCCGGCGCGTGCAGCAAGGGCGTTCTCACCTGCGAGAAGGGCACTTGGACCGCGTGCTCGATCACGCCCGTCGCCGAGACGTGCAACGGCATCGACGACGACTGCGACGGTCAAATCGACAACGACGTCACCATCGATTGTTACGAGGACGCGGACGGCGACGGCTACGCGGCGGCCGGCGCGAAGCCGAAGGCCCTCTGCCCGGCCGGGAGCGGCGACGGTTGTCCGAAGGGCTACACCGCGACGGCGCCCGCTCCGGGATCCATCGATTGTGCGCCGAGCGACGCCGACGTGTCGCCCGGCGCGCCCGAGCTCTGCAACGGCAAGGACGACAACTGCGACGGCTCGATCGACGAAGGGCTGCCGCTCGTTCGTCGCTACATCGACGCCGACGGCGACGGACACCCGGGAACGGCGGTGGAACGCTGCGCGGACGATCCGACGAGCTTTGGCAGCGGCGACGACTGCATGGATGACAATGCGCTCGTCTACCCTGGACAAGCCGGCGTTTTCTCGACGCCGGCGTGCGGGCACGGTTTCGTCGCGTGCGCGCTCAGCGACGACGATTGGCGCTGCAAGCCCGAGGGCACGGACGACTGCACCGCCGACCTCGACGCGGCACTTTGGGACTACGACTGCAACGGCATGGACACCGGCGTTCCGCTCGTGACCGACCCGTGCCTGAGCGGCGGCACGTGCGGCGACGGCTGCGGACCGAGCGGCTTCACCGCGACCGGCGCCGGCACGCCGAGCTGCGGCTCGATGCAAACCTACCAAGTGTGCCGCTGCCTCGGCGCGCAGGGCGGCGGCTGCACCGGTTCGACGGAAGCGCGCGCGTACCCCTGTAACTGACGGGCGGCATCGCCGGCCTCCCGCGACGGGGCGGGCGAGCGCTCACTTGACGGTCACGGTGGCCGTCGTGAAATCGATGGTGCCGCTGCTGTTCTGCGCCTCGACGAGAAGCTTCGCTTCCTCGAGATCGCCGAGATCGAGATTGAGCATCGTCCACTGCGTGAAGTGGTCGGAAATCGAGATGTGGCCGCACTGGCGCGCATTCTGCCGAACACTGAAGTACTGGTCGAAGGTGGCATTACCGCCGGTGATGGCCGGCTTGTTCGTTTGAGTGTGCTTCCACACGTCGTAGTTGTCCCCGTCGACGACGATGGTGCCGACGTGCGTGCGCGCGCTGCCGTCGGAGGCGGTGTCGCCCGGCTTGGTGTCGCCCCAATCGTCGATGATGTAGTACTCGCGCAGCGGGTTCACGGTCCAACCGTAGATGCCGACGTAGACGAGCCCGCTGTCGCCGGTCTTCATCTCGGCGAAGTCGGCGCCGATCGTGCCGATCTGGCTCGGCGTCTTGGTCTGATCGAAACCGAGGCCGTTGCGCGCCAAAAGGTCCCCGGCGTTCGTCCACGTCGCGCTGAACGTGGCGTCGGCGCCGTACACCGTCATGCAACCCGTGCCGGTGCCGTTCGTCCAGAGCTCGTAGGCGTAATTGCCGTCGGCGGTACCCTTCGAGTTCGAGCAGTACTTCGTCCCACCGGTCGGCGGCGTCGCCGCGGGACACGTGCTCGCCGTGCCGCCCGCGCCGGCGCTCGCACCAGCGCTACCGCCGCCGCCTGCCCGCGCGCCGCCCGAACCCGCCGCGCCGACCGCGCCGCCCGCGCCGTTGCCGGCCGTGCCACCGGTCGCGCCGGCCGCACCGCTCGTCGCCGTGCCGGCACTGCCGGTTGCCCCGCCGGCTCCCGATGAACCACCGAGATTCGCCGAACCTCCCCTGCCCGCGCTGCCAGCCGACGCGCCGCCCGCGCCGAGCGAGCCGCCCGCGCCGCTCGAACCCGTGGTGCCGCTCGAACCGCCCCGCCCTGACGCGCCCGCCGCGGGCGTGGTGCCGCCGGACCCGGTCACGCTGCTTCCGCCCGCTCCGGCGCTGCTCGTGCCGCCGGTCGTCGCCGGTGCGGCCCCGGCGCTGCCACCGTCGGCGTTACCTCCAGAGTTGCTGCAGCTCGACAGTGCGACTGCTGCGAGACCAAACGCCACCGCGCTCGACCACGGGTAGGACTCACGCGAACGGCGGGCCACGATTCAGCATGCCCGCGTCGGCTGCTTCGATCAAGGCAAAGAGCGTTCAGGGAACGCCGTCCGCGCACCCGCGAAGCAGGCGAGTGCGCGGGCGCCGCGGGCGCTCACTGAATCGGGAGGTGCAGGCGCGGCGGCGGAAGCGGGATCAGGATCAGATCGCCGTTGAAGCGCAGGTTGTCGAACGTCCCGTAAACGGCCGGACCGCTGTCGTGGCGCGAAGAGAAACGCACCGTCTTGATGTTGCCCGGGCTGCTCACGGTGAGCGTTTGCTCCGTGCCGTAGCCCGCCTGACCGTACGCGATCGGATAGAGCGTCTTCGTGAGCAGATTGCCGCTCGCGTCGTAGGCTTCGATCCAGGGCATGTTGGTGGGCGTGCCCACGAACTCGGGCGGCAACACCGGCGCCGCGTCGATGCTCACCCAGTTGCGCGGCGTGTTGAACGTCGCCGTGACGGCGCCGTCGCGCGCGTCGAAGAACGGCAAAATAGACGCATTGGGATCGATGAGACTCACCCCCTGCGTCCCGTTGCCGAGAGCGCGAGCGTAGGCATGGCCGCTCGTGCACACGACGCACGAGAACGTGACGCCGTTCGCGGCGTACGTCGTATCCACGATACTGTTGTTCGGGATCGGGGTCCCGTTGACTTCGTCGAAGTCGACGAGCACGTCGTGCGAGATCACGTTCACCGCGTCGCTCTGCTGCGCGGTCTGTTCGCCGTCATCGACGGCGCCTGCGCAACCGACGACGAACGGGAGAGCGGAACAAGCGATGACGAGAAGCTTTTTCATGAGTCGCGAATGCCTTTCGGGTTAATCGACGCGGCGCTTTCGACCGCGACGAGAGGCCCGAATTGCACGCGCCGTGCCGGCCTGACCGGCCGCGCGACCACGCGACAAAACAGCCGAAACCTGCTGCTCGTCCCGCGTGGCGCGCCGCGGCGCGACCGCTGTCCCATGGGCGAGGCGCGGGGTGTCCCATGAGGCGGCGGCGCGCTCGGGTCTCGTTCCGATTTCGGGAGTCGCGTAGTGTTCCCGCATGGGCTTCGCGGCGCGCTTGCGTGAACGAGCGCGTTGGTTGATCGTCCTCGCGGCGGCCTGCTCGTCGCGACGAGAGCCGTCCGAGAGCTCACCCGACGGAGGTGCGACGCTCGACGGTGAATGCTCCGTCGCCGAACACGTCGAGGTCCCGCTCGACCTCTTCGAGGACTCCGGCGATCCGCCGAGCTTGGCGCCGTTCGGCGCTCGCTTCGCGCTCGTCGACTCCGAGTCCGTCACCCTCGACAAGACCGCGAACGTCGCCATCGTCTCGTGGAACGGCGTCGACGAAGCGCACGAGTTCATGCTCAGCGAGCTCTGTCCGGACGGCGTTTGCCGCAACATCCACGGGCTCGGCGCGCTCGGCACGGCGTCGGGCGCGGTCGAGTTTCTGCTCGCGGAGCAGGGTTCGGCCGAGAGCATGCCGGCGTACCCGTTGCGCGCCATGGCCTGGGACAGCGACGCGAGCGCGGCCGCCATCACACCGCTCTTCGACTCGCGCGTCACCGCGATCACGACACGCGCCGATCTCCAGAGCTCCCGGGACGCGACGCGCGCGCTGTTCGTGCTCGGCAACATCGACATGAACACGCTCGGGTACGCCGAGATCGCGCCGGGCGCGACGCTCGTGGCGCCGCCCGCGAGCATGACGTTGCCGTCCACTCCGTGGGATTGCGCGAGCGTCGTCCCCACGGACGGAGCCGGGGCGATCAGCGCCGTCAGCGCGTCCGAGGACGGAACGAGCGTCACCTGGTCGCTGCGCGAGCTCGACGCGGGCGCGAACGTCGTCTTCGAAACGAGCGCGACGGTGCCGGTCGGCCAAGCGCTCGGCTACACGGATTGTCCGACGCTGGTCGAGAGCCCGCTCGGCTTTCACGCGCAATGGGTGAGCGCGGGCGGCTCGGCCGTGATTGCGAGCGTCACGCGCGACGCCGAGCCAGGCGCGGCCCCCGAGCTCTTCGAGCTCGACGCGAACCCGGGGTCGCTCAGCGGGATGCTGCGCGACGAGTTCGTGTTCCTTTCGGCGCTCGACGCCGAGCACGAAGAGCTCGTGCGCCTCACGAGCGACGGGTACCCGGCGGGGCCCGCAGTTTCCTTGCCGGGCCTCACGGAGTCGACTGCCGCACAGCGCCGAGCGCCGCCCAAAGTGCTCCGCGTCGACGGCGACTCGATCGCCGTCTCGTACGAGCTCGAGAGCACGCGCGTCTTCGAAGAGCTCAGCTGTCCCTGAGCCTTCGCGCGAGGGTCTCACCCCATCGCGTAGAAGAACTCTTCCTTGACGATTTTATCGTCCTTCACGGTGAAGAGACCGATCTCGTTCATCGAGAAGCGCCGGTTGTCGGGCTTGAACGTCACCTCGAAACTGAAGCGCACGGCGAAGCGATCGTCGTGCGGGTACGGGCCGTCGACGGTGCCGCTGTGCACGGTGTGGTTGTCGGCCCACCACTTGCTCTTCGCGCGGATCGCGTCGAGCCCGCGGGACGTGCGGTCCTTTCCGGGTGGAGCGCCGGCTTCGACGCTCTGCGCGTCGGGCGCAAAGAGCTCCTTCAGACACTGCTCGTTCTTGTTTTCCTTCACGAGCTCGACGTAACGCTTCGCAATATCCATCGTCGACATGACCGCCTCCGTTCTTTCGGGCCCTACTTCTTCGGTCGCGAGCTACGAAAGCGCAAGGGGGATCGCTCGCCCGGGCATACGG
>DATJXW010000072.1:0-28964 GCA_035499895.1 Polyangiaceae bacterium | reverse complement strand
GAGCGTCTGGTTCTTGTCGCTGCGCGGCGTGACCCGGAGCTCCATCACCGATTCACTGACGCGATCGCCGTACGTGAGCTCCGTCCGATGTTGAATTCCGAGAAGCATCTGTTCCTCCGAATGAGTCCGCCCGAATCCCCTTAGCGTCACTGCAAGAAATAAGACCGCTGCAAGAGACTGCTCGCCTCGCCGAGTCCGCTCAGGATCTCCTGCATGAACTCGGGAGTGCCGCCGCTCTCGATCGCGCTCACGTCGGCGTACTCGAGCTGCGAGGCGATCTTGCCGAAGGCGCGCTCGACGCTCTTGCCGCGCGCGCCGTGGATCTCGGCGCAGCGCTTCGCGAAATCCGCGGCGGCGAAGGCGGCGTAGCGCACGGTGCGCGGGTAGGTGCCGTCGAAAATCAAGAAGTCGAGCACGTGCTTTTTCTCGACGCGCTGCGGATGGACCTTCTTGTAGGCCTCCATCGCGCAGAGGCTCCGCAGCAGCGCCACCCAGTGCACGTTCTCGCTGCTCGGCTGGGCGCCCTTCGGCGGACCCTCGGCGCGCACGGTGAGGAGCCGGCACGCCCCGTCGAGCCGCTCGACGAACTTGCCGATTTTCAAAAAGAGCCAACCCGTGTCGCGCGCCGTCGTGCCGTCGGCGACGCCGTCCCAGAGAAAGCTCGCGGTGATGATGCCGCCGAGCGCTTGCGAGAGCTGGCTCTCGTGCACGCCGCGCGTGTGCGCTTCCTGAATCGACCAATAGGCTTGATTCAGGTGATCCCACATCTCGGAGCTGATCACCTCGCGCACCTGGCGCGCGTTCTCGCGGGCGCGCGAGATCGAGCACACGAGCGAGGTCGGCTCGTTTTGATCGAAGAGCAGCTTTTCCGTCGGCGTGTCCGGCAAGGAGAGCGCGGCGAGCGCGCCCTGCCACTGGCTTTTCGCCGTTTCCGGATCGACCTCGTCGATGTCGACGAGCACGGCGCGCGTCACGTCGAGCACGCGCGCGACGTGCTCGGCGCGTTCGAGGTAACGCCCCATCCAGAAGAGTGCGTCCGCGACTCGGCTCAGCATGACTAGACGCCGTTCTCCACGGGCCGGCTGTCGGCTTCGTCGCCCGTCCCCGTGAGCACCCAGGTGTCCTTGTAACCGCCGCCCTGACTCGAGTTCACGACGAGCGAGCCGCGCCGGAGCGCGACGCGCGTGAGGCCGCCGGGGATCACGCGCACCTTGTCGCCGACCAAGACGTACGGCCTCAAATCGACGCAGCGGCCCTCGAGCTTGCCGTCGATGATCGTCGGGTGCCGGCCGAGGTTGATGACGGGCTGGGCGATGTAGGAGCGCGGCCGCGCCTCGATGCGCTTGCGAAATTCCTCGCGCTGCTCGGCCGTGCTCTGGGTGCCGATGAGCATGCCGTACCCGCCGGAAGCGTCCGTCTGTTTGACGCACAAAGAGCCGATATTTTCGAGGATGTATTTGCGATCGTCCTCGCGCGTCGCGATGTACGTCCGCACGTTGTCGAGGATCGGCTCTTCCCCGAGGTAGTAGCGAATCATGTCGGGGACGAACGGATAGATCGCCTTGTCGTCGGCGACGCCCGTACCCGGCGCGTTCGCGAGCGCCACGGCGCCGCTCCGATACGCGGCGAAGAGCCCCGCGCAACCGAGAATCGAATCCGGCCGGAACACGACGGGGTCGAGGTAGTCGTCGTCGATGCGGCGGTAGATCACGTCGACGCGCTTCAAGCCGTTCGTCGTGCGCATGCAGACGGCGCCGTCCTTCACGACGAGGTCGCGCCCTTCGACCAGCGTCGCGCCCATGCGGCGCGCGAGGAAGCTGTGCTCGAAGTACGCCGAGTTGTACATGCCCGGGCTCAAGAGCACGATCGTCGGATCGTCGGAGGCGCGCGGGGCGACGTGCAGCAGCGTGTCGCGGAGCCAATCGGCGTAATCGTCGAGCGGCCGCACGCCGTACTCCTCGAAGAGTACGCGGAACACGCGCTTCAGCACCTCGCGGCACTCGAGCACGTACGACGCGCCGCTCGGGCTCCGCACGTTGTCCTCGAGCACGAGGAAGCGCCCGTCTTCGGCGCGAATCAGATCGGTGCCGACGATGTGCGTGTAGACGCTCTGCGGCGGCAGCATGCCGATCATCTCGCGACGGAAGCCGCTCGCGCCGTAGACGAGCCCCGCGTCGACCACGCCGTCGTTCAGGATGCGCTGCTCGCCGTAAACGTCCCGCAGGAAGAGGTTCAGCGCCTGCACGCGCTGGACGAGCCCGCGCTCGACCTGCTCCCACTCGTCCCCGGTGATGAGCCGCGGAATCGGATCGAAGGGGAAGACCTTCTCGATGCCGGCGTTGTCCGAGTAGACGGTGAAGGTGACGCCCTGGTTGCGGAGGAGCAGGTCAGCCTGGCGCTGGCGTTGCTCCACCTCCGGGGGCGTCATCTCGGCGAGGCGTTGGGCGAGCGCCCGATATTCCGGCCGGACGTGAGCGCCCGCCGTGAACATCTCGTCGTAGCTTTTGCCATCGAGCTCGTAGTCGTCGAGCCGCACGTTCGCCACCTCACTCGGGGGATGGATTCGGACAGGTTTCAGCAGTGTGGCTGAGCTTCCCGCGCTGGCCAATTTCCGCACTTCAGCCGGAAAGCCGGGCGATGCGGGCCACCACGTCGCCTTCCAGCCGCCGCACGAGCTCACGCGTGAATTCGGCCGGCGAGGCGTCGTTCGCGACGAGCGGCCCCAGATCCATCGCCCAAACGACGCCCGCGTGACGATCCGAACGGTGACTTTCGCTGAACGCCGCGTGCGCCGCCCGGCGCCCGAGCGCCGCGCGGTCGAAGCGCTTCACGGCGAGCTGCGACTCGAACACTTCGAGCAGCTGGCGCTGGAGCTCGGGGTGCTCGTCGGTCGCCAAAAGGACCTTGTCGTCGCGGGCGAGCCAATCGAGATCGCGCCAAACTTCGCAGCCGAGGACGCGCCCGGGCCGTTCCTCGGGCGCGAGCTCACGACACGCGGAGACGACGCGCAGCGCGACGGCCACGTGCGTGTCGTGGAGGTCGCTCAGGGCGTGCGTGTAGACGACTTCGGGGCGCGCCGCCCGCAGCAGCGTCACGAGATCGCGGACGGCGCCGTCGTCACGCGGGTCTTTCACGCCCTCGCTCGTGTGATCGAGAAAGACTTGCGCGCCGTAGCGACCGAGCACCGCCGCGCGCTCCTGCTCACGCCGCCGGGTGTCGCGGAGCGCGGCGCGCTCGAGCTGCACGGCGCCTTGCGGACTGCCGGCGCCGTCGGTCACCACCGCGCCGCAAAACCAGCGATCGGGCCGCGCGTAGCACTCGAGGATGCCGTGAATGGCCATGATCTCGAGGTCGTCGGCGTGCGCACCCACGCCGAGGTGCGTCGTGCGCGCGAGCGCGGAAGCGAGCGGCTCACCGTCGGGCACGAACGTTGCCGATGCGGGACGGGAGAACATGCGCCGCGACAACTTAGCAGATCGAGCGTAATCTCAGCGGCATGCGCGGGTTCGGCGTGGGAAGCGGGCGAGCGTCGCTCGGCGCGTTGCTCGTGCTCGCCGCGTGCGGCGGGCTCTCGCGCTCGCACGAAAGCGCGAACGACGTGAGCGGGGGCGCGGGGGGCACCTCGGGCACGAGCGCTTCCGGAGCGACGAGCGGCTCCGGCGGCGTGAGCGGCGGGCCGGCGCTCGACGGGCTCCTGAACGAGTGCGCCGCCGTCTGCGCGAAAGGCGCGAGAACGGGCTGCCGCACGAACGAGATGGAGTGCCAACAGAGCTGCGACACCGCGACTCAGATTCTGTATCAATCCGCGCAGTGCGCGAACGACGAGCTCGTTTACCTGGGCTGTGTGGGCGACCTCGCCGACATCTGCGACGTGCTCGACGTCACGGGAGCCGCGACCCCGTGCGACGGAGACGCGGGCGAGCTCAGCGCGTGCATCGCCATGATCTGTCCCTCGCACCCGGAGCTCGCCGGCTGCGGCAAATGAAGTCCGCGCGGCCACGCGCAGTCAGTCGCGCTTGGCGATGCCGTGGAGGAGCACGTCCACGAGCTCGTGAGCGAGCGCCTGGCCGCTCGGCGCGTTCGGAATCGGCACGCGGTCGCCGAGCGCGCGCCGGATGAGCTGCGGCGGTCCGGCGAGGCCGAACGTCGCGAGCATGAGGACGATCGGATGCCGCCCGGCGTCGAGCGCGCCTTGGCCCACGCCGTCCATCAGCGTGCGGATCACCATCGGCACGTGACCGCGCAAAAAGCGCTCGATCAGCCGCTCGAAGCGCGGGGATTGCAGCAAGCCCTCCTGCGCGACGAGCCGCAGGATTTCGACTTCTTCGTCGCTCACCGCGGCAATCCGCTCGAAAATCCGCGCGAGCCGCGCCTCGACGGGCGTCTCGGGCGTGAGCAAGCGCTCGAGGTCGGCGAGGATCTTTTGGTACGTCTCCTCGACCACCGCGAAGAAGAGGTCGTCCTTCGTCGGGTAGTAATAGTAGACCATCCCGATGCTCGTGCCCGCTTCGCGCGCGATGGCGCGAAGCGACGAGCCCTCGACGCCGCTTCGACGAAAGTGCGCGCGGGCCGCCACGAGGATGCGCGGTCCGATGTCGGTGCGGGGGCGCGCCATCAGACGAGCTTCTTTCGGAAGCGGAGCGAGCTCACGAGCACGAGCACCGCGAAGATGCCGCAGAGCCACAGGAGCTCGAGGTACACGTCGTCGAAGGTGCCGCCCTTCAGCACGATGCTGCGCACGATGCGCAAGAAGTGGGTGAGCGGGAGGGCCTCGGCGGGGATCTGCGCGGGCCGCGGCATGCCCTCGAACGGGAACATGAACCCGGTGAGCAAGATGTTCGGAAGCAGGAAAAAGAAGGACATTTGCATGGCCTGTTGCTGCGTGCGCGCGAGCGTCGAGAAGAACAGACCGATGGCGAGGTTCGCGGCGATGAACAAGAACGCGAGCGCGTAGAGGAGCACGATCGAACCCTGGAACGGCACGTCGAACATGTAGCGACCCGCGAGCAGAATCACCGTCATCTGCACGTAGCCGATCAAAATGTAGGGCGCGATTTTGCCGAGCACGAGCTCGACCGGACGCACGGGCGACACGATGAGCTGCTCGAGCGTCCCGCGCTCTCGCTCGCGCGCGACCGCCATCGCCGTCAGCATCACCATCGTCATCGTGAGAATCACGCCGACGAGTCCGGGCACGACGTAGACGGCCGTGCGAACCTCGGGGTTATACCAAGTGTCGGGCTCGAGACCGACGGGTTCGACCGCGTTGCCCGAAGCGGCGAGCCGCGCGAGGAGGAGCTCCGTCGAGCGCGCCGAAGCGAGGCCCGAAGCCGTGTTCGTCGCGCTCGCGACGGTCTGCGGATCCGAGCCGTCGACGACGAGCTGCAGATGCGCGGGCTTTCCGGCGCGCAGGCTCGCGCCGTAGTCCGGCGGCACGACGAGGGCCACGCGCGCGCCGCCGCGGCGGAGCGCGTCTTCGATGGCGGTGTAGCTCTCGACGTGCCCGACCACGTCGTAAAAGCCCGTCGCGACCATGCTCGCGGCAAAGTCGCGCGACTCGGCGCTCTTGTCCTGATCGTAAACGAGCGTCGGCATGTGCCGGACGTCGGTGTTGATGGCGTAGCCGAAGAGCATGAGCTGGAGCAGCGGCAATGCGATCATCATCGCGAGCGTCATGCGATCGCGCCGGAGCTGAAGGAGCTCCTTCCACGCGACGACGAAGGGCCGGAGACTCACGAGGCCGCCTTGAGCGCGCCGGCGTCGCCCGCCATCTCGTCCGCCCGCACCATCGACACGAACGCGTCCTCCACGCCGACGCGCACGGGCCGCACGCTCTCCGGAGCGAGCTCGCCCGTGAGCATGCGCGCGACGACCGCCTCGGGATCGACGTCGTTTTTCGTCACGACGCGCAGCACGTTGCCGTAGTGCGCCACCTCGTCGACTTCGGGATCGCTCCGCAGGCGCTCGGCCGCTTCTTGCGCGTGCTCGCACTCGAGCTCGGCGCCGCGCAGGTGCCGGCGCGCCACGATGTCGCCCGGCGTGCCGACGTCGAGCACGGTCCCGCGGAAAATGAAGGCGAGTCGATGACAGCGTTCGGCTTCATCCATGTAGTGCGTCGTGAGCAACACGGTGGTCCCGCCGTGCGCGAGGCGGTGGATCTGCTCCCAGAATTCGCGCCGGCTCACCGGGTCGACGCCGGCGGTCGGCTCGTCCAAAAACAACAGCGGCGGCTCGTGAATCGTCGCGCTCGCGAGCGCCACTCGCTGCTTCCATCCGCCCGACAGCGTGCCGGAGAGCTGCGTTCGGCGGCCGCCGAGCCCCGCGCTCTCGAGCACGTCGGCGACGCGACGCGCGCGGCGGTTGCGCGGCACGCCGTAGATGCCGGCGTAAAACTTCAGGTTCTCCTCGACCGTCAGGTCCTCGTAGAGGCTGAAGCGCTGGGTCATGTAACCGATGCGCTCCTTCACGCGCTCGGCGTCGCGACGGATGTCGAAGCCGACCACCCTGCCTTCGCCGCTCGACGGATCGAGGATGCCGCACAGCATTCGAATCGTGGTCGACTTGCCGGCGCCGTTCGGGCCGAGCACCCCGAAAATCTCGCCCTTTTGGACTTCGAGCGACACGTCGCGCACGGCGACGAGGTCGCCGAAGCGGCGCGACAGCGCCCGCGTCACGATCACGGGCTCGGTCACGGCGCGTGCCTCGGCGTGTTGCGATCGATGTTCACGCGCACCGGCACGCCTCCGTGCAGGAGCTCGTCCGGATCGTCGATGCGGACCTTCACGCGCACCACGAGGTTCGCGCGCTCCGTCTCGCTGAAGAGGTAGCGCGGCGTGAACTCCGTGCGGCGCGCGATGTTCTCGACGTGCCCGCCGAGCACCCGGGCGACGCCGTCGGCGCGCACGCTCGCGCGATCGCCCACGTCGATGCCGGAGAGCTTCGCCTGCGGCACGAACACGTACGCGTAGAGCTCACCCGGATCGGCGACCGTGAACACCGGCGTGCCGGGCGCCACCACTTCGCCCGTGCGCAAGTGCCGATCGAGCACGATCCCGTCCGCGGGCGCGCGGAGCTCCCGCTTTTCGAGCCTCAGCGCGTCGAGCGTGACGTTGGCTTCGGCCGCGTCGGCTTTGGCTTGGGCCGCCGCACGCTCCTCCGGGCGTGCGCCCCGCTGCTGCTCGCTCAGCTGACTCTCGAGTGCCTGGCGCTCGGCGACCGCGCGCGTGTAATCCGCGTCGTAGCGATCGAGCTCGGACGCCGGCGTCGCGCCTTGCGCGTTCAGACTGCGCTCGCGGTCGAGCTCCCGCTTGGCGAGCTCTTCCGTCGAACGGGCCGCGCTCAACCGCGCTCGCGTCGCCGCAATCTCTTCCGGCCGCACTCCCTTGTCGACGACGACGGCCTGCGCCTGTGCGGCGCGTGCCTCGAGCCCCTGCGCCCGCCGCGCCTGCTCGTCGAGCGAGCCGTCCACCGTCGCGAGCAGCGCGCCCGCACGCACGCGATCGCCCTCCTGCGCGTTGACCGCGGTGAGCCGCCCGGCCACCTCGAACGAGAGGTCGCGCTCCTCGAGCTCCGCGGTGCCTTGATAGACCTCGTCGCTCGTCGCCGCGCGCGCCGGCGCGCAACTGGCGACGAAAGCCGCAACCGTGACCGCGAGCGCTCTCTCCGCGAAAGCCGGCACCGCGAGCGCTCTCCCCGCGAAAGCCAGCACCGCGAGCGCGCCTCGGCGCCCATGCACGAGACCCCCTCCCAAGGCCGCCGATTTGTTTTTTATCATACGACCAATAATGAACGGGCCGTGGGCGATGTCAAGCGGCGGGCTCGGACTCGCCAGAGCCGGGTAGTGCGGGCAGCCGGGTAGCGCGCCCTTTTGAGTTCGGCCGGGTGGGTCGTGCCCCAAGACCCCTATTTCTCGAGCTGGCCGGGCGAGGCCGGGGAGAGCGCTTTCGGCTTCGGCGTTGGTCTATACAAGTTTGACTGTATAGACAAATCCGCCGGCAGGGACACCTCTGGTTTGCACGCGCGAACTCGGGGCGCGCGCCGGGCGGCTAACGCGCGTGCGCGGACACGACGACGCGTTCGCTCTGCACGTCGAGCGCGAGCGCGAACCCGACCTCGTGCGCGATGCGCGCGAGGCCGAGCATCGGTCGGACGACACCGCCCGCGAGCGAGCGTTTGAGCTCGGCGTTGAACGCGTCCTCGGGGCTCTCGCGGATCTTCTCGAGCTGCTGAGTGAGCATGGAGATGCGCGCGGGGATGGTCGAATTCGTCACGCGCACGCTGACGCGACCGACGCGCTGGACGATCTCGAGCACGATGTCGCCGCGAGTCGCGTAGCTCGTCGCGTTCGAGAGCAGCTCGTGCGCCGCGACGCAGACGCGCTGGCCGACGAGGGGCGAGAGCCGCTCCGCCGTGTACGCGCAGAGGAAGGCGTGCGTCGCTTCGAGCGGACTCGAGCCCGGCGTGAACATCAGCCGCACGAGCACGTCCTCGCGCGCGGCACGCGACTCGGCGTTGGAAGGCGGCGTTTCGGGCTGCGGCACGCGCAGCTGGCGCCCCGAGGGGCTCGCCTTGGGCGAGCCGCTCGGCGCCGGATCGGAGAGACGCCTAAGCGCCATCTTCGATGATGAGGTGCTTCTGCGCGAGCTGCGCGAGCGGCGGGAAGCTGATGCGCTGCCACGTCACGTGCGGACTGCGGATGAAGCGGAGCCGGTACGACGCGCCGGGCGGTTGTGAAACCCAAATCGCCCAATCGATGAACAGGCGAATCGCCGACGAGTTCACGAACGTGAGCGCGCGCACGTCGATGCAGAGCTCCTGAATACGCTCGGAGAGCGAGAGCTCGTGCACCGCGCGAAAGAAGCGACCGAGCACGCTGCCCGGTTCCTTCGACGTGATCGTCCCCGCCAAGACCAGACCCGCGGGCGTGAAGGCGACTTGCACGGTCGCGAGCGCGGGCGGCTCGAGCCCCTTGGTGTTCAACACGAGATCGCCGCCGCCAAAGGTCGAGACATGAGCCCGCCCTTCGAACGGCCGGCGTGTCGGCGAGTTAATGGCGCCGCCAAGCGCCGGAAATCACCGACTAAATCAACCGGCCGGCTCGAGAATCAGCGCGCCGAGCGGAGGCAGGTTGAGGGCGAGCGACCACTCGCGATTGTGCGCCGGCACCGGGTCGGCGTCGACCACCGCGAACGTCTGGAACTCGCTCCCGCCGAAGCGCTGATCGTCGGTCGAGAGGCGCTCGACGTAGCGACCGCTGCGCGGCACGCCGACGCGATAACGCTCGCGCGGCACCGGCGTGAAGTTCATCACCACGATGACGAACTTGTCGACGTCGCGGCGCATGTACGAGAGCACGGTGTTGTCCTTGTCGGAACAGTCGATCCACTCGAAGCCGAACGTGTCCGGATCGGAGCGCCAGAGCGCGGGCGTCTGCGTGTAGTAACGAGCAAGCTCGCCGATGAAGCGCTGGAGCTCGCGGCGCTGCGGATGATCGGCGATGTGCCAGTCGAGGCTCGCGTCCACGTTCCATTCGTGGTGCTGCGCGAACTCGGTGCCCATGAACATGAGCTGCTTGCCGGGGCGCGTGTACTGGTAGGCGAGAAGCAGCCGCAAATTCGCGAGCTTTTGCCAGAAATCGCCGGGCATCTTCTCGATCACGGCGCCCTTGCCGTGCACGACCTCGTCGTGGGAAATCGAGTTGATGAAGCGCTCCGTGTACTCGTAGAGCATCGAGAACGTGAGCTGATCGACGTGGTGCTTGCGATGCACCGGCTCCTTCGAGAAGAAGTTCAGCGTGTCGTGCATCCAACCCATGTTCCACTTGAAGGTGAAACCGAGCCCGCCTTCCGACGGTGGACGCGTGACGCCGCCCCACGCGGTCGATTCCTCGGCGATGGTGAACGCGCCCGGAACTTCGTCACGCACGGCGGCGTTGAACGCGCGCAAAAAGTCGATGGCCTCGACGTTCTCGCGACCGCCGTAGGGGTTCGGCATCCACTCCCCTTCCTTGCGGCTGTAGTCGAGGTAGAGCATCGAGGCGACGGCGTCGACGCGGAGCCCGTCGATGTGAAACTCCTCGAGCCAGTAGAGGGCGTTCGCGACCAGGAAGTTCCGCACTTCGGTGCGGCCGTAGTTGAAGATGAGCGTGCCCCAATCGGGGTGCTCGCCGCGGCGCGGATCTTCGTGCTCGTAGAGCGGCGTGCCGTCGAAGCGGCGCAGCGAAAAGTCGTCCTTCGGAAAATGCGCGGGCACCCAATCGACGATGACGCCGATGCCGGCCTGGTGGCAGTAATCGACGAAGTGGCGGAAGTCGTCGGGCGTGCCGTAGCGGGCCGTCGGCGCGAAGTAGCCCGTCACCTGGTAGCCCCAGGACGGATAGAACGCGTGCTCCGCCACCGGCATGAGCTCGATGTGCGTGAAGCCGAGCAGCTTCACGTGGTTCACGAGGCGCGGCGCGAGCTCGCGGTAACTGAGCCAGCGGTGACCCTCCTCCGGCACGCGCGCCCACGAGCCGAGGTGCACCTCGTAGATGGACATCGGCTCGCGCGTCGGGTCCTTCGTCGTGCGCGTGTGCATCCACTGCTGGTCGGCCCACTCGTAGCTCGACTCGTTGACGCGCGTGGCGGTCGCCGGCGGCAGCTCCATCTCGCGGCCGAACGGATCGGCTTTGGTGCGGAGCTCGCCCTCGCGCGTGCGGATCTCGTACTTGTAGAGCGCTCCGGGGCCGACGCCGGGCACGAAGAGCTCCCAAATCCCGCTCGAACCGAGCGAGCGCATCGGAAACAGACGACCGTCCCAGCGGTTGAACTCGCCGACTACGCTGACCGCGGACGCGTTCGGCGCCCACACCGCGAAGGCCGTGCCGGCCGTGCCGTCCATCGTGCGCGCGTGCGAGCCGAGCACCTGCCACAGGCGCCGGTGCGTCCCTTCGCCGAAGAGGTGCAGATCGAGCTCGCCGAGCGTCGGCAAGAAGCGATACGGGTCGTCGCGCTCCCACGTGCCCGCGCCGTCGAAGTGAAAGCGCAGCCGGTACGCGAACGGCGGCTCCACGTTCGGTACGAACACCGCGAACACGCCGTCCCCGAGCGGCAACATCGCGGCCGGCGCCGCGTCCTCGCGCACGAGCTCGCAGCCGGCCGCGTCGGGATGAAAGGCGCGCACGATCGTACCGCGCGTGCCCCAAAGTTCGGCCGCGTGCAGGCCGAGCAGCGAGTGCGGCGCGTGGCGTTGTCCGTCGGCGAAGGCTTTGAGGTCCGCGGCGTGGACGAGAGCGTCCGGATCCATCAGGTCGGTTCGTACCACAAGAGCACGAGCGAATGCGGCGCGACGTTGACGCCGGTGCGCGGCACGCGCCGGGGCGCGCGTCCGGCCGACTGGGCGGTATTCGCGGCTTCGTGCCACGAGCCGCGTTCGGGCAGCTTCGGCAGCGCGTAGTGCTGAGCTCGCGTGCTCGCGTTCAAGAGGAGCAGCAGCGATTGTCCACGATTCGGGCGCCCGCGCTCGTCCACGTCGTCGGATGCCTCACCGTGAATCAGCATGCCGAGCCATTGCGTTTTCGGGTCGCTCCAATCCTCGAGCGTCATCTCGCCCCCGCTCGGGCGAATCCACGAGACGTCCTTCGCGTTGCCGTCGCCCACCGGCCCGCCGCTGAAAAAGCGCCGCCGGCGAAAGACGGGATTTTTACGCGTGATGGCGAGCACCTCGCGCGTGAACTCGAGCAGCTCCTCCTCCGCGGGCCCGATGTCCCAGTCGACCCACGAGATGGGGTTGTCCTGACAGTAGGCGTTGTTGTTGCCGCGCTGCGTGCGCGCGATCTCGTCGCCGTGCGACAGCATCGGCACGCCCTGTGAGAACGAGAGCGTCGCGAGGAAGTTCTTGCGCATCCGCTCGCGCATGCGCACGACGGGCGCCGACGTGGTCTCGCCCTCGGCGCCCCAGTTGCGGCTGAAGTTTTCGTTGGTGCCGTCGCGGTTCTCTTCGCCGTTCGCTTCGTTGTGCTTGTGGTCGTAGGAGACCAAATCCTCGAGCGTGAAGCCGTCATGGCAGGTGACGAAATTGATGCTCGCGAACGGACCGCGATCGCCGCCGCCGTGGAAGATGTCGCTCGAGCCCGACAAGCGCGACGCGAGCTCCGGCACCTGCCCTTCGTCGCCGCGCCAAAACCGGCGCACGCAATCGCGGTAGCGCGCGTTCCACTCCGCCCAACCCGGCGGAAACCCGCCGAGCCGGTAGCCGCCCGGCCCGAGATCCCACGGCTCCGCGATGAGCTTCACGCGCGAAAGGATCGGATCCTGCTCGACCATCGCGAAGAAGCGCGAGAACGCGTCGAACTCGTAGGGGTCGCGCGCGAGCGTCGTCGCGAGATCGAAGCGGAAGCCGTCGACGTGCATCTCCTCCACCCAATACCGGAGGCTGTCGAGCACGAGCTGGAGCGTGCGCGGGTGGAGCGTGTTCAGGCTGTTGCCGCAGCCCGTGTAATCCACGTAGTGCCGCGGCGAGTGCTCGTCCAAGCGGTAATACGAACGATTGTCGATGCCGCGGAAGCAGAGCGTCGGCCCGAACTGGCTGCCTTCGCCCGTGTGGTTGTAGACGACGTCGAGCAGCACCTCGAGGCCGGCGCGGTGCAGCGTCTTCACCATCGTCTTGAACTCGGTGACCTGCTGTCCGAGCGAGCCGGTCGCGAAGCGCGGATCGGGCGCGAAGAAGCCGAGCGTGTTGTAACCCCAATAATTGAGGAGCTTCGAGTCGGTCAGGCGCCGTTCGTGGAGCGCGTGCTGCACCGGCAAGAGCTCGACGGCCGTCACCGAAAGCGAGCGCAAATGGTCGATCACCGCGTCGGACGCCATGCCGAGGTACGTGCCGCGCAGGTGCCCCGGCACGTCCGGGTGCGTGCGCGTGAGCCCGCCCACGTGGCACTCGTAGACGATCGTACGGCTCCACGGCACGCGCGGCGGCCGATCGTCGCCCCAGCTGAACGACTGCTCGATCACGACGGACTTCGGCGCGACGGCCGCGCTGTCCACCGTGCTCATCACGAGATCGTCGGGCGTCGCGAGCGGGTAACCGAACTCGGCGTCGGCGGGGCCGAGCTGACCCGTGATCGCCCGCGCGTACGGATCGACGAGCAGCTTGTGCGGATTGAAACGGTGACCCTGATCCGGCGCGAACGGCCCGTAGACGCGATAGCCGTAGAGCTGCCCCGGCATCGCGTCCGGCAGGTACACGTGCCAAATCCGATTCGTGCGCTCCTTCACCGGAATGCGAATCGATTCCGTCGTCGCACCGGGTCCGTCGAAAAGGCAGAGCTCGACGGACGTCGCGTGCTGCGAAAAGAGAGCGAAGTTGACGCCCTGCCCGTCCCAAGTGGCACCGAGCGGTTGAGGCACGCCGGGTCGCGTCCGCATGAAAGGGCGCGATACTACATCCCTTGCTTTGGCCGCCACCACCCGCTCTCGCGTCGAAGGCTGAAAAGCGTTTCCGAGCGGCTGCGCGCGCGTTCAGCGCGACGGGGCGCGAACCTCAGCGCGAAACGAACGACACGTCGTCGATCCACACGTCGAACGGCGTGTCTTTCGCGGCGATGCCGAACTCGAGGAAACGCACGCGACGCGGATCGAACGCGACCGGCGGCCCCGCGACGTAGAGCTGATGCAGCTCGTCCCAGCGCACGACGTACTTCTGAAACGAAGGCGACAGCTCGATGATCTTCCGGTGCGTGTCGTAGCAATCTGCCTGGCAGAAGCCGCCGTATTTCACGTCCTGCACGTCGATCATCTGCATGCCGACGCGGATTTCGCCCGGACCCTTCGCCCAAAATTCGATCCCTGCGTAGGCCGACGCGTCGTAGCAAGCGGCGTCGGCGAGCTCGGTGCCGAACGTCACGCCCCAATCGTTGAAATGACCGCCCGTGACGTGCAAGCCCTGCTTGCTCGCGCCGCGTCCGCCCGGAATCCGACTCGGAAAGAGCCCCGAGCGGCTCGGCGTCGACTGTGTGCCGGTGCCGTCGTCGAACGTGATCCAGCTGCCCTTGC
The DNA here is from genome assembly GCA_035499895.1 of Polyangiaceae bacterium. Taxonomy (GTDB): domain Bacteria; phylum Myxococcota_A; class Polyangia; order Polyangiales; family Polyangiaceae; genus PMG-095. The sequence continues at coordinate 14,934 of DATJXW010000072.1, read as the reverse complement.
GCCCGTCGGCGTTGAGCACCCAGGAGTCGTCGTGCTCGAAGTCCTCGATCAACGGCGCGTCACCCTTGGCGACCACGAGCGCCGCGCAGCGCGGCGGCGCGACGGGCAAGGGCGCCGTCGGCGCGGGGTCGGGCCGGTGCGGCGCCTCGCGGACTCGTTCGGCGGAAACGTGGCTCGGCGAGCTCGGGCGGGACACGTAGAGGGCAATCGCCGCCGCGAACGCCAACACGCCGCCCGTCACGGCCCAACGCCGGCGCGCGCGCGCCCGCAGCCGCTCGCCGATCGCTTCGAGACCGCGCTGCCGCGCAGCTTCACGGCCGGACACCGGCGGCACGTCGAGCTTGGCCGAACGCAGGAGCAAGCTCTCGAGCTCGGCCTGTTCGGCGTCCACCGGCTCGTCTCGGTCGCGTTCGTCGCTCATCGCTTCCTCCATGCAAACGCGGCGCGCGCCTGCAGGCGTTTGACCCCGGCGTGAAACTTCTCGCGCGCCGAGCGGAGGCGCGAGCTTACCGTACCCTGCGGCACCCCGAGCGCCTCCGCGACCTCGCGCACGGAGAGCTCCTCGATCTCGGACAAGATGAAGACGGCGCGAAACTCGTCCGTCATCCCGTCCAGAATCTCCTGCAAGAGCGGACGCGCGCGGGCGAGCTCCGCGAGCTCTTCGGGATCGAGATCGCCGGCCGGGCGCTCGTCGCTGCCGGCATCGAGCTCTTCGGGGTGGCGGCGCGCGTTGCGCCGCCGGGTCGACGCGACGCGCATGGCCGTGCCGAACAAGAACGCGCGCTCGCGCTCGGTGCCGAAGTCGGCGAGCCGGCGCGCGGCGACGACGAAGACCTCCTGCGCGGCGTCGTCCACGTCCGCCGCGGGCACGCCGAGCCGGCGCACACTTCGCCACACGAACTCGTATTCGCGCTCGACGAGGGCGCGGAAGCGCGCCATTTCGGCTTGTCCGGTGGGAAAAGCGCCGCCCGCCATGCGACTCAAGGGTTCGGCCGCGGAGAGCTCGGTCCGTCCGCTCGTGAGCGCCGTGGTCGTGAGCACAATGTCACCATGGGCGTACGAGCCGAAACCGATCGAAAAATCGGCACGCCGAGTGAGAATCGTAGATCGGGCGGCGACGGCGTGGACATGTCACGATGGTGGACGCCAACGTGAGGCCGCTCCGCTCCGGGGATCGAATTGCCGGCAGGTCCGCGCTTCTTCTGGTGGCGTGCGGCGGGCTTGCCGCGTGCGCCGGCAGCAGCGGGAAAGGGGCCCCGCAAGAGGGGCCGGCGGCGGACGCGCCGGCGCCGATCTGCGCGGCGCCCGACGGCACCCTCGGGACGGCGCCGCTCCGCAGGCTGACGGGCTTCGAGTACGGCCGCACGCTCGCCGACCTCACCGGCGCGGATCCGAGCGTAGCGAGCGAGCTCGTCCCGGACGAAGAAAGCTTCGGCTTCGACGACCAAGCGGACACGTACAGCATCTCGACCTTGCACGCGTCGAAGTACTTCGACGTGGCGACTTCGGCCGCGACCACGCTCGTCGCCGACACGGCGCGTTTGAGCGCGTTCGCCGGTTGCGATCCGACGGCGGACGCGGCGTGCGTCGAGCCCTTCGTGCGCGCGTTCGGGCGGCGCGCCTACCGCCGCTCGCTCACCGACGACGAAGTGGCGGCGATGGTCGCGCTCGACCAAGTCACGGCGTCGCCCGGACCCGCCGACGGCGTGAGCGCGGTGGTCGCTGCGATGCTGCAATCGCCGCAAGTCTTGTACCGGCCGGAGCCGTCGGCACCGAACGCGGCGTTCGGTCCCGCGCTCGCGACGCGCCTTTCGTATCTCATCACCGCGTCGACGCCCGACGACACGCTGCTCGACGCGGCCGAGGGCGGCGCGCTCGACACGACGCCGGGCTTGCTCGCCCAAGCCGATCGGCTGCTCGCGAGCCCGCGCGCCGCCGAAGCGTTTTCGCACTTCATGTTCGAGTGGTGGGACCTCGAGGGCCTCGACGATCTACAGAAAGACACCGCGCTCTACCGCACGTGGGACTCGTCGGTGCCGGGGGAGCTCGAGCTCGAGACGCAAGCGTTTCTGACCGGCGCGTGGACGGCCACGCCGTCGCTCGACGTGATCTTGGGCGCGCCGTACACCTTTCTCGACTGGAAGCTCATCAACTATTACGGCGTGGCCGGCGCGGACGCGCCGAACGGCTTCGTCCAGATCGCGCTCGATCCGACGCGCGCGGCCGGCATGCTCACGCAAGGTTCGTTCTTGGCCCTGCATGCGAAGGCGGATCAGACGTCACCCACGTTGCGCGGCAAGTTCGTGCGCGAGCTCTTCTGCGATCCGCCGCCGCCGCCGCCGCCGACCATCGTGGTCACGCCGCCCGCCGTCGATCCGCGGCTCAGCACGCGCCAGCGCTTCGCGCAGCACACGGCCGACCCGACGTGCGCCGGCTGCCATCAGCTGATGGATCCGATCGGCTTCTTGTTCGAGCACTACGACGCGATCGGACGCTGGCGCGACGTGGACGGCGGCCAACCCGTGGACTCGACCGGCTACATCGTCGGGACGGACGTGGACGGCAACCTCGACGGCGTGCCGGCGCTCGCGCAAGCCTTGCTCCAGAGTGACGAGGTGCGCACCTGCGTCGCGACGCAGTGGTTCCGCTACGCGTTCGGCCACGACGCGACGAGCGACGCGGACACGTGCACCGTGAGCGCGCTCGCGAGCGAGCTTGCCGCGACGAACGGCGACCTCAAGCGCGTGATCCGCGCGACCGTCGAGCAACAGCTCTTCCAGAGCCAGCGCCCCGAGGAGGCGGCACCATGATTCACCTGCGAGGCCCGCGGCTCAGCCGGCGCACGTTGCTCGCGAGCGCGGCCGGCGCGTCGATCGCATTGCCTTGGCTCGAAGCCTTCGAGCCGCGGCGCGCTTCCGCGCAAACGGCGGCGCCGAAGCGCTTCGTCGTCATGTTTTCGCCCGACGGCCTCTTGCCGGCGTGGACGCCGAGCGGCACCGAGACGGACTTCACGCTCTCGACGATTCTCTCGCCGCTACAGCCGTATCAAGACGACATCGTGGTCGTGCGCGGGCTCTACCAAGAGGGCGGCGGCGGTGACGGTCACCAAAACGGCATCGGCGGGATGCTCACCGGCACGACGCTGAACTCGGGGCCGTTCGGCGGCACGCAGGCGCCGCCCGCGGGTTGGGCGAGCGGCCCTTCCGTCGATCAGCGCATCGCCGACGTGATCGGCAACGACACGAAGCTCCGCTCGCTCGAGCTCGGCGTGCAGGTGGGCGCGGCCGACAACTGGGGGCGCATGATCTACCGCGCGAGCGACCAGCCGCTGCCGCCGGAGGACGACCCGGCCGCGGTGTACTCGCGCGTGTTCGCGGATCTGCACACGGACCCGGCCGTGCTCGCGGCGCAGCGCGCGCGCCAGCAGTCGATTCTCGACACGGTCGGCGGCGAATACACGCGCGTGGCGGCGGGTCTCGGCAGCGCGGATCGGCAGCGCCTCGACGCGCACCTCGACGCCGTGCGCGACCTCGAGACGCGGCTCACGAAAGCCGGCCCGATCGGCGGCGCCGCCTGCGCGGACCCGACGGTTCACGCGGTCTCGAAGGACGACAACGACTCGTACCCCGACGTGGGCGGGCTCCAAATCGACATGCTCGCGATGGCGCTCGCGTGCGACATCACGCGCGTCGCGTCGCTCCAGTGGTCGCGCTCGGTTTCGCAGACGCGCTTCACCTGGCTCGGCATCACCGACGGCCATCACGACCTCTCGCACCTGAGCGACGACGACGCCACGGCCGTCGACAAGCTCACGCGCATCAACCAGTGGTACATGACGCAACTTGCCGCGCTCATCGGCAAGCTCAAGTCCATGCCCGAGGGTGACGGGACCGTGCTCGACAACACCATCATTCTCTACGCGAACGAGCTCGCGAAAGGGAACACCCACAGCCGCGTCGACGCGGGCTACGTGCTCGCGGGTCAGGGCGGCGGCGCGCTGGAGACCGGACGCTTCCTCCGCCTCGACCCGACGCAGCAGATCGCGCACAACGGGCTCCTCGTCTCGCTCTTGAACGCGATGGGCGTGCCCGACACGCAATTCGGCAAAGCGGATTGGTCGAACGGCCCGCTTTCCGGCTTAATCTGAGCCAAGCATGCACACCTCGCCGCTCCTCTTCGGTCTTTTTTTGTTGGGTTTGGGGAGCGTCGCCTGTGGCGCGAAGTCGAACGACGACCGCGCGCCGGCGTCCGGCGGTCAAGGCGGGCAGGGCGGCTCCGCGGGGATGACGGCGGCGGGCGGCCTCGGCGCCGCAGCGGGCATGGGCGGCATGGCGATCACGTGTCCCGATCCTTCGGATCCGATCGATCCGACGGCGATGATCGACGACTTCGAGAACGGGAGCGGGCTCTTGCCGCTCGTCGACAAACGCAACGGCTCGTGGTGGACGGCCGCCGACGACACCGGCGGCACGCTCGTCCCCGAGCAGTCGGCGATCACGAACATGCCGGCCGCGCCCGAAATGCTGCCCCAGCCGCGCTGCGGCAGTCACTACGCGATGCGCATCACGGGTGAAGGCTTCACGGATTGGGGCGCCGACCTCGGGGTCGCGCTCGCCGCCGGGACGCGCCCGAACGGCGAGGAGGGGGCGGTGCCGTACGACGCGAGCGCGCGCACCGGCGTCGATTTCTGGGCGCGCATCGGCGACACGTCGACGAACAGCGTGTTCTTCGAGGTTTCGGATTCGAATTCGGAGCCGGACGGCGGCATTTGCATGGTCGGGGGCGGCACCGGCAAGGAGTGTTACGACGGCTTCGGCGTGAACCTGACGAGCCTCGACACGACGTGGCACCACTACCGGATCCCGTTCTCGGGGCTTTCGCAGCGAAACTTCGGGGTCAAGGCCGACGGCGTCGTGACGAACGCCATCTACAACATCACGTTCAACTTCCTGAGCGCCACCGACCCGTTCGACTTCTGGCTCGACGACATTTCGTTTTATTAGAACGGGCCTTGCCCCCGCGGCTCGCTTCGCTCGCGTGGGTTCTGCAATTCATTCGTCCGGAGAGTCGTGCGGAACTACTGGACGTCGAGCGTCTCGGTCTTCAGCGTGTCGCCCGCGCACGTGTAGCGCGCGAGGTGCACACGGTCGGCGAGCGTCGTGCCGACGACGAGCGCTCGGCCGGTCCACACCGCGCGCGCCCCCGCGGGCGCGAGATTTTGCGGCAAAAGCCCGGCCAGGCCCACGCGTGGTTCGTCGAGCAAGAGGTCGAGGCTCGGCGCGTGGAGCGTCGTGGTGCCGTGCCTGCACTCGACGCCGAGCGTGTGAAGGTCGAGGTATTGGGCGGGTTCGTCGCGCGCGCCGAGTCGCACGGCGCGCCGCCCGTTTTCGCACTCGGCGATGAGCCACGCCGCGCCCTGCCAGACGAAGGTGCCGGCAGGCGTACAACCCTCGAGCAGCCGATCGGCGCGTGCGTAGTCGGGGTCACGCTCGATCGTGAACATGGTCGTGACGGCGCGCTCGCCGGTGTCGGTGCACACGCCGTAATGAAAGCGCCGCCCGACGACGGCGATCTGCGTCGAATTGTCGGCGCAGGGCACCGGCACCGACATCGGCAAGCCGCTCTTTTCGAGGCCGCTCGGCGTGAGCTCGTGGAACTCGAAGGCGAAGCACCCGTGCCGATCGGCGTCGACGCACGCCGACTGGTCACCGCGAGAGAACACGAGCGCGTGATCCTCGCGCGCGGCGATGACGACGTTGCCGCGCGCGGTGCGCGGGCCGCTCCAGGCCGCGCCGAGCTCGAACGGCGCGGCACCGCTCTGAGCCCACGCCGCGCGCACGCGTGCCTTCGCTCCGTCACGCTCGACCCATGCGAGCGCGAGTCGATCTTTCACCCACGCCGCCGCCAGATCCGTGACGTCGCCGGTCACCGCGCTCGCGTCCACGACGACACTCGCCGGTCCCGCGAACGCGCCGTTCGCGTCGAGCTCGACCTTGCGAAGCGCGCCCGTATCGCGCGCCACGGGTGACCAGACAAGCGTCGCGCCAGAAGCGCTCGCCGTGAGCTCGAAGCCGGTCGGCGTGCCGAGGCGCCCGACGCTCGGCGCGGGCACGGTGGGCGCGCTACCGCTCGCGCCGTTCGCCGCCGAAGCGGAGCCGGACGGCGCCGTTCGCTTCGCGCACGCGGTGACCGCGAGTACGCCGACGACCGCGACAGCGAGGACACGCGCCCACGCGCCGCACGGCGTTCGGGCGGAGCGGTGTGGCTCTGCGAGGGTGCAGGCGCGCGCGCACGCCTGCGAGCACGATCGAAACTTCGGGATTCGATCCCGAACTTTCACGCTGACTCCGAGCGGCGCTCTGAAGGTCCACGGTGACTCCGAACGGGCGCTCTGAAGAGCACGCGGGAAACTTCGGGATTTGATCCCGAACTTTCATGCTGACTCCGAGCGGCGCTGTGAAGGTGCCCGCGAGCTCCGCCGCGCGGGCGGATCGACGCACGAACTCGAGGCGCGGGGCGGGGCCGACTCGGAGGCGGCGGCGAAAATCATGGCGACTCGGAATGTTGGGGCGACAGCGAGCCGGCGCGTCGGGGCGACCCCGAGCTGGCGCGCCGGAGCGACAGTGAGCGGGCGGCGGTCGAGCGACGGCGGGTCGGTGCGATGGAGCGAGATTGGGCCGGAGTGCGAGAGCACCGGGATTCGTGGTTCCACGCGCGCCCTCGACAATTGCGCGTGATGCATGGCGCTCAGGTGCGGCGCGTGACGCGAAAGACGTGGGCGACGCGTTCGTTCGGATCGAGCTTCACGTAGTTGCGACGGCCGCGCCAGGTCCAGCGTGAGCCGCCGAGGAGGTCGAACACTTCGTACGCCTCGCTTTCTCCGATGCCCATGCGATCGATGGGCACGTCGATCATGGTTTCGTGCGCGGCATGCGGGTCGAGGTTCACGACGACGAGGATTTCGTTGCCCGGCGCGAAGCGGCGGTACGCGAGGATGCCGTCGTAGTCGGTGGAGACGAATTCGAGGTTCGGCAACGTCTGGAGCGCGGTGTTTTCGCGCCGGATGCGGTTCAGGCGCGCGACGTCCTGTTTGATGTTGCCGGGCGCGTTGTTGTCGCGGTTGACGAGCTGGTACTTCTCGCTGTCCTTGTATTCTTCGCTGCCCGGACGGACCGGCGTGCCCTCGCAGAGCTCGAAGCCGCTGTAGATGCCGTAGAGCGGCGCGAGCGTCGCCGCGAGCACGAGCCGCGCGCGGAAGGCCGGGCGCCCGCCGTGCTGCAGGTACTCGTGCAAGATGTCGGGCGTGTTCGCGAAGCAGTTCGGCCGGTAGTAGAGCGTCATCGGCGCCGAGGTGAGCTCGCGGAAGTAGTCGCGGAGCTCCCACGCCGAGTTTTTCCAGGTGAAGTACGTGTAGCTCTGGTTGAAGCCGAGCTTGGCGAGGGCCTTCATCCGGTTCGGGCGCGTGAAGGATTCGCTCAAGAACACGGTGTCGGGGTGGAGCGTCTGCACCTCGCGCAGCACCCATTCCCAAAACGCGAACGGCTTGGTGTGCGGGTTGTCGACGCGAAACGTCTTCACCCCGTGCTCGACCCAGAAGAGGAACACGTCGCGACACGCGTTCCACATCGCCTCGCGATCCCTGCACCAGAAGTTCAGGGGGTAGATGTCTTCGTACTTTTTCGGCGGGTTCTCGGCGTAGCGGATGGTGCCGTCGGGACGAATGAAGAACCACTCGGGGTGCTCTTTCACCCACGGGTGATCGGGCGAGCACTGAAACGCGATGTCGAGCGCGATCTCGAGGCCGAGGTCGCGCGCGCTCGCGACGAGCTGCTCGAAATCGTCGAGCGTACCGAGCTCGGGGTGCACCGCCGTGTGGCCGCCGGCGCTCGAGCCGATGCCCCACGGGCTGCCGACGTCGCCGGGCTCGGCCGTCGGCGAATTGTTGCGGCCCTTGCGATGCGTCTCGCCGATCGGGTGAATCGGCGGGAGGTAGATCACGTCGAAGCCGAGCGCCGCGATTTCCGGCAGCCGGCGCGCGGTGTCGGCGAAGGTGCCGTGAACGCCCGGCCTGCCGCTCTGCGAACGCGGGAAGAGCTCGTACCAGGCGGCGAACGTCGCTTCGGGCCGATCGACGATGAGCTCGTAGAGCGGCGAGCGGGTGAGCTCGGCGGGCTCGAGCGGACCGAAGACTTCACCGGCGAGCCGTTCGTCGCGCGCGGCGGCGAGTCGCATTTCGAGCGGTTCGCCGTCGCTCGCCATGATCGTCGCGAGCTCGCGCGCGTGCTCCGCCGCCTCGCCGCGCAGGAGTCCGGCGTAGCGTTCGACGAGGAGCGCGCCGACGAGGAGCTCGGGCCGCACGTCTTGTCCGCCCTGCAGGCGCTTTTCGAGCTCGCTCCGCCAGGTGCCGAAGTGATCGGGCCACGCCTCGACGCCGTAGTGCCAGCGCCCGATCTCGTCGGCGCGGAACGAGCCGTGCCAGCGATCCGGGTTGAAGTCGTAGACGAGCGGCGCCGAACGCCACTGCGGCTCGCCCGGCGCGAGGTAGACGACGCGCGCCGCGACGAGGTCGTGCCCGTCGCGGAAGATGTTCGCGCCGATGTCGAGCGGGCTGCCGACGGGGAGCTTCAGCGGATAACGCCCGGCATCGACCGAGGGCGTCACGTCTTCGATCACTACGCGCGGAGGCTCGGCCGAAGTCACGGGAAAACTCGCATACACAGCCGTTTGGCGCGCAGCAAGCCCGCCGCGCGGCGCGAGCCCGCCGCGCGCCCGGTGGCTCAGCGGCGGCTCAGCCGAAACAAGCGTCGACCGTCGTGCTCGACCGGACCGTTCACGCTCAGGCGCTCGAGCGCGATTTCGCGGGTCCGACCTTGACCGCGGAGATCACGCAGCGTGAGGCGGTCGCCCGTCACGGCGAGCACCTCGCAAATCCCGAACGCGAAGTGTTCGACGAGGTCGCCCCGCTCGGGCATGGGCTCTTCGGCCGCGTCGTCGGGCGCGGCGCCGGACACGCCGACCTTCGCCGCGAAGGCGGAGACGAGCGGACGCTTCGCGAAACCGGGCGCGGCCGGCGGCGCGGGCTCGACGAGTCCCTCCGTTTCCGCGAGCACGCGCGACGGCGCGTCACCCGCCGAGATGCAGAGCGCTTGCACGCCGCCCGAGCGCGCACGCACGAGGACGCCCGCGAGCACTTCGATTTTGTCGCCGACCGCGCGCGAGAGCGTCGCGCCGTACGGGCCGCCGAGCGGGCCGCTGAGCTCGGCGAGCGCGAAACGACCGCGAAAGGTGCGCCGCAGGTCGGCGCCGTCGCTCCCGAACCGGAGCTCGACGTCTTCGACGAAGCCCGTCGCCTGGATCCAGCCGCGGTGCCGGCCGAACGCCTCGTCGATCGCCTCGAGCAACTCGCCGCCGCTCGGGATGGTGCGGAACGCGGGCGGCAGCTCCTTCATTTATCGGACGGGATCACGATCTTGTCGTCGGGCTGATCGGGACCGCGGTGGACCTTGATTTCGTCGTCCGGAATCGCCCAGGCGGGCTTTTGCCACGGCACTTCGGGGTCGCTCGCGGACGCCGCGCCCGTCGCCGACGGCGCGGCGGTCGCTTCCGGCGCGGTGTGATGCTCGGCGTGCGTGCCGAGCGCCGGAGCGCCGGCGTCGGGCGCCGCGGCGCTCGCGGCCGAGCTCGCCGCACTCTCCGCTCTCGCGCTGGACGACGGCGCGGCAGCCGAGCTCGGCGCGTCGGGCGAAGCGCTCGCGCTGTCCGCGGCGTCATGCTTCTTCGCTTTCTTCGCGGGCTTCTCGCTCTCGGGGTCGGCGGTGGGCACCGGAGGCGCGGCGGGCGCCGGCAACGTCGCGTTGTCGAGCCCGCCCGTGTGGACCGGATGACGCAAAAACAGAATGCCGCCCACGAGCCCCGCGCCGAGCGCCGCCACGGCGACGAGCAACACGAGCGCGGTGTTGCTCCGCGGCTCCGCAGGCGGTTCGTGCTGCGTGGTGCCGAAGAGCGCTTCGGTCGGCGCGGGAATACCGGGATCGGCCACGTCGAGGTTGAGCTCGCCGGGAGGCGCCGCCACGGTCGGCGCGTCCCCCTCGGGCCGCGGCCGCGAGCGGCGTGACGATTCGACCGGCGCGTCACGCACGATGGTCTGCGCGTCGTTCGACGGCGGCGGCGCGCTCGGGAATTTGCGCCCGCTCGCGACCATGATCTCCGGACCGTCGAAGGCGGTGGTGTCCTTCGGGTCCACGCCGAGCGCGTCGCGCAGCGCCTCGGTGAGCTCGCGCGCCGTCTGGAAGCGCTGCTCGGGATCGCGCGCGCACGCCTTCGCGAACCACTCGTCGAAGCCGAGCGGCACGGGCGCCACGTCGGACGGCACCGGCAAATCACGCACGCAAATGGTGAGGACGAGGTCGCCCAGGCCGTCGCTGTAAAACGGCCGGCGCCCCGTCAGGCACTCGAACGCGATCACGCCGAGCGACCAGAGATCGGAGCGGCTATCGACGGCCTTGTTCCCCTGCGCCTGCTCGGGGCTCATGTAATACGGCGTGCCGAGAATCGACCCCGTGCGCGTGCGGGTGCCGTCCGGTCCGAGCGACGCGCGCTCGACCTTCGCCACGCCGAAGTCGAGGACCTTGGCGATCTCGTCGTCCTCGTTCTTCACCAAGAAGACGTTTTCGGGCTTGAGGTCGCGGTGGACGATGCCCGCGTCGTGGGCGCGGCCGACCGCTCGCCCGACGTGCGTGAGCACGCGCGCCGTCTCTTGCCGCGTGAGGCGCCGCACCCGCTTGATCCGCTGCGCGAGGGTTTCGCCCTCGAGCAGCTCCATGACCATGAACGGCAAGGGGCCTTCGACGCCGTAATCGATGATTTGGACGACGTGCGGGCTCCGGAGCGCGGCGGCGGCTTTCGCCTCCACGAGAAAGCGCGAGAGCGTGTCTTCGTCCGGAACGGCGTCGCGATCGATGAGCTTCACCGCGACCGGCGCCTGCAGCACGAGGTGCTCCGCGCGCCAAATCGAGCCCATGCCCCCTTGCCCGAGCCGCACCTCGAGTCGGTAGCGTCCGGCGAGAACCCGGTTCGGCTCGAGCGCTTCGACCGCCATGCTACGAACCGGCACCATAGCGCCCCCGGCTTCCGGGCGCACTCGCGGTATAACCATGCACGCCGTGAACCCGAGCATCGTCGATAAGAGCGAACTCCCCGCGAGAGCGGCCGAAAAGATCGCGGAACTGCTCCGCTCCGCGGCCGAAGCGCGCGGCCGTGCCTGCGTAGCCCTGGCTGGAGGTACGACACCGCGCGCCGTTCACGAGGCGCTCGCGGCGCGCACGGACGTGCCCTGGTCGCTCGTTCACGTCTTCTTCGGCGACGAGCGCTGCGTTCCGCCCGATCACCCCGACAGCAATTATCGGATGGCGAAGGAGTCCCTGCTCGATAGGGTTCCAATCCCGATTGCGCAAGTGCACCGCCCCGAGGCCGAGTTGCCCGATCACGAAGCCGCCGCACGCGCGTACGAAACGGTGCTCCCGGCCGCGCTCGACCTCGTCATCCTCGGGATCGGCGAGGACGGCCATACTGCCTCACTTTTTCCGCGATCACCGGCGCTGAACGAACGGACCCGCCGCTACATTCCCGTGATCGGGCCGAAGCCGCCGCCGGAGCGCCTCACGCTGACGACACCGGCCCTCGAGACGGCCGCCGACATCGTCATGCTCGCGGTCGGCTCCGGAAAAGCCGAAGCGGTGGCGCGCGCGCTCGAAGGCGCCTGGGACCCGGTGCTCACGCCGTCGCAGCTCGCGCGGCGAGGCGCGTGGTTCCTCGATGCCGCCGCGGCGGCGCAGCTCCGGGGCCACGTTGGTCACTGAAGCGACCGCGAAGACGCTCGCGCACGAGTGGGTCGACGCGTGGAACGCGCACGACCTCGAACGCATCCTCGAGCACTACGACGAGGACGTGACGCTCACCTCGCCCGTGGCCGCCGAACGCCTCGGCGATCCGTCCGGCACCGTGCGCGGCAAGGCGGCGCTGCGGGCGTACTTCGGGCTCGGGCTCGAGGCGTTTCCGAACCTTCGCTTCGAGCTCATCGACGTGATGTGGGGCGTCGCGAGCGTCGTCCTCTACTACGTGAATCAGCGCGGCACGATGACGGCTGAAGTCATGGAAATCGCGCCGTCCGGCCGGGTGTCGCGCGTGCTCGCGAATTACAGCGCCGGACCGCGGCCCAAGTAGTCGCCGGCGCTCTGCTAGGCTCCGCCGCCATGTCGCGCGCACGCATCCTCCGGATCGGCCTCAAGTACGTCGCCGGTCCCGTGATCCTCGCGTGCATCGCGTTCTTTTTCTATCGCGAATTCGAGCAGAACTGGGCGAACGTCCGAGCTCAACACCTCGAGTTCCGGCCCGGCTTCATCGCGATCGCCGTGCTCTGCATGCTCGTGGCTTACCTCACGCCGACGCTCGGCTGGCAGCTCACCATCAACGAGCTCGGCGGCGGCAACAAGCTCACGTTTTCGCAGACGGTCGCCACGGTCAATTCGAGCAACCTGGTCAAGTACGTGCCGGGCAAGGTGCTCACGTACGCTCTGCAGATGTATTGGCTCGCGAACCGCGGCTTCTCGAAGGCGCTCGTTCTCTACGTCAATGCGCTGAGTCTCTTGGTGTCGCTCGCCGTGTCGCTCATTTTCGGATTCGCTTGCGTGTTCTTCGTGCCGGGCTTCATCCCACCATGGATCGCCCTCGCGATCGTGATCGCCGGGCTCGCGCTCGACATCGTCGGATTCGCGTACCATTCGGCGGTTCTGGGTTGGTTGGTGCGCACCTACAATCGCGTGTTTCAGCGCGAGATGTCGCATCCGGAGCCGTCCGGCGCCCTACTCGGGAAGCTCCATGCCGTGCAGCTCGTGTCGTGTACGGCGTTCGCGCTCTCGGCGTATTTCACGAGCCGCGGCATCGGCTATTACGTGCCGTTGAGCGGCGCGCCGCGTCTGATGGCCGCGATCGTGTTCGCGGACACGATCGCGTTCTTCGCGGTGTTCACGCCGGGCGGCCTCGGCGTGCGTGAGGCGCTCATGTACCTCGCGCTCGGCGGCTCGAAGGGCACGTCGCTCGCGATCACGCTGCCCATCGCCGCACGCGTGGTGCACATGGGCGTCGACCTGTTGCTCGGCGGGATCGCGTTCAGGCTCTTGAGCCAATTGACGCGCTCGACGGCGCCCGCCATCGCCGAATCGACGAAACCTGCGTCCTAGGTTCTTCCACAACCTCAAGCGCTTCCGAGCCGTGGCGACCCGCTACGAGAAGACGGCCCGCAACTACCTCGCGCTCGTCCAATTTGCGTGTGCTCGGCCATGGCTCGAAAATTAGTCGCGACTCCCGTCCCCCGTGGAGGGGGTCGCGGGCCCGCCCGCGCCGCTTTGCGAGCTCGAGAAATTGAGGACACCCCCTAGGCCGCGCGCCACGACGCGGCGAAGTGCCGCGACAGCTCGCCGATCGCTCGGGCCGTGGAAGCGCCGCCGACGATGAGCGGCAGCTCGAGCTCGGCGAGACCGAGCGCGTGCAGGCGTTCGCGACATTCGGCTTGAATGCCCTCGCGCACGGCGCGCCGGATGCCGGCCTCGACCGCGGCGGTGCCGGGACCCGGCGCGAGCGGAAGCTGCCGGGCGCGCTGCGCGAGCTCGCTGCGTGACGCGGCGTCGAAGAGCTCGGGGCGAACGCCGTTCACGACGAGGGCCGCGACCGGGAGCGCGATCTCGTTCGCGAGCGCGGCGCAGAGCTCCTCCGTCTCGTTCACGGGCAGCTCTTCCGGCAGCGTGACGACGACGACGCCCGCCTGCGCCGGATCACGGAACATGCGCCACGCGCGCTCGGCGTCGGTGCGGAGCACGCCGGGCGGCGCGAGCTCGACGATGACCTTGGGCACGCGCAGCATGTCGAGGCCGTGCCCGGTCGCGGGCGCGTCGAACAGCACCGCGTCGAAGCGCGGCTTGCCGTTCACCTCCTCGATCGAGTGGTACCAGGCCTTGCCGAGGAGCGCCCACTCTTTGAGCCCGGGCGCGCCCGCGAAGAAACCTTGCACGTAGCGGTTGTCGAAGAGCGCGTCGACGAGCACGCGGCTCTTGAGCTTGAGCTGCCCGTACTCGCGGAGCGCCACCTCGGCGCGGAGCGCGACACCCCAGAGGTTCGGCTTGAGCTCGCGGATCTGGGGCTCGAGCGGCGCGGTGCCGACGAGCTCGGAAATGCGCTCCTTCGCGCTCGTGGTCGCGATGAGCACGCGCTTCCCCGAGGCCGCCAACGCAGTTGCCAAAGCCGCGCAGACGGTCGATTTGCCCACGCCACCCTTGCCGGTGACGAACAGGAAGCGGCGGCGATTAATGTCGAGCACGAGTGTGCTAGATGACCTCGGCGCGTCCCGGAGGTCAAATGCGCTCAAGGTCGTTCCTGCTCTGCGTGCTCGCTCTCTTCAGCGTCGGAGGCTGCAAGGCGAAAAAGAAAGCCCCGAGCGGCACCGACGCCGCGCTCGCCGCGAGCGCCGCCGTGCAGGCCGCGAAGAACGCCGCGGACGCGAAAGAAGCGGCCCGCCGCCGCAAGTGGGCGCAGCCTTCCGGTCCGGCGCTCGCCGTGCAAGCGGGTCTCGGTGTCGGCGCAATCCGCATCGGCGCGACGGTCGCGACGATCGAGCGCTTGATGGACAAGCCGTGCGAGGTGCTCACGGACGAGCTCTGCCGCTACATCAGCCGCGGCGTCGATTTTCACCTCGACGGCGGCTACACGACGTGGATTCACGTGCAGCGCGCGGGCCGGCCCGCGGGGGTGAACTTCGACGGCGAGCCCGTCGAGTTCGGCTTCTTCAACGGCGCGATCCCGCCCGATCTCAGGCTCGGCATGGTGCCGAAGGCGATTCAGGAATACCTCGGGCCGCCCGAACGCGTCGAAAACGTCCCGCAG
>DATJXW010000071.1:0-4361 GCA_035499895.1 Polyangiaceae bacterium | reverse complement strand
CGCGAACAAATCCGAGGTCACGTTCTATCGCCTCGACGGCGTTTCGACGGACGCCACGAACGACTTCATGGCCATCGCGACGCTCGGCGGCCTCGCCATCGCCGGCACGGGCGACCCGCTGAGCGCGGCGGGGCTCGCCTGGCAGCCGGTGGTCGGTATCGTCCACGCCTTCGTCGCCCTGGAGGACAAAGTCGGGATGGGCGCGCGCGTCTGGCACGTCGTGCTCGGCCCGCAGTCGAACCTACCGAAGCCCTCGGCCGTCAGCGGCCTGACCGACGGCTACTCGGCGTCGCCCTTCGTGTATCCGTCCGCGCTTTACGCGGGGAACCAGCCGTACGCCGCGTGGATCAACGCGGACGGCAGCGTCGCGCTGAGCGACGGGACGAGCGCGATGCCGCAAAAGCTCGCGGTCGGCGCGGACGCGACGACCGTCTCGCTCCTTCTCTACGACGACAACACGAGTCCCGCCGTCCTCTACACGCTCGGCGGCGGCGGGGTCGTCGTCGAGGCTCCGGGCATCCCGCCGAATCCGCTCGCGGAGTGCCAGCCCGCGCCGGGCGATTACCTGAGCTCGTCCGCCACGTACACGAACATTCCGGGGGTTTGGCTCGGTGGTTGGACCAAATACGGCAGCGGTTACCTCACGACCAACGGCCGAGCACTCTGGTGCTCCGCGGCGGACATGAAGTCGGGCATGGGGTGCCGCAGCGACACGAACCCGTGCCCCGACGACTCCGAAGCGAACCTCGCCCGTAACCCCGCGACGGTCGTCGTGCACCGGCCCGGGGACGCGACGACCCTGATGGAAGTCGTCCAGGCGACCCCGGTCATCACGACGGACGGGACGAACATCACGGCCTCGATCCTCCTCACGCAGCAATCGGTCGATCTCGGCCCGGTTCCCCTCCAATCGAAGACGGTCACGAAGAGCATCGGGGACCCGATCACCCTCGCGAGCGCGCCGACCACGAGCGACGACTACGCGGGGCCCGATTGGCCGGCGGTGGCGTTCGTCCCGCCCGACCGTTTCGCCGTGGCGTGGACGGAGCCGGCGGCAGCCGGTCCGGGCGACGAGCTCCGGGTCCAGCGTTACAAGATGTGTCTGCCGGCCCCGAACTAGGACGAAGAGGGGCTGGGGTCGCGCTTCCCTTGACGAGTCGGCCCCCTTCCGTCATAAGACCGCGCTCCCCGGGCGCTCGACCGGGGTTTTGGAGCTTTCTATGCCGAAGATGAAGACGAACCGCGCTGCCGCCAAGCGCTTCAAGGTCACCGGGTCCGGCAAAGTCCGCAGGCCCAAGGGCGGCTCGCAGCACAACTTCATCGGCAAGAACCGCAAGCGCCGCCGCCGCCTGCGCGACAACGACATGGTCTCCTCCGCGATGGAGAAGCGCGTCAAGATCCTGCTGCCGTACGGCTGAGCTAGCTAGAGGTAATTCGAGATGTCTCGCGTCAAACGTGGAACTGCAACTCACCGCCGGCACAAGCGCGTCCTCAAGCAGACCGAGGGCTTCTTCGGTGGGCGCAAGAACCGCTACCGCCAGGCGATGCGCGTCCTCTGGAAGTCGTGGCAGTACGCCTACGCGGGCCGAAAGCTCCGCAAGCGCGACTTCCGCGCGCTCTGGATCACGCGCATCAACGCCGCCTGCCGCCAGAACGGCACCACGTACTCGAAGCTCATCGCCGCGCTCGGCAAGGCCGGCATCGAGCTCGACAGGAAGACGCTCGCCGACATGGCGTTGAACGACGCGGCCGCGTTCACGAAGCTCGTCGGACTCGCCGGCGCGGCGGGTTGAGCACGGGGCGGCCCGTGTCCGCTCCCGAGAACGCCACGCTCGACCTCGCGCCCATCGTCGAGCGCGCCAGGAGTCGTTTCGAAGGCGCGACGAGCGAGCACGAGCTCCGCGCGCTGAAGGCCGAAATCCTCGGCAAGAAGGGCGAGCTCACCGCGCAGCTGCGCTCGCTCGGCCAAGCCCCGCCCGCCGAGCGCAAGGCCATCGGCGAACGGGTGAACGTCGCCAAGGGCGAAGTCGAGGCCGCCTTCGAGGCGCGGCTTTCGGCGCTTCTCACGGCGGCGCGGCGCGCGGACCTCGAGGGCCCGCCCTTCGACCTCAGCTTGCCCGCGCGCGTGAGCACGCCGCGCGGTCACCTCCACCCGGTGACACGCGTCAAATGGGAGATCTTGGACATCTTCCGTTCGCTCGGGTTCAGCGTCGCGTGGGGCCCCGAGGTCGATCTCGAGCGCAACAACTTCGAACGGCTCGCGTTCCCGCCCGATCACCCCGCGACCGACATGCAAGACAGTTTCTGGGTCGACGTGAAGGGCGCGACAGCGGGCGTGCGCGCGCTCTTGCGTACGCACACGAGCACCGTGCAAGTGCGTGAGATGAGCACGCGGCAGCCGCCGCTCGCCGTCGTGAGCGGCGGCCCGGTCTACCGCCGCGACGACGACGTCACGCACTCGCCGATGTTCCACCAGATCGAGGGCTTCCTCGTCGACGAGCACACGAGCTTCGCCGAGCTCAAAGGCGTGCTCAGTGAATTCGCGCGGCGCCTGTACGGCCCCGAATGCAGCGTTCGCTTTCGACCGAGCTACTTCCCCTTCGTCGAGCCCGGCGCCGAGATGGACGTTTCCTGCGTCTTCTGCCGCCCCGACGACGGCTCGCGCGCGACCTGCCGCGTGTGCAAAGCGAGCGGTTGGCTCGAGGTGCTCGGCTCCGGAATGATTCACCCTGAGGTGTTTCGCCACTGTGGAATCGACGCCGAACGTTACAGAGGTTTCGCGTTCGGTCTCGGCGTCGATCGCGTCGCGATGCTGCGCTACGGCATTCCCGACATTCGCTTGCTCTTCGAAAACGATCCGCGCTTCTTGAGTCAGTTCTAGCTTTCGGCACCGAGCGTCCGGACGCGCCGGACGCTCGTCCGAGCGCGGCCCGCAGCGCGCTTCTTCCGAACCCTACGGCCTCCCGCCGTTTCAACCGAAGACGCTTGCGACAAGCGAGTCAGCCGACCGGCACAGCCTGTGCCGATCGCCCCGCAAACCTTGCGGGCCCAATGACGTGTGTTGACAGACTGCGACCCCCCTCGGGTACTTGGGAGAGTGTTCGAATGATGACCCGGCGCTTAACCGGGAATGTTTGTTGGACGTTGCCCGTTTCACCCCTACGGGAACATGCGGCTTCTTCGGCCGCCCCGCCCCACTCTGTCAAAATCTCGCGGACCTCGCCGGGCTGAAGCTAAACCCCGATTTCACGCGTAGATAAGGGGGACCGGATCTTTTGCCATGACGACCCGCCTCGCGCAACCAACCTCCCCCGGACGCACCGCGTCCGCTCCCTCAAGCTCGAGCTCGCGCGAGCCGTCGACATCTAAGGGCGATAAGCCTCGAAAGGCGCGAATTTTGCAAGACGGTTTCGCATCGGAGTCAGATATGAACCCCCGCCCACAGTCCGCGACTAGTCACAAGTCCAAGGATCGTGCACCCGCGAGCGCGCCGGCCTCGAGCCAGGTACCGGCTAGCCGGTCGGTTCCGACTGATCCGCCCGAGTACACGGACGAGGGCGAAGACACGCGCGTCCGCGCGACGTCGGGGCGCCCATCGGACCCGCCGGAGAGCACCACGGAGGTCTTCGGCGAGTCCGGTGAGACCTTCACGCCCGAGTCCGACGCCGCGACGGACTCGATGTTGTCCCGTTATTTCCGGGACATGGCGACGCACCAGGTCATGGGCCCCGACGAGGAACTGTCGGCGGCGCAGGCCGTGGAGCAAGCCGAGATCCACCACTGGGCCGCGCTGCTCGGTTACGTGCCGACCGCCGAGCTCATGTTCGAGCAGCTCGAGAAGGACGTGCAGACGCTCGCGCCCGAGGAGCGCCCCGAGCTCCCGCAGCTCGTCGAGCTCCGCAAGCTCGCGAAGCTCTACAAGAAGCAGCGCTCGAAGCTCAACGCCGATCAGACGCGGCAATGGACCGAGTTCTCGATGTCGCTCGGCCGCGACGTGCGCTTGCCGGATTCGGATCGGATCTGGATGGCCAACGCGGAGCGCATCTCGCGCTGTGAGAGCATCGAGGGTTCGGACGAGCTCGTCGTGCCGGAGACGTCGCCCGACACACCCGCGTACCGTCGCTACCTCTCGCGCGTGCGCGAGACCGATCGCGCGCAGCGCCGCGCGAAGAACCGCTTCGTCAAAGCGAACCTGCGCCTCGTCGTCAGCATCGCGCGCCGCTACAACCGCGGGCGCCTTCCGCTCATCGATCTGATCCAGGAAGGCAACATCGGCCTGATGAAGGCGGTCGAGCGCGTCGACCACACCCGCGGCTACCGCTTCTCGACCTACGCGTCGTGGTGGATCCGCCACGCGATCA
>DATJXW010000070.1:0-13430 GCA_035499895.1 Polyangiaceae bacterium | reverse complement strand
GTTTCAGGGGAGGGGGTGCGGGTTCGGGTTTGGGAGCGGAGGTTTTGGGGGCGGGGATGAAAGTTCGGGATTCGAAACCGAAATTGCATGCGTGGTGGGGGCGTGGTCGGGAAGGGCATGTTCGGAGGGAAAGGCGCACGCAATCTTTTGCCTCACTGGTGCGATTTGGTGCGGGGTGGGAGGCGGCAGGGCGGTTCTGGTGGGCTTCAGGGGCGATCGGCAAACGTGAGATTGGCGAGCGGCGCGTTGGAGGCTTTCACCGCCGGGCATGTGCGTTGCAGCCGCGTTTCGTTCCACGAACCAAAGGAGAAACGATGGCACGACCGTATGAACGCGAATGGGGAATGCGAGACGACGGCAGGTGGGGCGAGCGGTCGGACCGTGACGAACGCGGCGGCCGATCGGGCGAAGAGCGCGACCGGTTCGCCGAGGAACGAGGTCGCTACGAGGAGCGTTCCGCTCAGGGGCGCGCGCGCGATGCAGGTGAACGTCGTTACGGCGTTTCGGACTGGGACCGGGCGCGCTTTCGCGAAGCGCCCGAGTATCGGCGGGAAGAGAGTTACGGCTGGTCGAACGAGCCCGGCGACTTCAGTCAGTCGCGAGCCCGGAACTACCACGAGTGGGATTGGAGAAACCTTGGCGACGACCGCTCGCGCTACGGGCGTGATTACGGGGAGCGCGGATACCGCTCGGAGTTCGAACCGCGGGAAAATCGCTGGGAACAGCGGCCGCAGCACACGACTTGGCCGGGTATCGGCGCGCCGGGAGAAGGTCACGCTGCGTTCGAGGGCGCGGGCGGTCAACGCACGCATCGCGGCGGTCATGCGGGCAAGGGTCCGCGCGGGTACACGCGGTCGGACGAGCGCATTCGTGAGGACGTTTGCGATCGGCTGAGTCTCGACGACGAGCTCGATGCGAGCGACATCGCGGTGACGGTGAGCAAGGGAGAGGTGACGCTCGAAGGGTCCGTGCCGGATCGGCATTCGAAGCGGCGCGCGGAAGACATCTCCGATTCGGTGCTCGGCGTGAACGAGGTGCACAATCGGCTCCGCTCGAACAAGGGATTGATGGAAGAGGTCGGCGACAAGCTGATGGGGCGGAACACCGAGACCGCCGGGCATGCCGGCTCCGGCACGCGTAACGCCCCCACCGGCACGGTGGGGACCCCGCAGCAGAACAGTCACTGACGCCACGGACGGCGCGCACGCGACGACGCCCTGCACGGCGACATCCGGGCACGGCGACGTCCCGGCACGGCGACGTCCGGGCACGGCAACGTTCAGGCGCGGCGCGGCGAGGCAGGGATCGCTCGGTTGCGGTCGCTGCCTCGCTGAGCGCCGTCACTGCCCGAAAAATTGCCGGATGCGCTCGAAGAGCATGTCGCTGCGGCGGTCTTCGTCGAGGCCGGTTTCGGCGGCTTTGTGGAGTGCTTGGCTGAGCAAGTCCATGCGCGTGGCGAGCACTTGGGTGAGGCGCTCGGAGAGGGCTTGGTTTTTTTCGAGGAGGTCGTGGAAGGCGCTCTTCGGCACGCCGAGGACTTCGCATTCGCTCAGCGCGACGATCGTGGCCACGCGGCGGCCGCCGGTGAGGAACGCGGCCTCGCCGAAGACCGCGCCCGGGCCGAGGGTCTCGACTCGCACGGGCATGCCTTGCTCGTTACCCACGACGAGCTCGACCTCGCCGCGCTCGAGGACGTAGAGCTCGCTCCCGGGATCACCCTGACGGATGATGGTTTCGCCCGGCGAGTAGAGCGCGACGTGCGCGCTTTCACCGAGCCGCGCGAGGGCGGCGCGGTCGACGCCGCGAAACACCTCGCTCTTGCCGAGGCGCGCGGCGAGGTCCGAGTCGGCGGGCGCGCTGGATGCGCCGAGGCCGGCGAGCTTGGCGGCGGCGGGGCCGACGAAGTCGACCTGGTGAAAGGGGTAGGGGATTTCGACGCCGGCGCGCTTGAGCGCGTAGAGGAGGCGCTGGCGCACGGCGCTTTCGATCAGGTCGCGGCGGCCGTATTCGGTGATGCAGTACCGGACGGAGTAGGCGACGCCGTAGTCGTTGAAGCCGCTCACGAGCACGAACGGGTGCGGCTCGGGCATGACGCCGTCGACGCCGTGAATTGCCGGCAAAACGAGCGCACGCACGCGTTCCGGCGAGACGGCGTAGGGCAGGACGACCTCGGTTCTCACGCCGGCGAGCTTGGTCGGGCGCGAATAGTTGCTCACCGTCGAGCGCGCGAGCACGCCGTTCGGCACCACGACCTGCACACGCGCCACCGTCAGAAAGTGCGTGGCCCGCCAGTTGATTTCGATGATCTCGCCGACGCCTTCCGGCCCGTCCGCGAAGCGCACCCAATCGCCGACGGCGATGGTCTGCTGGCTCTGGAGCGCGAGCCCGGCGAAGAGATTGCCGAGCGTCTCTTGGAGCGAGAGGCCGACGACGGCCGTGAGGAGCGCCGAGGTCGTGAGCAGCGAACCGGGCTCGACGCCGACGGCGCGGAGCGAGACGAGCCCCGCGCCGACGTAGAGCACGCCCTGCAAGATGTCGCGGACGATTTTCGGCCAGGGGCGCACGTAGCGCGTGATGCGCTCGCTCGAAAAGAGGACGAAGAGCCCGCGGATGAAGGCGGCGCACCACGCGAACGCCGCCATGAAGTGGAGCAGCTTCGGGACGACGTCGGTCGGCGGGAACAGGTCGACCGCCTGGCGCGCCGCGCCGTAGAGCAAGAACATGACGAGCGGCCCGCGCACGAAGCGCCGCTCGCGCGACGGCAAGAGCAGCGCGAGCACGATCACGCCGAGCGTGCCGATGGCGAGCCCGTACACGGCGGGCGGAGCCTTCAACAGCGCCTGCAGGACCACGACGGCTCGATCTTAGCGAAAAGCGCGCGCGCGGGCGCGCCGGGTCACGTGCCTGCGGGCCAGAGCTTCTGCACGACCGCGGTCAGGCTCTCGACCGTGTCGGGCTTCATGCCCGTCGCCGGGTGCGGCCAGGCGAAGCTCCGCGAGACGACCTGGCTGCACGAGAACGAAATCAGCACGTCGCTCGGCTGCGCCGTCGGACCGGCGGTGAACGAAAGGCCCATTTCCGGATAGATGACGCCGGGCGCGCAGCGCGCGTATTGGTTGTCGAAGCTGCTCGCGCTCCCGAGGATGTTCCCGAGCTTCTCGCGCAGGTCCTGATCCATGATCTGCGTCTGCGAGATGATGCGGTAGTTGTGGAAGCGGGGCGCTTCGGGGGTCGCGGCCGGCATCGCCGGGTTCGCGCCGCCGATACCGGGCAGGATGCCCGGCGGGATCAGCTGCTGCAGACTCTGCGCGCCCGTCTGGATCCAGTTCATGACTTCAGGCGGCACGCCGGGAATCGCGGGCACGGCACCGGGCGCGGCGCCGGGGGCGGGCGTGGCCGCGGCTTGCGGCTCGTAGTTTTGGAGTCGGTACGCCGTGGCATTCGCGTTCTTCAGCGAATCGAACGGCGCGGCCGGAGCGCTCGCACACGCCATGCCGAGGAGACCGGTGAGCAACGTGGGTGCCAAGAAGGACGTACGCATGCCTCGTCTTTATTACGTCTCTTTCGCGGCCGAAAGGGGGGCCTTTCGGCCGGATCGTAGTAGAGCGGCGAGACGATGACCGATCGCGGGAAGATCGTGGTGACCGGCGGCACCGGATACCTCGGCCAAACGCTGGTGCGGCGGCTCGCGGCACGCGGGAACGAGGTCGTGGTGCTGTCGCGCTCCGGGGGGATGCCGCCCGAGCTCGCCGAGGTCACCGGCGTGCGCGTCATGGCCTGGGACCCCATGAACGTCGACGCCGGCGATCTGTCGTCGGCGCTCGACGGCGCGCAGGCGGTCGTGCACCTCGCCGGCCGGAAAGCCGTCGGTGAGCGCTACACGAAGCGGGTCAAGCGCGAGATTTTGGAGAGCCGCGTGAAGAGCACCGAGACGCTCGTCACCGCGTGGCGCCGGGTGCGGCGCCGCGCCCCCGTGTTCGTGTGCGCGTCGGGCGTCGGGTACTTCGGCGGGCGCTCGGGTGAGCACGCGCCGCTCGACGAGTCCGCGCCGCCCGGCCAGGATTTCCTCGCGCGCGTTTGCGTCGAGTGGGAAGAGAGCGCGCGCGCCGCCGAACGCTTCGGCGTGCGTGTCGTATCGACGCGCTTCGGCGCCGTGCTCGGGCGCGGCGACGGGCCGCTCGCCGTCATGGCGAAGCCCTTCAAGTTCATGGTCGGCGGCCCCATCGGCGCCGGACGGCAGATCTTCAGCTGGGTGCACCTCGAAGACGCGATCTCGGCCCTCGAACTGGCGATCGACGACGCGCGGGTGACGGGACCGGTCAACGTCGTCGCGCCCGACGCCGTGTCGTCGACGGAAGTCGCCAAAGCGATCGGGCGGGCGCTTCACAAGCCGTCGTGGCTACGCGCGCCCGAGTTCGCGCTGCGGCTCCTGTTCGGTGAGGGGGCGGAGCCGCTCGTCACCGGTCAGCGGGCGGTGCCCGCCAAGCTCGAGGCGCTGCACTTCAGATTTCGCTATCCAACACTGGACGAGGCTCTCGCCGAAGCGTTCGCCTGATCATCGTGTCGTCGCTCGAGAGCACGAGCTCGGCCGTGCCCTCTTCGGGCGCCGGCTCGACCGCCGTCGCGGGCACCCACCAGCGGGCCTCGCCCGGCATGAGCTCGATCCAAAAATGACTCGGCCCTCGTGAGAGAACCGTCGCCACGAGCTGCTTGTGATCGGGCGTTCGCACGAGCACGAGCGACCCCGGTTCGAGCGACGCCGGCGGTCGCTCCGGGCGCACGCGCTCACGCGCCACAGCCCGCCATGCCAAGAACCCCACCACCAATGCGATGACCGCCGTCCCCAATGCTGCCATGGCCCTGCCCTTGAACGTCTCCAGGCAGCCAGCGCCTGGACTCACATTCATAGCAAAGCTTCGCCCTTCCCCGCTACCGCCAGAAGCGTCATCGTTCGGTCGCGGGCAAATTCGCCGTTTCGCGAAATCCTATGGGCGAGGCTCGAAGCCGTCGCAGCGGAGCACCGGGAGCCGCGGGTACTTCGCGAAGCGGCGGGGCTCGAGCACCGAGCGCTCGCAGAGCGTGAAGTGCGAGCCTTTCGCCGAGCGGACGTCTCGCGCGTGGCGGCAGGAAGCGCAGCAGCCACGGGGATCGAAACGGGGACGGTCGCCGGTCACAGCGACGCTTCAGCGGGCGCGCGGCCGAAGCGCGCACCCGACATTTCCGAGGATCAGGCCAAAACCGGGAACGGCAGGCGGAGTCGCTCGAGCAGCTTGCGCAGGGTTCGCATGGGATGTCTCCTGGTCGAAGTGAGGAGCGTGTAGGGCCCCTACCTACACCCCGAACGATTGGCCTGTCAAATGCTCGTGAGAATATTCACTCCGCTCCTTCAACTTACTGAAATCGAAACGAATTCGGGTTTCAGTGTTGGCGGACGGAGGCGCGTGCCGCCACCCGCAGCTCAGTAATAGCCGCAGGCGTGCACGAGCAGGCCGAAGGACGTGAGGTTCGCGCTGCGTTTGTCGAGCTCGGTGCTCTCCTGAAGGAGGGTGTAGCTCCCGCCTAGACCTACATCCGCATACGGACCGGCGAGCACCACGATGTGTTGAATCGGAGAGACGGCGAAGAGCACCTCGAGATTCAACGTCGCGAGTCCCGAATCGACCTCGTAGCTCCCCGACGACTTGCCCGTCGGCGGATCGACGAGCTCGGTGCGCGAAGTCATGTACGCGTAGGAGAGCCCGAGCCGCGGCCAGATGCCGAAGGTCGAATCGAACGGGTACGCGTAGCCCGCGCGCACCCCGCCGAAGAGCGTCATGCCGTCGTCGTTCGCGCTCGGCGGTGCCGCCGGCTTTTGTCCCGAGCCGCTCAGCGACATGCCGCGCGTCGAGAGCATCACGCTGCCGCCCACGGTGAAGCCTTGATAGACGACGTAGTCGAGCGCCAAGCGCGGGAGCGCCGACGGGCTGTGACTGTCGACGCCGAGCAAGCCGAACGACGTCGACTTGTACGTGTACTTGGTTTGGGCGCGCGTCGTCGGATCTTTGTAAGAGAGTGATTGGCTGTCGATGAAGAGGCCCGTGATGCGCTCGACGCCGAAGATGAATTGGCCCGTCTTGCCGATGTTCTCGATGGGCTTCGACGCGGGGTAGTACGCCGGGGCCGGTTGATAAGCCGGGTTCGGCGGATACGCCGGGGCTCCGGTCGCCGGACCCGGGGCGGTCTGCGCGAAGGCCTCCGGGGCGAGGCCGGTGAGCGAGAGCACGAGCGCGGCCATGAAGCGGTTCTTCATGACCGGCGACTCTAACCAACCTTCATCCAGTTAACCAAACTCGGAGCGCTCGACGACGGCCTTCAGGGTGGCCAGGCGATCGGCGAGCGTCCCCACGTCGGGCGCGCGGACGGTGACGTGGCCCACTTTGCGGCGCTCGCGCGGCGCCTTGCCGTAGTCGTGGAGGTGCGCGTCCGGAACGGCGAGCACGGCGCTCGGATCGGGCAAGGCGCCCACGCAGTTCAGCATCGCGCTCGGCTCGGCGAGCTCGGTCGAACCGAGCGGCAAGCCGAGCACCGCGCGCAAGTGCTGCTCGAACTGGCTCGTGCGCGCGCCCTCGATCGAATAGTGCCCCGAGTTGTGGACGCGGGGGGCCATCTCGTTCGCGACCAGGCGCCCGCCCGTCTGGAAGAGCTCGAGCGCGAGCACGCCGACGTAGTTCAGCCGCTCGAAGAGCGCGCGCATGTAGCCCTCGGCGAGCGCCTGGCGTTCGGGCGCGACGTTCGGCGCGGGCGCCAGCGTGAGGCGCAGGATCCCCGCGCGGTGGTGGTTCTCGACGAGCGGGTAGAAGCGCACTTCTCCGCTCGCGCTTCGCGCTCCGATCAGGCTGAGCTCGCGTTCGAACGCGACGAACCCCTCGAGCAGGAGCGGGACGTTACCGAGCTCGGCGAACGCGCGCTTCGCGTCGGCGTCCGTTTGCAGCACGGCTTGTCCGCGCCCGTCGTAGCCGAAGCGGCGCGTCTTCAAGACGGCGGGGTAGCCGAGCTCGGCGAGCGCGCGCACGAGGTCGTCTTCACTCGCGATGTCGCGGAAGGCCGGCGTCGGGATGCCGAGCTCGGAGAAGCACTGCTTTTCGTGCAGGCGATCCTGCGCGACCGCGAGCGCGCCGACCGGCGGGAACACGCGCGTGCGCCCCGCGAGCGCTTGGGCGGCGGCGACCGGCACATTTTCGAACTCGTAGGTGACGACGTCGCACGCGGCGAGCCGATCGAGCGCCGCGGGCGAGCCGTAGTCGAGGGCCAGGTGCTCGCCGACGCACGCGGCGGGCGGCGTCTCAGTCACGGGGTCGACGAACAGGAAATCCAGGCCCAGCGCGCGGCCGGCGAGGCCCAGCATGCGACCGAGCTGACCCGCGCCGAGCACGCCGACGCGCAGCGTTTTTCGCTCAGCCTCGGGGGTCGGGTTGGTCGAGGACACTTTGTTTGCGCTCCGCGCGGTAGCGATCGAGCCGCTCGGCGAGCTCCGGCCGGCCGCGCGCGACGATGGCGGCGGCGAGCAGGCCCGCGTTGATCGCGCCGGCGCGTCCGATCGCGAGCGTGCCGACGGGAACGCCGGCCGGCATCTGCACGATCGACAGCAGTGAATCCATGCCGCGGAGCGCGTGGCTCTCGACCGGCACGCCGAGGACGGGCACCCACGTCTTGGCCGCGACCATGCCCGGCAGGTGCGCGGCGCCGCCCGCGCCCGCGACGATGACCTCGAGGCCGCGTGTGGCGGCGCTGCCCGCGTATTCGAACATCGCGTCGGGCGTGCGGTGCGCCGAGACGACGCGTACCTCGTGCGGCACGCCGAGCTCGGCGAGCGTGTCGGCGGTGTGCCGCATCGTCTCCCAGTCGCTCTTCGAGCCCATGATGACCCCGACCAGGGGCTTGTGAGCTCTCTCGGCTTCGGGCTTGGCCACGCGGAAAGGCACGCACTTTAGTGAGTTTGCGTGGCGGCGCAAGCACCCGCGCGGGAGGGCGCCCCCGGAGCGCAGGGGCCTTACTTACAGGTGCCGGGGCCCGAGTGGCAGGCCGAGTTCACGCACGCCCCGCAGCCGCAGTCCGAATCGGCCGCGCACGGCAGAGCGAGGCAGCCGTGCCCCACCCCCGTCGCGAGCGGCGAGCAATACGTGTTCACGGGACAAGTGAAACCGACGTCGCAGAGCGTGAGCTCGCAGCCGTGCCGGTCGGCGCCCTTCGATCGCGGCGTGCACGCGTAGCCGTCCGGGCACGCGTAGCCCTCGGCGCAAAGCCCGAACACGCACTCTCCGAGATCGTCGCACAGCGCGTCGGCCGGGCAATCGTAGGCGTCGCCGCCGCAGGTGTACTCGCACTGCGTCGCGGCGGGGCTGTCGGCGCACGGACAGGGCCCGGGACCGGCGACGCATTCCCCGCGCTCGCCGCAATCCGTGTTGGCTTCGCAGGCGTGCGGCGGATCGGAGCACACGCTGCAATCGCCGACCGCCGCGCGGGGCGGGGCGCACTGTTGCCCGTTCGGGCACTCGGCGTCGCCATGACAGAGCCGTGCACCCGGTGGCGGCGTGACGTAGTCGGCGCACGCGCCCGGCGTCGAACTGGCGCCGCTCGCTCCTCCGCTTTTGTCTCCGCCGCTGTTCGCTCCCGCAACGCTCATCGCACCGGCACCGCCGAGACTCGTCGCGCCCGCGCCGCCCGGGCTCGTCGCACCCGCGCCGCCCGGGCTCATCGCGGCCGCACCGGCGGCGCTCGGGCTCGCGACGCTTTGGCCGCCCGTGCCGCTCACTTCGTGGTGCGACCGCGAAACGCCACCGCAAGCGGCCGCGAACGCGAAGAGCGCGAGCGTTGCGGCAAGCCGCCCCATCCGACGCGACTCTATCACTTCGGCGCGAACCTGCGCGTTCTCAGCGCCGTCACGCGGGCAGGGACACGCTATGTCCGAGCTCGGGTGAAACGGCCTTGAGCCGCGCCGGCGCCGTGCGTAAACCCGAGGCGCTCCGCCCATGGGGACATTTTTCGTCCATCGCAGTAATCGCGTCGAGCGGCTCGTCGCGGCGCTCGCGAGCGAGCTCGAGCGGCCCCGCGGCAGCGCGTTCGCGCAAGAGGCCGTGGTCGTGCCCGGGCGCGGCATGGGCGTCTGGCTGTCGATGGAGCTCTCGAAGCGGCTCGGCGTGTGGGCGACGCCGCTCGTCTACCCGCGCGCGTTCGTCGAAGACGTGGCGCGGCGCGTGCTCGGCCAGCAGGCGCTCGGCACCGAGCCGCTCAGCGAGGAGCTCCTCGAGTGGGCGCTCCACGCCGTCTTGCCCGGCCTCTTGGGGGAGCCGGATTTCGCCGGTATCGCCCGCTACCTCGCGCAGGATCCACACGGGGTGCGGCGCGCGGAGCTCTGCGCGCGGCTCGCGACCGTCTTCGACGGCTACCTCACGTATCGGCCGGCCTGGGCGCGCGCGTGGGCGGGCGGCGGCAACGTCAACGTCGGCCCCGAGGATCGCTTTCAACCGCGGCTCTTCCGCCGCGCCCTCGAGCGGCTGCGCTGTCACCACGTGGGCGAGCTCGAACCGGCGTTGCTCGAGCGCCTGCTCGGCTCGCGCGAGCTCGTCTTGCCGCCGCGCGTCTCGGTGCTCGGCGTCTCGACGCTGCCGCCGCTCTTCGTGCGCGTGTTCGTCGCGCTCTCGCGCCACATCGACGTGCACTTCTACCTGTTCGCGCCGTCGCCCGAGCTCGAGCCGGAGCCGCGACCCGACGCGCGGCGCCCGCTCCTCGCCGGACTCGGGCAAGTCGGCGTGGAGCTCGAAGCGGTGCTCTCGGCGACGCTCGAGGAGCAGGGTGTCACGGCCGAACAGCGCGACCTCTTCGAGGCGCCCCCGGCGGAGACGTTGCTCGGCGCCCTCCAAAAAAGCCTGTTCGACCCGAACGCGCCGCCCGCCGCGAGCGCGCCGCTCGACGCCGGCGAGTCGATCGCCGTGCACTCGTGTCACGGCCCGGCGCGCGAGGTCGAAGCGCTCCACGACCAGCTGCTCGCGCTCATGACGCGCGCTCGGGATCCCGTCGCGCCCGAAGACGTGCTCGTGCTCGTCACCGACATCGAGGCGTACGCGCCGCTCATCGAAGCGACCTTCCGGCGCGATCCGGGCGACGAGCGCTTCGTCCCGTTTCACGTCTCCGACCGCGGGAGCCGGCGCGACTCGGCGCTCTGTGACGTGTTCTTGCGCGTGCTCGGCCTGGTGCGCGGGCGCGTGACGGCGGCGGAGCTGCTCGATCTTTTGTTGCTGGAGGCCGTGCGACAACGTCTCCGCATCGACGCGGCGGGCGCCGACACCATCAAGCGCTGGGTGGTGGAATCCGGCGTGCGCTGGGGCATGGACGCCGAGCACCGCGCCGCGCTGGATTTGCCGGCCGCGGGCGGCGCGAACACCTGGCGCTTCGGCATCCAGCGGCTCCTGCTCGGCTACGCGCTCCCGAACGACGGCCAGGCGACTTTCGGCGGCCTCGTCGGCTACGACGAAGTCGAGGGCAACGACGCCGTGTTGCTCGGCGCGCTCGCGGGGTTCGTGCGCACGCTCTTCGGCTGGCTCCGCGATTTCGAACGGCCGCGCCCGCTCCACGAGTGGTCCGTCGCCGTTTCGGCGCTCCTCGCGCTCCTGTTCGAGGAGACTCCCGAGACGCTGCAGCAAACCGCGCCCATTCGCCGAGCGCTCGCCGGCATGATCGAGGCGGCCACGGTCGCCGGCTTCGAAGAGCCGCTCGACATCGCCGTCGTGCGCGACCTCGTCGAACGGCGCGTGGACGGCGTCGCGCCGGAGCGCGGCTTCTTGGCGGGCGGCGTCACCTTCTCGGCGCTCGTGCCGATGCGGAGCATTCCGTTCCGCGTCATCGCGCTCCTCGGCATGAACGACGGCGCCTTCCCGCGCGCGCCGCGGCCCGTCGAGTTCGATCTCGTGCGAAACGGCCAAAATCCGCGCATGCCGGGCGATCGTTCGCCGCGCGAAGACGACCGCTACTTGTTCCTCGAGACGCTCGCCGCCGCCCGCGAGAAGCTCATCGTCACCTACGCCGGCAAGAGCGTGCGCGACGATCGCGAGCTCGCGCCGTCCGTCTGCCTCGCCGAGCTCATCGAGACGCTCGCGGGCCAGCCGGGCACCGACGGAGCGCGCGCGCGGCGTCAGTCGCTCGTCTTGCAACACCAGCTGCAGGGCTTCAGCCCGCATTACTTCGACGGCAAAAATCCGCGACTCTTCAGCTACGCGCAGGAGCACGTGGGCGGCGCGAAGGGTCTCGTGCGGCTCGAGAACGCGGAGCCGTCGTTCATCGGCAATCTGTCGGTGCCGCCGCCGCCCGCGGAGGTGGCGCTCGAAGATCTCGTGCGCTTCTTCAAGTCGCCGCCCGCTTACCTCTTGAACCGGCGCCTCGGCATCTACCTCACTCCGGAGCAGACCGAGGTGCGCGCGCGAGAGCCGCTCGATCTCGACGCGCTCGATCGCTGGAAGGTCGGCACGCTGCTCCTCGAGCATTCGCTCGCGGGCACCGACCCGCAGGAATCGGAGCGATTTTTGCGCGGCAAGGGCCAACTCCCGCTCGGGCAATGGGGCCGCAAGGTGCTCGACAATCGTCGCGAGGAGGCGCTCAGCATCGCCGAAGTCGTGCGTGAGCGCCGCGGCGGCCCGGAGCTCGACCCGCTCGAGCTCGCCGTCCAGCTCGACCAGGGGCCGCGCGTCACCGGTTCGATCGACTGCATGTTCCCGGGCGGCCGCGTCGTGCACACGTTCTCGAAGCCGTCGGCGCGGCGCCTGCTCGAGCTCTGGATCCGGCACGTCGGGCTCGCGGCGGCCGGGTACGGCGTGAAGAGCACGCTCGTCTCGCGCGACGAGGTCCGCAAAGTCGTCGGCCCGAACGTGCAGGCGTTCCGCGTGCTCGAGGTCGCCGAGGCACGGCGCCTGCTCGCCGAGCTCGTGGGGTGCTTCGTCGCCGGGCAAGCGCGGGCGCTGCCGTTCTTGTCGACCGTGAGCCACTCGTACTTGCTCGGCCTCCGCCGCGGGACGAAGACGAAGGGCCCGAAGACGCCGGCCGAAGCGCTCGCTTCGAGCGTCTCCGCGTACGAGGACGCGATCGAGTTCGATCCGCACGCGCCGCTCGCGTTCGATCAGCGCTTGCCGCCGTTCGACGCGGCGTTCGACGCCGACGACAAGCCGCTCGAACGCACCGAATTTCACGAGCTCGCCGCGCGCGTCTACGACCCGGTGCTCGCGCATTTGGTGGAGGGCACGCCCTGATGATGGAGCTCTTCGACGCCGTGACGTTGAAGCTCGCCGGCACCTCGCTCGTCGAAGCGAGCGCCGGGACGGGGAAGACGCACGCCATCACGCTGCTCGTGCTCCGCCTCGTGCTCGAGAAAGAGCTCGCGCCGTCCGAGATTTTGGTAATGACGTTCACCGAAGCCGCCACGGCCGAGCTCCGCGTGCGGATTCGCCGGCGCCTGCATCAGGCGCTCGAGGTGCTCTCGGGCCACGCCGCCGAGCTCGCGAAGACGGAGCCGGACCTCGTGCGCATCTGCGACGCGCACCGCGACCCGGCGAGCCTCGAGCGCTTGAAGCGCGCCGTCGCCGAGCTCGACGAAGCGCCGATCACGACGATTCACGGCTTTTGCCACCGCGTGCTCCACGATCACGCGCTCCGCACCGGGGCGCCCTACGGCGCCGAGCTCGCGAAGGACCTCGAAGAGCTGGACGAGGACGTGATTTACGACTTCTGGCACCGCTACGTGGCGGAGCTTCCGGAGCTCTTCGCCGACATTCCGGATCCGCCGCTCCCGCGTCTGCGCAATCTCCTGCGCGAGGTGCGCCGGCATCCGCGCGCCGAGCTCGTGCCCGAAGCGCTCGACGGGCTGATGGAGCTCGACCGCGGCTTCGTGCACTACGCGACGACCGAGCTCGCGGCGCGCAAGGAGCGGCAGAAGGTCTTCGGCTTCGACGACTTGCTCGGGCGCGTGGCGGACGCGCTCGCGGGACCGGGCGGCGCGAGCGTGGCGGAGAGCCTGCGGCAGCGCTTCAAGGCGGCGCTGGTCGACGAATTCCAGGATACCGATCCGGTGCAGTGGGAGATCGTCGAGCGCGTCTTCGTCGCGGGCGGGTTGCCGCTGTTTCTGATCGGCGATCCGAAGCAGGCGATTTACGGCTTCCGCGGCGCCGACGTGTTCACCTACCTCGCGGCGGCGGGCCGCGCGCGGCGCACGACCATGCGCGTGAACTGGCGCTCCGACCCCGGGCTCATCGCCGCGGTAAACCAGCTGTTCTGCCCGCCGCACACCTTCGTTTTCCCCGAAATAGCGCACCCGCGCATCGAGCCGCGGCCGGGCGTGAGCGACGCGTTCTTCGCGCCCACGGCCTCGGGCGGCGCGTCGCTCGAGATCCTCCAGCTCGTCCGCGAGG
>DATJXW010000069.1:0-20177 GCA_035499895.1 Polyangiaceae bacterium | reverse complement strand
TGGCTGGGTTGCGCTCATAACCAGTGGATTCTACTTGGATTTTATCTTTGAATTCCCAACGCCCGGGCGGAGGGAGTAGGGTCGCACCCGACCGAGCCCAGGAACCCGGAACCGTGGAGCTTTTTGGCGACGCGGGGTCGGTCGGGTCTCGGAGGAGGATTCATCATGCGTCCGAATCGTGGTCATAGAGTTGGTGGCGCCCTCGTCGTAGTGGCGCTCCTCGCGTCGCCGTTGCTGATGGATTGCGGCAAAAATGGCATGAAGGGCATGCCTGGTGCCGACAAGCTGCCCGGTGGTGGTGCGCTGCCCGGTGGTTGCCCAGCCAACATCGCGGACGCCAACGCGCTCATGAGCGCGAACTTCGGACTCAAGGGCGAGCTCGAGGGCAAGGTGAAGGCCGCGCTCGCCGCCGGCGCCGATCTGCAGGAGATCGCGGGCGACGTGGAGGGCGAGGTGACGACGGCGTGCGCGAAC
The DNA here is from genome assembly GCA_035499895.1 of Polyangiaceae bacterium. Classification (GTDB taxonomy): domain Bacteria; phylum Myxococcota_A; class Polyangia; order Polyangiales; family Polyangiaceae; genus PMG-095. The sequence continues at coordinate 19,703 of DATJXW010000069.1, read as the reverse complement.
CTCGCGAAGGACCTCGGCGCGACGGACGCCGACCTCAAGCCGGCCAGCGACGGCCCGGGCAAAAAGGCCGAGGCGGCGTGCAACGCGGCCGTGAAGTTCGTCGGCGAGGTCAAGGCGAAGGCCAAGGGCAGCCTCAAGGTCGAGGTGAAGCCCCCGCGCTGCTCGGCGTCGATGAACGCCGTGGCCGATTGCGCCGGCAAGTGTGACGCGTCGGTCAAGCCGGGCGAAGCCAAGGTCCAGTGCGAAGGCGGCAAAATCAGCGGCGAGTGCTCCGGCAAGTGCGACGGCGATTGCGACGTGCAGGCGGGCGCTCAGTGCAACGGCAGCTGCAACGGCGAGTGCTCGGGCGAGTGCTCGGCGGACATCTCCGGCAAGTGCGACGGCACCTGTGACGGCAAGTGCGACGGCAAGGACTCGAAGGGCAAGTGCGCCGGTCAGTGCGACGGCAAGTGCAAGGGCACCGCGCACGCGAACTGCAGCGGCAGCTGCAAGGGCACGTGCAGCGCGACCTGCACCGTGCAGGCCAAGGGCGAGTGCAAGGGCGAGTGCTCCGGCAACTGCAGCGTCGAGATGAAGGAGCCGAAGTGCAGCGGCGAGGTGAAGCCCCCGCAGATGAGCGCGGAGTGCAAGGCGCACTGCAACGCGTCCGTGAGCGCCAAGGCCGAGTGCAAGCCGGCGTCCGTGGTGGCCAAGGTCGAGGGCTCCGCCGACGCGCAGGCGTCCGTGAAGCTCGAGACCGCGATCGTCAAAGATCTGCCCGCCATCCTCAAGGTCTCGATGGGCATGAAGGGCAAGCTCGAGAGCGCCGTGGGCGAAGTGAAGACGTCGCTCGAGGGCGCCGAGGCGGCCGTCAAGGGCGGCGGTGACGCGGCGCTCAAGGTCGGCGCTTGCTTCGTCGGCTCGCTCAAGGCCGAGGCCGACGCGGCCGTGTCGATCAACGTGTCGGTCAAGGCGAGCGCTTCGGCGAGCGCTTCGGCCGGCGCCGGCGGCTGATAGCGGCCGATCGAACGAGTTTCGGCGCGGGCGCTCGCAAGGGCTCCCGCGCCGAACGCTTTTTGTGGGGGTGCGCTCGCCGTGTCGTCGGGCGCTCGCCGGCGCTCGCCGTGTCGTCCGGCGCTCGGCCGTTTCGGCGCTAGGCGCTCGCGGTATCGCGGAGCGCGGCTTCGGCCATTTCGCTCAGCATCGCTTTGAGCGCGGCCGGGTCCGGCCCTTCGAGCATGAGCCGGAGCTTCGGCTCCGTGCCGCTCCAGCGCACGAGCACGCGCCCGTTCGTCCCGAGCTCGGCTTCGGCCGCGGCGATGCGGCTCGACAGCTCCGACATCTGTTCGAGCGGGCGCCGCGAGGGGAGCTTCACGCTCTCGAGCACCTGCGGCACCCGCTCCATCCCGCGCGCGAGCTCGCTCAGCGGTCGCTCTTCACGCAGCATGATCGCGAGCACTTGCAGCGCGGCCACGGTGCCGTCGCCCGTCGTCGCATGCTCGGCGAAAATGAGGTGGCCCGACTGTTCGCCGCCGAACGTGAGCCCGTCCTTGCGCATCTCTTCCACGACGTAGCGGTCGCCGACGGCCGTGCGCCGGAGTTTCGCGCCCGCGGCCGCGAGGGCGCGCTCGAGCCCCATGTTGCTCATCACCGTCGCCACCACGGTGCCCTTGGCGAGCCGCCCGGCGCGTGAAAGCCGCGTGCCGCAGAGCGCCATCACCGCGTCGCCGTCCACGATTTCGCCGTGCTCGTCCACGAAGATCACGCGGTCGGCGTCGCCGTCGAGCGCGACGCCGAGGTTCGCCTTGCGCTTCTTCACTTCCGCGGCGACCTGCGTCGGGTGGAGCGCGCCCGCCAGGCGGTTGATGTTCACGCCGTTCGGCCGGCAACCGATGCAACACACCTCCGCGCCGAGCTCTTCGAGCACGGCGGGGGCGACGCGGTAGGCCGCGCCGTGCGCCGCGTCGACGACGATCTTCAAGCCGCGCAGCGTGAGCTCGCGCGGGAACGTGCTCTTCGCGTACACGACGTAGCGCCCGAACGCGTCGTCCAGCCGCTCCGCCCGGCCGACTCCGCTCCCCGATTTGCCGAGCGCGAGCAGCTTCGGGTCGGCGAGGAGCTCTTCGATGGCGGCCTCTTCCTCGTCGGGCAGCTTGTAGCCGTCGGGGCCGAACAGCTTGATGCCGTTGTCGGCGAACGGGTTGTGGCTCGCGCTGATGACGACGCCCGCGTCGGCGCGCATCGTCTGCGTGAGGTTCGCGACGGCGGGCGTCGGGATGGGACCGGTGAGCAGCACGCGGCCGCCCATCGCGCAGATGCCGGCGGCGAGCGCCTGCTCGAGCATGTAGCCTGAGAGGCGCGTGTCCTTGCCGATGAGGATGCGCGGGATGCGCGAGCCGCCCCGCCGAGCGACGTACGCAATGGCGCGTCCGAGCCGCAGCGCGAGCTCGGGGGTCATCGGCTCGATACCGGCGCGGCCGCGGATCCCGTCCGTCCCGAAGAGTTGGCGTGTCATGGAGCTTGGTTTCGAAAGTGTGGAGTCAAGGTGACGGACGGCAAAGCAACCCGCGTGCCACGACGCGAGCACGGGCGCCGGCACCTCGCGTTCACAGCGCGACGGGCGGATCGCTCGGCAGGTTCAAGAGTAGCGCGCGGGCCGCGCCGACCAAGAAAGTCGACCCCGTGACCACCACGACGCCTCTCGGCCCGACGAGGGTACGGGCGCGATCGAGCGCCTGGCCCACGTCCGCCGCGACCTCGCCATGCAAAAAGCTCGTCATTTCCCGCGGATCGACGGCCTTCGCGACCGGGGGTGCCACGTACACGCGGTGCCCGGCGACATTTTCGAGCCGCCGTAGCATTGCGCGCCAGTTCTTGGTGTTGAGGGCGCCGAACACGAGCGCGATCTCCCGCCGCGACTCGATTTCCCCGAGCACGCTCGGATCGAGCGCGTGGGACAGCGCGACGGCGCCGTCCGGATTGTGGGCGCAATCGAGCAGCGTGAGCTCCTGCCCGTTCCGGTGCAGGAGCTCGTTCCGGCCCGGCCACTGCGTGGCTTCGAGCCCCTGGGCCAGAAGATCCGGCGCGATGCCGAGCTCGCGCCCGATGGTGACGGCGACCGCGAGGTTCGACCCGACGAGCGCGATGCGCGGGTAGGCGAGGGGCGCCCCCGGGATCGGCTCGGGCGTGCCGAGCGGTAAGAGCCGCGCGCCGACCGACTGAATTTTCGCTTCGATGACGGCGCGCGCTTCGGGGTGGATCTTCCCGAGCACGACGGTCGAGCCCGCCTTGATGATGCCGGCTTTCTCGGCGGCGATCTTGCCGAGCGTGTCGCCGAGCTCGACCATGTGGTCGAACGAGACGCGCGTGATGGCCGCGATGACCGGCGGCGGGATGACGTTCGTCGCGTCGAGGCGGCCGCCGAGGCCGACCTCGAGCACGGCGAGGTCGACGCCCGCCTCACGGAACGCGAGAAACGCCGCGAGCGTCGCGACCTCGAAGAAGGTGAGGTCCGGCGCCGCGTCCATCACCTGGTTCAGCAGGCGGACGAGCTGCACGTCTTCGATCGGTGCGCCGTCGATCTGAATGCGCTCGGCGAAGCGGTTCAGGTGCGGCGAGGTGTACATGCCGACGCGGCGGCCGCCTGCGCGCGCCATCGACGCGGTGAACGCGCACACCGTGCCCTTGCCGTTCGTGCCGGCGACGTGAATCGCCTGAAACGCCTTTTCGGGGTTGCCGAAACGCGCGCACGCCGCCTGCATCCGTTCGAGCCCGAGCTTCTGACCCCGAGGCACGAGCGCGTAGAGCCGCTCGAGCGTTTTGGCGAGATCGCTCAAGCAGCGCTCCCGACGAGGTGGCCGAGCAAGGTGGAGAGGCTCGCCTTGAGCTCGAGGCGCGGGACGATGGCGTCGACCATGCCGTGCGCCACGAGGAATTCCGATTTCTGGAAGCCCTCCGGCAACGTCGTGCGGAGCGTGTTTTCGATGACGCGCGGCCCGGCGAAGCCGATGAGGGCGTTCGGCTCGGCGATGTTCACGTCGCCGAGCAGGGCCGTGCTCGCCGCGACGCCGCCCGTGGTCGGGTGCAGGAGCACGCTGACGTACGGCTTCTTGCAGGCCCGGAAGCGACCGAGTGCGGCCACGCTTTTCGCCATTTGCATCAAGCTCAAAATCCCTTCCTGCATGCGGGCGCCGCCCGAAGAATGCAGGAGCACGACGGGCAGCCGCTCGAGCGTCGCCCGCTCGAACAAGCGGGTCATCCGCTCGCCGACGACGGAGCCCATGCTGCCGCCCATGAACCCGAACGCGAAACAGGCGAACGCGACCGGACAGCCGTCGATCCGGCCGCGGCCGATGCGGATGGCTTCGCTCAGCCCGGTGTTGCGCTGGGCGCGGGCGAGGCGCTCCGGGTACGGCTTGCCGTCGTCGAAAGCGAGCGGGTCGGTCGGAGCGATGTGCTCGTCCCACACCTCGAGCTCCGCGTCGTCGAGCAGGAGCCGCGTCCAATCGTCCACCGGCATGGGGTGGTGATGACCGCACGTGCCGCAGACGCTGAAGCGCGCCTCGAGCTCTTCGACCGTGAAGACGGCGCCGCAGCCGGCGCACTTGCGGAAAAGCCCGCGTCCGACCGAGCGCTTCTCGGCGTTGGTCGATTGAGTGGGGGTGCGTTCGGGAAGCGCCACGCGGAACGAAAAGCTTAGACCAAAACGGACTGTTTTCGAACGTTTGAGGGCAGGGGGCCGAGGCCCAGCCTGGACCGAGAGGGCCCCGCCTTGCAAGCCGGTTCTGCCCGGGGCAAGGTCGAAGGCTCCTCCGGGCTCGCGGCCAAGGGCTATCCTTTTTCCGAGCCTTGAGCAAGGCCGTGAACGGGGCGAGACTCGCGCGGCTTGAGCGAAGACGCCCCGCCATCCAACGCCGCGCCGCTCGTCCGCGCGCCCGTGATCGGGCGGGACGGCGAGCTCGCATTTCTGAAGCAAATCTACGATTCCGTGCTCGCGCGCGCCGAGCTCCGCGTCGCGACCGTCGTGGGGCCGGCCGGCATCGGCAAAAGTCGCCTCGCCGAGCAACTCCTCGCCGAGCTGCCCGCGAGCCGGCGCCCGCGCGTCTACCGCGGCTCCCCGCGCGCCCAGGGCCTCGCTTACGGACTCTTCGACAGCCTGCTCAGGTCCGTCTTCGATCTGCACGAGGGGCTCTCGCACGAGGCGAGCATCGTGCGCGTGCGCGACGAGGTCGCGAGCATCCTCGACGACCGGCGCGTCGGCGACGTTTGCTACTTTCTCGGCGGGCTCTGCGGGCTCTCGTTCACGGATAGCCCCTTCACCCGCGCAGTCGTCGACGATCCGGCGCAAGCGCGCCTCATCCGGCGCGCCGTGCTGCGGAGCTTCTTCGAGGCGGACGCGCGGCGCGCGCCGCTCTGCCTCGTGCTCGACGATCTCGAAGACGCGGACGAAGACTCGCTCGATCTTCTCACGTACCTGATCCAAGAGCTCAAGGGCCCGATCTTCGTCGTCTGCCTCGCGCGCCCCGAGCTCTTGAGCCGCCACGAGCGCTGGCTCCAAGCCGCGGGCTCGCGTCACGATCTCGTCGAGCTCGCGCCGGTCGGCAGCGTCGATGCGCGCGCCATCATGCAAGCCTTGCTCACGCCGTGCGAGGACGGCCCGCCCGAGCGCCTGCTCGAAGCGGGGCTCGGCATGGCGGGCGGCAACCCGGGCCTGCTCGCGCACATGGTGCGGATCTTCTTCGATTCGGGGGTGCTCCGCGACGCGGGCGAGCCCGGCGAGCCGCCCGTGTGGCACGTCGATCTCGAGCGGCTGAACCACGCGCGCATGCCGCTCACGATGGACGACGCCGTCGCGGCGCGCCTCGCCGTGCTTTCGGCGGTCGAGCGGCGCCTGCTCGAGCACGCGGCGGCGATGGGTAGCGTGTTCTGGCTCGGCGGCCTGGTCGCGCTCGCGCGCATGGATCGCGAGGCGCCGGATCTGTGGAACTCGAAGACGGAGAGCGACGTCGCCGAAATCGAGCGATCGCTCGGCGAGCTCGTGCAGCGCGACTACGTGCTCCGGCTGCCGGACTCGGCGTTCCCGGGTGAAGTCGAGTACGTGTTCAAGCACAACCTCGAGCGCGAGCGCATCGCGCAGATGATTTCGCCCGCGGCGAGCCGCCGGCGGCACCAGACGATCGCGGATTGGCTCGCGCAGAAGGACAACGTCAGGAGCCAGGAAGAGTACTCGGCGATGCTCGCGCGCCACCTCGAGCTCGCGGGCTGCCTCACGCGCGCGGCGTTCACGTACATCGACTCGGGCGGCCTCGCACGCGCTCAATACGCTCAAAAACGCGCGAACGACCACTACCGGCGCGGCCTCGAGCTCCTCGGTGAAGACGACGCGCGGCGGCGGCTCGACGCCCTCCACGACCACGGCGACGTGCTCGGGCAGCTCGGGCGCACCGACGAAGCGCTCGCCGCGTTCCGCGAAATGCTCGCGCTCGCGTACCGGCTCGGCTTGAAGGGCAAGGGCGGCGCGGCGCACAACCGCATCGGGCGGTTGCATCGCGACACGGGCTCGCTCGATCTGTCGCGCGAGCACCTCGAGCACGGCCTCGAGCTCTTCGGCGTCGTGAAGGACCGGCGCGGCGTCGCCGCGAGCCACGACGACATCGGCAAGCTCTTGTGGATGCGCGGCGAGTACGAGCCCGCGCTCGAGCAGATGCGCACCGCGCTCGACATGCGCAAGGAGCTCGGCGACGGCCGCTCCATCGCGCTCAGCCTGAACAACATCGGCCTGGTCTGGCGCGATCACGGCCAGCAAGCCCAGGCACGCGAAGCGCTCGAGGCGAGCCTCGCGATCCGGCGCGAGCGCAACGACCCGCTCGGCATCGTCGAGAGCCTGAACGCGCTCGGCGATCTCGCGCTCGATCACGGCGAGGCCGACAAAGCGCTCAAGCTCTTTTACGAGGCGCACGCCATCGCGCGCGACGTGGGCGAGCACAACCGCATCGCGCTCGTGCTCACGAACATCGGTGAGGCGTTGCTCCGGCTCAAGCGCACCGAGGAGGCGATCAAGGTGCTCACCGAAGCCGAAGGGCTCTGCGACGAAACGGGCGATCGCCTGCACCTCGCCGAGGCCAAACAGGGCCTCGCCAAGGCGTACCTCGAGCAGAAGGACCTGAAGCGCGCCCGCGAGTCGATCAAGCGCGCGGTGGATCTCCTCGGGCAGGTGCGGAGCAAGCCGCACCTCGCCATCGCGCTCCGGACGCTCGGCGAGGTGACGGGCGCGGGCGCGTGGGGCGACGGTCACGAAGTGAAAGCGGTGGATTACTTCATGCGCTCGATCGCGATTTGCAAAGAGATCGGCAACGAGCTCGAGGTGGCGAAGAGCTACCGCGCCTTCTCGAGCTACGTGTTCACGTCGCCCGCGTACCGGCACAACGCCGACATCCAGCGTGAAGCGCGCAAACTCGAGTCGATGGCCGAGGAGATTTTCGAGCGCCACCGCTTGGGAGCGCCGTCGTGACGCGTGTGCTCGCGCGCCGCACGGGGCCGGTCGCGGTGCCGCTCCCCGCGTATCAGACGGACGCCGCGGCGGGCGCCGATCTTCACGCCGCGCTCGCCGAGCCGGTGACGCTCGCGCCGGGCGAGCGCCGCCTGATCCCGACGGGCCTCGTGCTCCAAATTCCGGACGGCTACGAAGGCCAGGTGCGGCCGCGCTCGGGCCTCGCGCTCAAGCACGGCATCGGCATGGTGAACGCGCCGGGCACCATCGACAGCGATTACCGCGGCCCGGTCGGCGTCTTGCTCGTGAATCACGGGCAGGAGCCGTACGTCGTCGAGCCGCTCGCGCGCATCGGGCAGCTCGTGATCGCGCCCGTCACGCGCGCGCGCTTCGAATTCGCCGAAGAGCTCGACGTGACGAAGCGCGGCGAGGGCGGCTTCGGTTCGAGCGGTTATTCCTGAGCGGGGTGCGCCTGCACGCGCCGAACGTCGCGTGCTGCCAGCGCCTGCACGCGCGCGCCGAACCCGAAATGGCGCTGGCAGCAGGCGCCGCGCGGCGCCGTACGGCGAACCCGGCTCCTACGCTTCGCCGCGTTTGATGCCGTACGCGCGAATTTTCTTGTGCAGGTTCGTGCGTTCGACGCCGAGCGTGACGGCCGCTTTGGAGACGTTCCAGTCGGCTTCTTTCAGCGTGTCGATGATGTAGCGGCGCTCGGAGGCTTCGCGGTGCTCGCGCAGGGTCGGACGCTCGCCCGGCTTCGCGCGCGAGACGGGCGCTTCGTCGGCGTCGCCCTCGTCGTCGAACGGCGAGAGGTGCGGATCCTCGGGCAGGTCGGCGACGGTGATCACGTCGCTCGCGAGGATGGCCGCGCGCTCGACCGCGTTCTTGAGCTCGCGCACGTTGCCCGGAAACTGCCGGCGCGCGAGCGACTCGTGCACGGACGGATCGATGCGCTTCGGCCTCAAGCCGTTCTCCTTGCAGAACGAGCTCACGAACGCTTCGGCGAGGAGCGGGATGTCCTCGCGCCGCTCGCGCAGAGCCGGGCACTTCATCGGGAACACGTCGAGCCGGAAGTAGAGATCCTCGCGGAAATTGCCGGCTCCGACCTCGCGCTGGAGGTCCTTGTTCGTGGCGGCGAGCACGCGCACGTCGACTTTCACGATCTGCTCCGAGCCGAGCCGCACGATTTCGCCGTTTTGGAGCGCGCGGAGCACCTTGGCCTGCGCGACGAGCGCCATGTCGCCGATCTCGTCGAGGAGGAGCGTGCCGCCGTGCGCCTGCTCGAAAAAGCCGCGCTTTCGCCCCTGCGCGCCGGTGAACGCGCCGCGCTCGTGGCCGAAGAGCTCGCTTTCGATGAGCTCGCGCGGGATCGCGGCGCAGTTCACGCGGACGAACGGCTCGTCGCGGCGCGGGCTCAGCCGGTGTATCGCGCGGCTCACGAGCTCCTTGCCGGTGCCGCTTTCGCCCGTGATGAGCACGCTCGCGCGCGTGGGCGCGACGCGGTCGATCTGCTGGTAGAGCCGCTGCATCGACGGGCTCGTGCCGATCATTTCGTAGCGGGCCTCGAGCTCGGCGCGCAGTTGCGTGACGGCGCGCGTGAGCCGCGCGGTGCGCACCGAATTGCCGACGCTCACGAGCACGCGCTCGCGGCTGAGCGGCTTCTCGAAAAAGTCGCTCGCGCCGAGCTTGATCGCCTGGACGGCGTCTTGCACCGTGGCGTGCCCGCTCACCACGATGACGGGGAGCTCGCGCGTCGCCTCCTCGGCGCGCAGGCGCTCGAGCACGGTGATGCCGCTGATGCCGGGCAGCTTGAGATCGAGGATGGCGAGATCGATGGGCCGGCCCGCTTGCGCGAGGAGCTCGAGCGCCTGCTCGCCGGACTCGGCCTCGAGCACGTTGTAGCCGTCCCCGTCGAGCACCATGCCGAGCGTGCGGCGGATGTTCTTCTCGTCGTCGACGACGAGCACCGTCACGGCCGCGGCGGCGAGCCTCGTCCCGTCTTCGTTCGTTTCAGCCATCGACCCGTTCCTCCAAGATCCGACGCCGATTCTGGCGCCTCGGGCGCCGCGGCGATAGCCTTTCGGCGATGTGGGTGCTGGTCGGAGCGAGCGTCGGGCTCTTCGCGCTCGCCGCGCTCACGTTTTGGATCGTCTTCAAGCACGTCGGCGCGCAAGCGCGCCGGCTCGATCGCGAAGAAGCGGGTGAGTTTGCGCTCTACGGCGCGTCCACCGGCGCCCCGAACCCCGACGAGCTCGCCTCGTTCCAGAAGACGGTGATCGGCCCCGCGGCGGGCACGGAGGTGGAGCTCCACTTCGGTATCGACGACTTGCGCGAAGCGCACCGCGCGGGTGATTGGAAGATCTTTTGGCTCTGGCCGGTCGCGATGTCGAGCTTCGTCGGGGCCATCGCGGGCCTGCTCGAGGCGGCGATGCTGCTCGCCGGCGCGCCTTGGGGCATTCAGCTCGCCGTCGGCGCCTTCGTGTTCCTGTTCGTCGCCGTGATCTGGTTCATGCCGTGGGCCGCGGTCCACACCAAGATCGACCTCGGTACGGCCGAGCCGAAGCGCCGGCCGCAGGTGAAACCCTGACGCGCTTTCGGCTGCGGCGCGCGCGAGAGCGCCGACTCAGTCGGCCCGGGTCGCGTCGGCGGGCGGCGCCGTGTTCGCGGGAGCGGGGCCGAGCACCGCGAGAAAGCGCCGCGCCGGCTCGATGAAGGGGCTCGCCGGATACTTCTTGATGACGCGCTCGAAGACGGCCCGCGCCTTCTCGCGCTCCTTCGACTTCATGTACGTCTCGCCGAGGAGCACGAGCGCCTCCGGCTCGAGCCCGGAGTTGTCGAAGGCGTCGAGCGCGTGCTCGCAGCGGGCGATCGCCGCGTCGAACTTGCCGCGTCCGAGATAGAAGCGCGCGACGTAGAGCTCGTGGCGCGCGAGCAGTCCGACGACCACGGCGCGCATGTAGCGAAGCTCGTCCGAGTAGGCCGTCGCCGGGAAGTCGGCCAAGAATTGGCGAATGCTCACGAGCGCGTCGTTCACCGCGGCAAGGTCGCGCTCCTCGAGCGGCGGCATCAGTACGGACATGCTGACGGATTCGTACTGAGCCTTGGCGACGCGGTAGCGCGCGTAGGGGACCTCGGGGTCGTTCGGGTAGTCGTGGACGAACGATTTGTAGCCGCTGACCGCCTCGGCGAACTTGTCCTGCGAGAGGTCGGCGTCGGCGAGGCGGAGCTCGGCGAGGCGGGCGTAACGGCTGTAGCCGTACTTCTTCTTCAGCTCGTTGAAGACTTCCGTCGCGCCCTCCCAGTTTTCGGCTTCGAGCGCGCGGACGCCTTGCTCGTACTTGGCACGGGCGTTCTCCGCGTACTCGAGGGCGCTCTGCGGGGCCTTCTCCTCCGCGGCGCAGCCGAGCGCCGTGAGGGACGCCGGAACGACCAGAGCGGCGGCGGCGAGCAGAAGCGCTCGTTTTTTCGGCGCGGGACGCATCGGCCCTGTCGGTTAGTCGCGCACCGCCCCGAACGCAAGCGAGCGCCCTCGCTAAAATCCTCCATCCCAAACCTTTGACCCTGGCAGTCCGGTTCGGGTCGGGGGTAAACATCGGGGTCGTGACTGAAAAGGTCCCCATGACGCCGGCCGGCGCGCAGAAGCTCAAGGACGAGCTCGCTCGCCTCAAAGAGGAGCGCCCGAAGATTTCTCGCGAGATCGGCATCGCGCGCGAGCACGGCGACCTCAGCGAAAACGCGGAGTACCACGCCGCCAAGGAGCGGCAGGGCCTCGTCGAAGCGCGCCTCAAGGACATCGAGGACAAGCTCGCGCGCGCCGAGGTCATCGATCCGGCGAAGCTCAGCGGCGATCGCGTGCGCTTCGGCGCGACGGTGACGCTCACGAACCTCGATAGCGACGAAGAGTCGACCTATCAGATCGTCGGCGCGGACGAAGCCGACATCAACCAGGGGCTCATCTCGATCTCGGCGCCGCTCGCGCGCGCGCTGATCGGCAAGAGCATCGGCGACGAGGTCGTCGTGCAGCTGCCCGCCGGCACGCGCCGTTACGAGATCGGCGACATCGCCTTCAAGTGACCCGAGCGAGCTTCGACTCGGGGGTGCTCGCGCGCGGTCCGGCGTGATCCGTCGCCTCGGGCTCTCCGTGCTCGCCGCGCAGGCGTTCGCCGCGGCCGAGGTCGTGCTCGTGCTCGTGCTCGAACACCGGCGCGTCGCGAGCATCTGGGAAGGGGACGTCGGGCTCTCGCTGCTCGTGCCGATGCTCCTTGCGGGCGGGCTCGTGCTCGGGGCGGCCGGGGCCGCGCTCGACGCGCTCTTCGCCGACGCGCGGCGGCCGGCGCGCTCGCTCCTCGCCGCGCTCGCCGGCGTGGCCGGCTTTGGCGCCGGTTTCGGGGTCGGCGGCGGTCGGCACCTCGCGACGGCGGCGACGCGCGGCGGGTTCGCGCTGCTCGTCGCTGTCACGGCCGCCGCCGCGGCGTTCTTCGCCGCGCCGACTCTGCGACGGCTGCGCGAGCGCCGCCCCGGCGAATTCGCGGCGCTCGGCGCGGCCGCCGTCGTGCTCGCCGAGGTCGTGAACGCGCGCGTGCTCGTGCGTTTGTATCCGGCGTTTCATTGGGCGCTGACGCTCTTCGCGCTCGTCGTGGCGCCGCTCGTCGTGCTCGCGGTGGCGGAGCTGCTCGACGCGCCGAACGCGCCGGACGCGCCGAACGCGGCTTCGCCTGGGGCCGATTCGAAACGCACGGCGCCCGCGCCGAGCCGCGGGCTCGGCTGGCTCGCGCCCGTGGTCCTCGGGGCGCTCGCGGCCCTGTTCGTGCCCGCGACGGCGCGCCGGCTGTCGCACTTCGATAACTTCCGCTTCATCCTGCTCGAGTCGGCGCCGATCGGCGGGCACGCGGTGGAGCTCCTTGCGCGCATCGCGCCGCCGCCCGCCGAGGTCGCGCCCTGCGACGACGCGGCGCGCTGCGTGGAAGACGGAGCCAAGGGTAGCGGCGAACGCACGCTCGATCTGCGTGATCGCGACATTCTGCTCGTCTCGATCGACGCCCTGCGCGCCGACCACGTGGGCGCTTACGGCTACGCCCGCCCCACGACCCCGAACATCGATCGGCTCGCGCAAGGGGGCGCCCGCTTCGAGGCCGCGTACACGGCGACGCCGCACACCTCGTACGCGGTCACCTCGCTCATGACCGGCAAGTACATGCGCCCGCTCTTGCTCCAGGGCATGGGGCTCGACTCGGACACGTGGGCGGGCTTGCTCCGCACGTACGGCTATCGCACGGCGGCGTTTTACCCGCCGGCCGTCTTCTTCATCGACGCGCCGCGCTTCGAGAAGTTCAAAGCGAGCGCGCTCGACTTCGAGTACCGCTGGGTGGAGTTCGCCGAGGGCGACCAGCGCGTCGGCCAGGTCGAGCGCTACCTCAAAGACGCGCCCGCGAATCTGCGCCTCTTCACCTGGGTGCACCTCTTCGGCCCGCACGAGCCCTACGAAAACCACCCCGAGCACCCCTTCGGCGACCGCGACATCGACCGCTACGATTCGGAGATCGCCGACGCCGACGCGACGTTCGGCCGCATCCGCGACGCATTTCTCGCCGCTCGCCCGCACGCCGTGATCATCCTGACCGCCGACCACGGCGAGGAGTTCGGCGAGCACGGCGGCCGCTACCACGGCTCGAGCGTTTACGAAGAGCAGGTGAGGGTGCCCCTCGTCGTGTGGGCGCCCGGCGCGATCGCGCCGGCCAAAATCGCCGAGCCCGTCCAGCTCATCGATCTCTTGCCGACCGTGCTCTCGGCGCTCGACATCCCGCGCCCGCCGCGCCTCAGGGGCCGCGATCTCGGGCCGCTTCTCGCCGGCCGCGCCCAACCGGGAGCCGGCTTCGCGTACGCCGAGACCGACGACCAGGCGCTCCTCGCGCAGGGCACCGAACGGCTCGTCTGCGCGCGGCACGTGGGCGCCTGTCAGCTCTTCGACCTCGCGACCGATCCGGGCGAAACGCACGATCTCGGCCCGGCGCACGCCTCGGAGCGCGACGCCCTGCGCGAAAAGCTGCGCGAGATCGGTGCGTCGCACGGCCGCTACGAGCTCGGAGGGTTGCGCGCCGAGGGCAAGGGCTGGCCGCCCGCGATTCGTCGGGCGCTCGCGGGCGACGGCGACGCCGCCGACGAGGTCGCCGAGCTCCTCGACGACGCGGACGTCGGCGTCCGCCGCAAGGCCGCCGAGGTGCTCTTCGATCTGCGGAAACCCGCGACCGCCCCGGCGCTCCGCTTGGCGCTCGGTCGCGAAGAGGACGCGGAGGCGCGCGCTTGGGCGGCCCTCGCGCTCACGCGGCTCGGGCAGGGCGCGCCGCTCGTCGCCGAGCTCCTCGACGGCAACGACGTGCGCTTTCGCCGGCTCGCGGCGCTCGCGCTCGGTGAGGCAGGGGACAAGCGCGGCGAGAACGTGCTCGTCGAATGGTGGCTCGCGCCGAACGCTCGTGATTTCGAGCGTTCACGCGAGATCTTGAAGGTACTCGGCGAGCTCAAGCCGAAGGCCGCCCTCGGTCCCCTCGTGCAATCCCTGAACGACGTGCGGCTACGTCCTTACGTGGCGCGCACTCTCGCCGCGCTCGGTGACGACGCCGCCATCGGTCCCTTATTGAAGGCGTTCGCCGACGAGCGCATGCAGAGCACGCGCGTCGCGCTCGCGGAGGCGCTCGTGGCGCTCGGGGCGCACGAAGAGCTCGCGCCCCCGCTGCGCCGTTTTCTCGGCGTCCCCGATCCGCTGCCGGGCGGACTCGGCCTCGCCGAGAAGGCGAAGATCCTCGAGCACGTCGGGGGGCCGAAGCCGCGCGAGCTCGCCAAGCTCGATCAGCATGCCGATCTCGGCCAAGCCGTCGAGGTGGTCGTGCCGCCGGGCGGCAACGGGCGAGGGATCCGCGTCATCGTGCGCGCGAAGAGCAGCGGGGCGGTGCCGGGCGAGGTCGTCGTGAGCTCGGGGACGCACCTCATCCGCTTCGATCGGGACGGGACGCCACGGCGGCAGCACGGCGTGCCCGCGCTCGACGAACACCGGCTCGTTCGCCTTTCGGTGCCGCCCTCGGACACACCGGTCGAAGTCGCGGCGCCGGTGCCGCGCGAGCTCGGGCTCCGGCCGGGCTCGAGCGTGGAGGTCGTCGTCTACGCGAGCACCGGGGTATCGCTCGAGGCGATTGCGTTCCTGCCGCTCGCCGACGAGCTGCCGCCGCCGCCGCCCGCGCCGTGGAAGCCCGGCGACGCCCCGTGACGCCAGAAATTCCGCTGCTTTCGCCGGGCCGCGGCGCGAGCGCGCGACCCCGGAGCCCTGTGGTATAGACGCCGCCCGTGGCCGACCAAGATCCCGCCGAAACCGGCACCGACGCGCCGCAAGGCACGCGCGCCATCAAGGATCGCAATCAGCGCATCCGCGAGGAGGCCGCGCAGAAGCGCAAGGCGCGCCGTGACTCCGAACAGAGGCGCTCGAACGTGCAGCGCAACCTCGACGCGAGCGAGATGGTCGACGACGCGCTCGCTCGCGGCACGCACGCGGCGACCGGCTGGCTCCGGAAGCACTTCAACCTGCTCCAGTGGGTGTTGCTCGCGGGCGCGGCCGGCGGCATCGGCTGGGAGATCTACAGCGCGCACCATCACAAGGTCGAAGCGAAGGCGACCGACACGCTGATGCTGGGCATCAACGACGAGTTCGGTCGCGTCGGCGGGGACGAAGAGGCCGACGTCGACCCGATGAGCGGGCTCGACGACACGCGCCCGCACTTCGCGGACGAGGCGGCGCGCGCCAAGGCGGCCGCCGCGGCGTATCGCTCGGCGGCGGGCAGCGACAGCATCCGCTCGCTCGCGCAGCTCGGCTTGGCCGGCGTGCTCTACGACGACGCGAAGTACAAGGACGCGCTCGCCGCCTACGACGCCGTGCATGCGAGCGCGCTCGCCCAGAAGGACGGCGACGTGCGCATGCGCTCCCTCGAAGGCTCGGGGCTCAGCCACGAAGCGCTCGGCGAAAAAGACGCCGCCGGCAAGGCCTATCACGAGCTCGCGAACAGCGACGTGACCGAGTTTGCCGCGCTCGGGCTCTATCATCAGGGCCGGCTCGCGCTCGCAGCGGGGGATCGCGACGGCGCCAAGGACCTCTTCAAGAAGGCGCTCGACAAGGTTTCGAAGGACGAGAGCCCGGACAAGCCGCTCGGCTACGTGAGCACGCTCGCCCGGGAGCTCCTCGGGTCGATCGATCCGAGCGCCGTGCCGCCGATGCCGCAGAAGAACGTGTTCGGCCCCGAGCAGCTGAAGGCGATGCGGCAAGAGGGCGCGGGCAAGCCAGCCGGCACCACGACCTTATCGAAGGAGAAGCTCGAAGAGCTCATGAAGCAGCTCAAAGAGCACCCGCCCGCACCGGCTCCGTCCGGGGCACCGGCGGGCAAGCCGTGACGCGCGGGGCGCTGCTCCTCGCACTCGCGTTGGCCACCGGCTGCGACACGCTGCGCTCCGGGGCGCATCCCGATTTGCCGCCGTTCGTCACGCGACCGGACGGCTCGATGCAAGTCGTTTACGAGAAGTCGATCGTCGCCGCCTCGCGCCGCGCGGGGGAGCCCTACGAGCGCGGCCAGGCCGAGCTCGACACGCGCGGGCGCCGCGTCTTCGTCGGCTCGAGCGATCGCGGGCTCTACGCCGTGCGCGCCGAGGACGGCACCGTCATCTGGCGCTTCGAAACGCTCGGGTTCGTGCAATGCGCGCCGCTCTACGACCCGAACGAGGACGTCCTCTACTTCGGCTCGAACGACGGCGCGCTCTACAAGGTGCGCGCCCACGACGGCCATCTGCTCTGGCGCTTCATGACGAACGCGGAGGTGAGCCGTCGCCCCGTGCTCGCGCGCGGCTTGCTCTTCGTCGCGAACGCCAACGACACCTTGCTCGCGCTCGATCCCGCGACGGGAGAGATGCGGTGGCACCAGCACCGCACGCCGGCGATGGGTATGGAAGTCGCGGGCTACTCCGGCATCACGTATTTTCGCGACAAGCTCTACTCGGGGTTCAGCGACGGCACCGTCGGCGCTTTCGATCCCGCGACCGGCGCCGAACGCTGGCAACCGGTCGATCTCGCCGCCGAAGTCGAAGCGCAGACGGGCGAAGCGCCGCGCTACCTCGACGTCGATACGACTCCCGTGCCCGATACCTTGCGAACCGGACCGGTCGTGTTCGTCGCGAGCTACGCGGGCGGCGTCTACGCGCTCGACGCCGAAACCGGGAGCCAAGTCTGGTCGAATTCGGGCGTGCTCGGCGTCGCCGACCTCGTGCTCTGGTCGCAGCCGGCGCACCTCAATCCCCCGACGCCCGCTCGCCGCTACCTGCTCGCGGCGAGCGGCACGAGCGGCCTCTGGGCGCTCGACCCGGAGACGGGCAGTGAAATCTGGCGGCGGTCGCTGCCGAGCGGGGGTTTTTCGGCTCCGGTGCCCGTCGCGGGTGCCTTGCTGGTCTCGACCACGCGGCTCGGGGTGTTCTTGATTTCGCCGCTCGGCGGCGATCTCATCGACGGTATTCACATGGCCGACGGCTCCGCGATGACTCCCGCGGCGGCCGGAACGCGAGCGTTCGTGCTCACGAACGGGGGCTCGCTCCTCGCGCTGCAAGTGGACGCGCCGACCGCCTCGTTCACGCCGAATCGCGCTCCTCTATAGACTTTGCTCCGCCTGCGCGGAGGTGAGGGGCGAAGGAATGCGATTTATCGCACGAGCGCTGAAACGTTCTCTTGCGCCGATACTCTGTGTGGGTAGAGTATTTCTCGTGAGCGGGGAGCTGCTTGCGGGAGCTGGGCACGGGTATGCAAAAGATGGCGTTCGGAGGTGGCACTGAACCAACGTCGAACACGGCAGAGCGCCTGGGGTCGCTCGTCGCCGAGCTGCAGGCGCTCAATCGCCGGCGCGGGTTCGATCGGACGCTCGCCGTCGGCGAGCTGATTTTACGCGAGTTTTTCGGCGGTGATCCGGCGGCCTGGCGCGACCAGAGCCGGAAAAAGGCGCAATCGCTCCGGCGCCTCGCCGCCCGCACCGATTGTCCCTTCCGCAAATCGACACTGAATGAAGCGGTGTGCGTCCACGTGGCGCTGCTCGAGCAGCCGAATCTACGGCGTTCGGAGCTCATCACCGCAAGTCACATCGCCTCCGTGCTCAGGTTGGCGGCCCCCGAACGGGAGCGGCTGCTCGAGCAGGCCGAGAAGGAGCGCTGGAGCGTGCGGCAGCTCCGAAGCCACGTCCGCGCTCACGCGAGCGCGCAGGGCGCCGAGACGCGCCTGTCCTGGCTCGATTCGGGGATGCGCGCGGTGCTTCTGCTGCAGCGCTCGCTCGCGGACGCCCAGGCGATCGTGGGACAGCTCGGCGCGATCGGGCCCCTCAGCGTGCGTTCGCGCGCGGAGCTCAAGGAGCTCTCGAACGTGGTGCTGAATCTCGGCTCGGACCTCGCCAATCTCGCGAACGATCCCGTGGCCGCGCCCGAGCTCCGCCGTTCCGAGCTCCGGCTGCGCGAGGGCGAAGGCGAAGGCGAGCTGCTCGACGAGGAAGCCGCGCGCGTCTAGCGCACGCGACCGATCGCGAGCTTCAAATACTCTCCTTCGGGGAACGCCGGGAGCACGGGGTGATCGAACCCGGCTGCGCGCAGCGTCTCGAGCTCGAAGCGACGGCCTGCGGCGCGCGCGCCGGCTTCGACACTCGCGACGAACGTCGGCTTGTCGACCTGGCTCGAGCACGACGCCGCGACCAGCAAGCCACCCGGCGCGACGACCGTCGCGACCAGGCGGTGGAGTCGCCGGTACGCCGAGAGTGCGAGGGGCAAGCCGGCTCGGTTTTTCGCGAAACTCGGCGGATCGGAGATCACGAGATCCCACTTTTCTTCGCGCTGCGCGGCCCGTTCGAGGAAATCGAACGCATCCACCGCGTGAAACCCGGCGACCGCCGGCTCGACCGAGAGCCCGTTGAGCTCGAAATTTCGCCGCGCCGCCGCGACCGCGGGCCGCGCCACGTCCACCGTGTCCGTGCGGGCGGCCCCGCCGAGCGCGGCGTACAGCGAAAATCCGCCGGTGTAAGCGAACAGATTCAACACCCGGAGTCCGCGGGCGCGCGCGCCCACTTCGGCGCGGTTCTCGCGCTGATCGAGAAAAAGGCCGCCTTTTTGGCCGCGTCCGAGATCGACGCTGAAGCGCACGCCGTTTTCCCGCACTTCGAGCTCGGCGTCGTCGTTCGCGCGCCGCTCGCGATCGAGCACGCGCCGGATCCCGAGCGACGGTTCCGCGCGCAAGCGCTCGCTCAAATCGCCGTAGAACCCGCGCGCGCCGGCGCCGTCGAAGCGCACCGTCGCGATGTCGCCGTACACGTCCACGTGGATCCCGGGCAAGCGATCGGCTTCGCCGTGCACCCAGCGAAACGCCGTCGTTCGCTCGCGATCGAGACGTGCCACGCGTAACGCCGCCGCGGCGGCGAGCCGCTCTGCGAGCAGCCGTCCGGCGTCGACTCCGGGTTCGGTCGCGAGCACCCGAACCGCAATCGCCGAGTCCCGATCCCAAAACCCGACGGCCAGAAAGCGGCCGTCCTTGCCGAGCACCTCGACGAGCGCGCCGTCCTCGAGCTCGGGCGACCCTCCGAGCGCATCCCGATAGACCCACGGATGCCCGCGCCGAATCGAGCGCGCCAAATCCTTGCGCAGGCGAACGCTCACGAGTCTCACGGCGGCCGCGCAGTCTAGCGGAATTCCCAGGGGAACCGGCTGTAGCTGGATCGCATAAGATACATTATGTCAACTAATTGGGTATTGGGTCACTTTCATCCGACTCGGTGGCCGGTTACAGACAGTCTCTTCCGGCTGCCTTCGCTGCCGCTAGCCAGAGCTCGAACAACCGCGCGGCCAACGGCCTCGCCGTTCGCTCGTTCATTCGAGCTTCGGCTCGCCGTGGCCCGAGTTTCCGGTCCAGGGTGCCGACGATGCGCGTGAACTCGAGCCCGAGGCTCGACGGAAGATCATCTGCGCAGATTCTGACCAAGTGTCGGCGCGCCAGGTAGATTCGCTCCGTGGCGTCGCCTTTCCCGGTTGCGAGGATCCGCACTGCTTCTCGGAGCTTCGCGGTCGCGTATTGGTTTGGGTTCACGGCCGAACGAAGATGACCACTTGGCCGAGGCGGCGCTAGGTGTCATGTTGCCGCCATGCAAGACCGCTCAAGCAAGCCGAAGCCCAAGAAGCGCGCCCCCAA